>NZ_JBWXUE010000060.1:0-23423 GCF_057158765.1 Kitasatospora sp. NEAU-69
CCGAGGGCTTGTCCTCAGTTGCTCGCGTCCACTGTGTTGTTCTGAAACAACGACCCCACACCAGGTCACGGTGTGGTGCGGTTGACAGTTTCATAGTGTTTCGGTGGTCATAGCGTGAGGGAAACGCCCGGTTACATTCCGAACCCGGAAGCTAAGCCTTACAGCGCCGATGGTACTGCAGGGGGGACCCTGTGGGAGAGTAGGACGCCGCCGAACAATCATTCAGGGAAAGCCCCTGGCCAGCAATGGCCAGGGGCTTTTTCGCGTTCTGTAACCCCCTTGACAGGGGGAGTGCACAGGGCTGAACAGATGTCCGAGTAGGATCCCGATGGTCCGAGTCCCGACCCAGGGGTTGATCAACGAATGGCACGTCCTACCCTTACCCGTGCACACCGGGCGCTGCTAGGTGTGGTGGCGGGCGGCGCGACCCTGATCTCCGGCATCGGCTTCGCAGGGTCGTACTCGGCGGTGCGCGAGCTGGCGATTCACAAGGGCTTCGGCGCTTTCTCGTACGCGTTCCCGATCGGTGTGGACGCCGGCATCGTGGTGCTGCTCTCGCTGGACCTCGTACTGACCTGGCTGCGGATACCGTTCCCGCTGCTGCGTCAGACCGCCTGGCTGCTGACCGTCGCCACCATCGCCTTCAACGCCGCCGCATCCTGGGGCGATCCGCTCGGCATGGGTATGCACGCGGTGATCCCGGTCCTCTTCGTCGTCGTGGTCGAGGCTTCACGGCATGCCGTCGGCCGGATCGCGGCGATCTCGGCGGACCGTCACATGGAGTCCGTCCGGCTGATGCGCTGGGTGCTCTCCCCGGTGCCGACCTTCCGGCTCTGGCGACGGATGAAGCTGTGGGAGCTGCGCTCCTACGACGAGGTCGTCCGGCTGGAGCAGAACCGTCTCGTCTACCGTGCGCAGCTGCGCTTCCGGTACGGGCGCGGCTGGCGGCGGGCGGCGCCGATCCAGGCGTTGCTGCCGCTCAAGCTGGCCAAGTACGGCGTCCCGCTCGATGTGACGCTGCTCGACCGGATCGACGGCGAGCTCGGCCAGGCCGATGCCGCGCCGCGCAAGGCGGCTGCGGTGGCCGAGGCCGCCGAGGCCGCCGAGGTGCCGGCGGTCTCCGCAGCGGTCGCCGTGCCGATGCTTGCGAAGCTCGCCAACGCGCGCTGGCGTGACAGCGGCGGCGATACGGAGACTTCGGCCGGCTCGGTGCCGGCGGCGGCGGCCCAGGTCGCGGCCGCTGCCACGGCGCCCGCGCCCGGGCCGAGCCAGCCGCAGGTCGCGAACCCGCCGCTGGTGCCGCCGTACGGTGCGCGCGTCTCACCGGCGAAGCCGGGCCGCCCTGTCACCGCGCTGCGCGACATCAGGGCCGGTCAGACGGCGGCCCAGCCGCCGGAGGGCCTGCCGCCCGGCGCCGTGCCCGCCCCGCGGCAGGCCGTGGCCGACGGGACCCAGCAGCCGAACCAGGCGTCGCCGTGGTTCAAGGCGCCGCGGCCCTCGGCCGACGAGCCGGGTGCGGAGGCGACGGTTCGACAGGACGTCCCGCCGACCGAAGCTGCCGCGGCCCCCGAGCAGGGCCGGCCGACGCAGGCGCAGCAGCCCGCTGCGGTTGCCGAGGAGCGCCGCCAGCTGACCGCGGCCGAGCTGATCGCTCTCGCCGACGGGCGGCTCCCGGCGCCGGCTCACCAGGCCGAGCAGGTCGCGCAGGCCGAGCACGAGCAGCCGCGGGCACACGGCACCGAGCTGGTCGATGTCTTCGCCCCGAAGGTCCCGGTGTCGCAGCAGCAGCAACCGACTCAGCAGGCCGCCCAGCCTCAGCAGGAGCGGTACGACGGACAGGGCGCCGAGGCGCAGGCCGAATCGACCGGTGCGCCGACCGAGCGCGCGGGTTTCTTCGCCAGCGCGCAGTCCGGCCCGCAGCTGACCGTGGATCTGGGCCTGGAGGCGCTCGTCGCCTACCAGGAGACGCATGGTCAGGACCCCGACCAGGACCGGCTGGCGCAGTACCTCTTCACCGAGTACGGCGTCTCCGGCCAGCGGCCGGGCAGCCCGCCCACCCGTAGCGAGATGACCAGGATCTGGCCGCAGCTCCAGGACCGCTACGCGACGATGGGACGCGAGTAGTACTCCTGGTACCCCTGAGCCCCACCGGTACCCCCGATCTCCACCCTGACCAGCCCCGCCGCGCACCGCGGCGGGGCTGTTCGGCTTTTGGGCACCCATTGACGCCCGGCGGTGGCCCGGTTACCTTCGCATCAACAAACTGTTGAAGATCGGCAGTCTGAGAAGCAGTCTGAGAAGCAGCGTGGAGGAAGTCGGATGTCGCAGGTCGAGGTGGGCGGCGCAGCCGCCGGAGCGGTCCCGCAGGGCCCGGGTTTCTCCGCTGCCGCGCGCGCCGCGGTGGCCGCGCTGCTGGAGCCGGTCGATGCCGAGCTGGCCCGTAGGTACCCGGGTGACTCCGGGACCCGGCAGCCCGTGCACACGGTCTACGTCCCGGCCGACGCGTTCGCGGCGGACACCGTGGCCGACTGGGGCCGCCAGGCCCTGGCGGCGCTGGACACGCACGCGGCGACGCCCGCCGAGCTCGCCCAGGCGCTCGGCGTCCCTGCCGACGAGCTGATCACCGAGGTGCACGCCCGGGTCCGGGCCAAGCTCCAGCGGGAGCCGATCGAGGACCTGCGGATCGACTTCGAGGACGGCTACGGCCCGCGCCCCGACGCCGAGGAGGACGCCGAGGCGGTCCGCGCGGCCCAGCTGGTCGCCGCCGCAGTGGCCGACGGGACCGCCCCGCCGTACATCGGCATCCGGATCAAGTGCATGGAGGCCGCGGTCCGCGACCGGGGCATCCGCACGCTGGAGCTCTTCCTCGGGACGCTGCTGGAGGACGGCCGCGGGCTGCCCGAGGGCCTGGTGCTCACCCTGCCCAAGGTCACCTATCCCGCCCAGGTCACCGCGCTGGTCCGGCTGTTGGAGGACTTCGAGCAGCGGGCCGGGCTGCCGGCCGGCCGGATCGGCTTCGAGATCCAGATCGAGACCACCCAGGCGATCCTCGGCGCCGACGGCCGGGCGACGGTGGCCCTGCTGATCGACGCGGCCGAGGGCCGGGCCACCGGTCTGCACTACGGCACCTTCGACTACAGCGCCTCGTGCGGGGTCAGCGCGGCCTACCAGAGCATGGACCACCCGGTGGCCGACCACGCGAAGGCCGTCATGCAGGTGGCCGCCGCCGGTACCGGGGTGCGGCTCTCGGACGGTTCGACCAACGTGATCCCGACCGGCCCCACCGAGCAGGTCTTCGCGGCCTGGAACCTGCACCACCGGCTGGTCCGGCGCTCGCTGGCGCGTGCCTACTACCAGGGCTGGGACATGCACCCGGCGCACCTGCCGACCCGCTACGCGGCCGTGTACGCGTTCTACCGCGAGGGGCTGGCCGCCGCGGCGGCCCGGTTGGCGGCGTACGTGGCGAAGGCGGGCGGTGACGTGATGGACGAGCCGGCCACGGCCAAGGCCCTCAGCGGCTACCTGCTGCGCGGCCTGGACTGCGGTGCGGTCGATGCGGCCGAGGTGACCGAGCTGACCGGGCTGGACCGCAAGCAGCTGGACGCACTGGCCGGTCGCTGACCGGAGCGGGCTCCCGGCTGCTTCCGGGGGGTGCCAGTCGCCGGGTGGATAGGCTGCTGGGACCGGTCCCGCCCCCGTCCACCTGGAGTCCCGCCCGCCATGTCGCAGCCAGCGCCGAAGCCCTACCTCACCATCCGGGCGGACGGCAGTCACGAGATCGAGGTGAAGCGCTCCCGGTTCATCTGCCATCTCGCCCGGGTCGGCGACGAGGCGGCGGCGCAGGAGTTCATCACCCGGATCCGCAAGCAGTACTGGGACGCCCGGCACAACTGCACCGCCTTCGTGCTCGGCGCCGAACAGCGCCGGGAGCGCTCCAACGACGACGGCGAGCCGGCCGGCACCGCGGGCGTGCCGATGCTGGAGGTGCTGCGCCGACGGGAGGTCACGGACACCGTGGCGGTGGTCACCCGGTACTTCGGCGGCGTGCTGCTCGGTGCGGGCGGGCTGGTGCGGGCCTACGGCGGAGTGGTCTCCGAGGCTCTGGACGAGATCGGCCTGCTGGAACGCCGCCCGGTCGCGCTGCTGCTGGTGGCGGCGGACCACACCAGGGCCGGGCGGCTGGAGAACGACCTGCGGGCGGCCGGCCACGCCGTCCGCGGGTTGCAGTACGAGGCGGCCGGGGTACAGATCGAGGTGGGCGTCCCGGAGCCGGAGCTGGCGGCCTTCCACACCTGGCTCGCGGAGGCCAGCGGGGGCACGGCGGTCGCGGTCGCCGCGGGGCACACCTATCTGGAGGTGCCGGTGACCGGCCCGGCCGGAGGCCGCTGAAGCCGGGCTGATGAATCCGCATGTTCTTTCGGCCAAAGCCCAGGGATTCGGTTTCCGCCATGTCTGACGGTCAGTAGCCTGGCAAGACCGTCGAGTCACAGGAGCAGATCCGACATGGCCGTGATCCGAACTGTCACCATCGAACCCGGCGCGAACACCGGGTGGCACTACCATCCGGCCATGGTGCAGGCGGTTCTGCTGTCCGGGACGCTGACCCGGGTGCTGGAGGACGGCACGGTCGAGATCACCCGGCCCGGTCAGTTCCTGATCGAGCTCCCCGAGCAACTGCACATCGGCTACAACCACGGTGACGAGCCCGTGGTGATCCTGGCGAACTACCAGGTGGCGGAAGGCTGCCCACTCTCGGTGCCGGCGTCGCCACCCGATCTCGGCCTGATCCGCACCGGCAGACCCGACGGCGATCTGCTGGCGCCTGCGGAGCGGTTGAGCAGCGCCTGACCGGACCCGTGCGAACCGCCGCGGCCGGCCGTACGCCGGGCGCCCGCGGCTGCTGTACACCAGTCGTCCGCCGATCCGTCAAGCAACGCGCAGACGACACTCAAACGAATTAATAAGGCCCGGACCTGGAACTTCAGCTCCGGGATTCGGCGTTCTCACCGCAAGGACCAGGTCGGCACCGGCCGGCCGAAGCCAGTCATCAACCCGTCGATGGAGGACCGTCAGACCCCACCGCGCACCACGGAGGCACCACCCATGAAGACCGACCGCACCGCGCCGCGCGCGGACGCTGCCCCCGCCCCCAGCCCCGGCCGCCCCCAGCCCCCCGGCCAGGCGACTCCCTACCGGATGACGGTGACGACCCGTCAGTCCAAGGACGATGCCGTAGCACTCGCCGACCAGTGCCTCGGTGCCTGGCTCAAGCACGAGGGCTACGCCGAACCACCACCACCGCCGGCACCGGTCGCCGCGAGTGCGGCTGCTGTCCGCCACCGGCTGGCCGACCGGGTCCTGCTCGACCGGGACGCCGGGCCGCTGCCGCCCCGGGATCCGGCCCTGCCACCCGGGCACTACACCCGCCGCCGACTGCGGACCCCCGCCCCACACGGCACCCACCAGCTCACTCTCACCATCGCGGCCGATGCCGGCGGCCCGACCTGGCTTCGGCTGGAGGCCGAGCACCAGTCGGCCGACCCCGGTGTGCGGACCCCGGTCCGGGTGCCGGTACCCGACCTCGTGCACGGCCTGCTGCCACTGATCGACGCGCTGGACGGCGCGGCCGAGGTCCGCGCACTGCCCCGGATCATCACGGCCGCCGAGGTGGACGGCGTGATCGACGAGCTCTGCGATCCGGCCCGGCGGCTGCCCGTCGTGATCGCCAGCGTGCCCGCCGACCTCGATCCGCGGTTCTGGACGGAGCGGTTGCTGGCGCCGCTGCTGCCCGGGGTCGCCGGCCTGGCGATCGGCTACGTGCTCGACCCGGGCGCCCGGGTCGCGTTCAACACCGCGCTGGAGTACCACGCGGTCTACGGCGGTGCGTTGCGCACCTACCTGCCCGAGGTGGATCCGGCCTCCCGGCGGGACGCGCAGCGCCACCTGGTGCTGCCCCGCTACCGGATCGAGAGCGAGCCGCGCCGGGCCGCCGCGCTGCTGGCCCGCGAGCCGCGCCGGCTGGCCGACCTCGCGCCGCTGCCCGGTCCGCTGTCCCGGGTCCCGGCACTACGAGTCCGGCTGATCCCGGTGGTTCCGCCGGCTCCGCTGGGTCCGCCGGCCCTGGCTGTTGTGCCGAGCTCGCCGAGCGGGTTGCCGGGCGGGTCGGATCAGAATCAACTGGACGAACTGGCTGTCGAGTTGGCGCAGTCCCAGCAGGCCGGTGCCGAGCAGTTGCAGCGGGTCAGGCGCAGCCTGCACCGCTCGCGGCGGCGTGAGCTCCACCTGCGCGCCGAGAACGAACTGCAGAGCACCGCGCTGCGCCGGGTCAGCGCCCAGCTGCGGGTGCTGAGCAGCAGGCTCTGCCCGCCGGGCGGCAGCGCACCGGGCCAGGCCGAGCGGCCGGTCGGCGCACCGGGCGGCCCGGCCAGCTTCACCGAACTCCTGTACCGGATGCGCGAGTTCCCGCTGCTGAGCTTCACCGGCGACGAGAAGGAGACGCTCGCGCTCGACCAGCACACGATCGGCGGCAACTGGGTCAGGCTCACCTGGGACGGCCTGACGGCCCTGCAGGAGTACGCCGCCGTCGCGGTGCACGGCGCGGCCGGCGGTGACTTCAAGCAGTGGTGCGAGCACGCGCCGGTCGGTGGCAGCCACTTCCCGCCGCGCAAGGCGGTCCGCAACGAGTCCCGGACGGTGTGCAGTCACACCAAGATGCGTCGTGAGCGGATGTTCGCGGTCCCGGCCGCCGTCGATCCGAGCGGGCGCGCGTTCATGGGAGCCCACCTGCGGATCGGTGGTGGCCGCACCGCACCGCGGTTGCACTACCTCGACGACTGTTCGGGCAGCGGTCGGATCTATGTCGGCTACATCGGACTCCATCTCACCAACACGAGAACCAACTGAGAGCGATGGGCGGCGAGTTGACGGCAGAGCCGGGAGCCGGATCGGAGGCAGAGCTGGGAGCGCATATCTGACGGTTCCCCGGTTCGGGGCGCCCGACCCCGAGGTCCGATGGTCTGCCTTCACTCGGAGGCCGGACGGTGGAGAATGCTCGCAGGGGGTATGCCTCCTCCGGCTCCGGCCGGGGGTTGCTTCCTCAGATGAGCGTGTCCGGCCACCGGAGACACGCCCGTTCGAGCATGGGGGACCGACCGCCGATGCAGGATCCGAACAAGCGCCAGTCGGCATTCGACCACGTCCTCGACCGCAGCGCCGGGTTCCTGGCCTCGGTGCTCGGTGGACCGGGCAGCGCCCCTGAGGGTGAGGTACGCCTGCCCGGCCCATCGGTCGGCCCGGAGCTCTCGGACGGGCCGGGCAGCCCGGTCCGCGCGGACGACGGCGATGCCGGTGGCAGCGGCAGTGGCAGTGGCCGTGGTGATGGCGCTGACGGCGGGCTCCTGGACGGGCACGACCCCGCGGTGGCCGCGCTCGGCCGGGCCGCCCAGCTGACGCACCACCGGACCGCCACGGTGCGCGCCGAGCAGCAGCGGCTGGCCGGGCTGCTCGACCGCCTCGCGCTGCCGGTCAGCGCGATGGACTTCGAGAGCCAGCGGCGTAGCTACGAGCCGAGGCCGTACCCGGACGGTGCCGACGCGCAGTCGCGGCGCGAGCCGTGCTGGGCGGACTTCGCGCCGCCGGAGCCGGAGGCCGATCCGGATGCCGCTCCCACGAAGCGGCTGCTCGACTCCGGCTATCAGCGCGGCCTGGCCCAGGCCCGGCTGGACCACCAGCGGGCGTTGCGGCAGTGGCGGGCCGAGCAGGCGGCGGCTGCGGATCCGGCCGAGGCGGCCTCCCGGCTGGCCCACGAGCAGGCCGAACAGGCGCGGGCCCGGGCCGTGCAGGAGTACAACGACAGCTTGGAGGAGTGTCGCCGGGCCTACCGGCAAGCCGAACCGGCCGCCGTCGAATCGCTGCTCGAACGCGCGCTTGCCGCAGCCGAGGCGGCGACCCCCGACCTGCCCGCCGCCTGTCACGCGGTCTTCCGGCCGCTCACCCGGACCGCCGTACTCGACCTCGACCTGCCGCCGCTCGGCCTGGTGCCCTCGCTCGACGGCTACCGGCTGACCTCCGACGGCGAGATCAGTCCGGTCCCGCGGACGCCCGCCGACCGCGCGACCGACTACCTGCGACTGGTCGCCCGGCTGGCGCTGCGCGCCCTGCAGGCGGCGGACGCGGTGGACACCGACGGCATCCTGGCCGGTGTCGTGCTCAACGGCTGGCTGCACGAGCCGGAGGGCACCTGCCTGCTCACCGTGGACGCCGACCGCGACGCGCTGGCCCGTACCCGGCTGGTGTCGGAGGCGGTACCGGTCGAGGAGGAGGGCGAACCCGGTGTCTACGCGGCGGCGGAACAGGACGAGGCGCTGGTCCGGCTGCGCGACATGGGTGCCTCGGTGAGTCCGGACCCGTATGCGCGGGCCGCCGTCCAGCCGTTCGCGACGGCAGGTGCCGCGGTGCCGGCCGTCGTCGACCTCTCGCCGGGCGAGTTCGCGGTGCTGGTCCGGGAGCTGTTCACCCGTGGCGGGCTGGCCGACTGGAGCGTCCGGCTGCGCGGCCGGGACGGTCTGGTCGCGACGGGCAGCGGCGCCCCGGACAGCGCGCTGCCCGGCCGCTGGGTGATCTGCGCCTCCCGGCTGCCCGGCCGGGTCGGCGCGGACGAGGTCCGCACGCTGGCGGAGGCGGTGGCCGAGGAGTCGGCCGGCAACGGGCTCTGGCTGACGGCGGGGGCGTTCACCGAGGAGGCGCTGGACCTGGTGGACACCGAGGAGTTCCGGCGGATCCATCTCGCGGACGGCGACGGCTTCCGCGCGTTGGCCGAGACGCACCTGGGCCTGCCGCTGACGGTGGGCATGCCGTAGGGCCTGTCGTAGGCGATCGGGGCCGGGGAGCGGGGGCGGGGACGGCTCTCGGCGAGCGGGGGCGGGCGGGACGGCGCAGGCTGGGCCGAAAGGGTTGCGGCCGATCGGGGGAGCCGGCCGGCGGACTCGGTCGTGACCCTGCCGCGCGGGCCGCCGCGTGGGGGTGCGGCCGGAGGGTCGGGAGCAACCGGATGACCGCGATACTCGTCGCCGTCGGGGCCTTTCTGATGACGCTGATCGGCGGCTACGTCGCCCAGCGCACCGGTGACCGGCGGCACCTGGTGCTCGGCCTGGCGGCCGGGCTGATGCTCGGGGTGGCCGCCTTCGATCTGCTGCCCGAGGCGGTGTCCCAGGCGCCGGAGGAGATCCACGGCGTGCCGGAGGCGCTGCTGATGTTCGCGGCCGGGTTCCTGGCCATCCACTGCATCGAGCGCGCGGTCGCGATCCACCGGATGCACGAGGGGGAGTACGCCTCGCACACGCACGCGTTAGGCCAGGCGCACGCGCACACCCACGCGCATGCCCACGCCCACGCCGGTGCCCGCGGCACCGCGCAGCAGGGCGAACCGGTGCAGGGCCTCGGGCTGACCGCCGCCGGTGCGCTGGTCGGCCACAGCGTGATGGACGGCTTCGCGATCGGCGCCGCCTTCCAGGCCGGGCACACAGTCGGCACGGCGGTGGCCATCGCCGTGGTCGCCCACGACTTCGCGGACGGCTTCAACACGTACACGGTCACCCGCCTGTACGGGAACAACCGCCGCCGCGCGATCACGCTGCTCGCCGCGGATGCGCTGGCCCCGGTCACGGGTGCGGCGATCACGCTGCTGTTCACCATCCCCGAGCGGGTGCTCGGGCTCTACCTGGGCTTCTTCGCCGGCTTCCTGCTCTACCTGGCGACCTCGGACATCCTCCCCGAGGCGCACAGCCCGCACCCCTCACGCGCCACGCTGCTCTGCACGCTGGTCGGCGTCGGCTTCATGTGGCTGGTGATCGGGCTGGCGAAGTAGCCGGCCGGTGCCGGCTATCGGTGGTGCCGGCTAGCGGCGGTGTCCGGAACGGCTCTGGGGGCCGTGGTCGGGGCGGCACCCGTCCGAGGACCGGTAGGCCGCTTCCGCGGCCCTGAGCACGCGCAGCATCACGGCGACGTCCGCCGGGTCGGTGCCGCTGAAGTAGTCCTGAGCGACCTCCTGGCGGACCAGCGCGACCCGCTCCACCGCCGCCCGTCCGGCGGCCGTCAGCAGCAGCCCGACCGAGCGCCGGTCGGCCGGGTCGGGTACGCGTTCGACCAGACCGTGCTGCTCCAGCGCGTCCACCACGGTGGTGGCGGAGCGCGGCGCGACGTTCAGCCGCTCGGCCAGCTCGCTCAGCCGGATCGCGCGGCCGGGCGTCTCGCAGGCGTCGGCGTGTGCGAGCACCCGCAGTGCCCGGCCCTGCCCGGGGGTGAGCCCGTACGGCTCCAGCCGGTCGACGGTCCGGTGGCGGATCCGCTTCATCGCCCGGGTCAGCTCGTCGGCCAGCTCGGCTGCGCCGTCGGGCGCGATGCCGTCGGACGCGGTCGGTGCCGCCGGGTGCGGGACGGCCGGGTCGGTGGGCGAGCTGGTCATGCGCGGGCTCCTCGACGGGGTGAGTGCGCCCAGGGTAGCGGTCGGGCGAGGTAGGGAGCCAGTCACATGTTGAGCTAGGCTCAGTATCTGCTTGCCGACTCGTCCGGGACAGCTCCCGGGGCCGGCAACTCCTCGTCCCCGTCCGTCCGGAGGAAGCCATGTCCCGCTCCGAAGCCCGGGTCGCCACCGACCGGTCCGCCCGCTATGCCAAGCAGCTCGCCGCCCACCTCGGCCGCAAGATCACCGCGAACTGGGATGCCGACACCGGCCGCGGTGAGCTGACCTTCGCCGCCGGCACCGCCACGCTGCTCGCCGAGCCGGACGCGCTGCTGCTCGCCGTCGAGGGCGAGGCCGCCAAGCTGGGCGACCTGGAGGACGTGGTGGGCCGTCACCTGGTGCGCTTCGGCGCCAAGGACGAGCTGGTGGTGGAGTGGCACCGGGACACCGGCGAGCCCGGTCTGGTGCACCGCAACACCGAGGAGTAGTCCCGGGCGGCGGCCGCCGCCCGGGGGCCCGGGGCTCAGGGCGTCGGCCGTCGGCTCAGGCGCCGCGCAGCGGTGGCGGCAGCCACCGGGCCAGGCACCAGATCAGCAGCCCGGACAGGCACCAGCCCGCCAGCACGTCCAGGAACCAGTGGTAGTCGCACCAGATCAGTCCCAGCCCGACCCCCAGGCCGAGCAGTGCCGTCGCCGCGTACAGCAGTCGCCGTCCGGTGGCCGCCAGTGTGCGGCCGATCAGCAGCGCACCGACGCCGTAGGCGACGCACGCCGTCGTGGTGTGCCCGGACGGGTACCAGCCGAGGCCGCCGTGCGGAACCGGCGCGCCGAGTGGCCCGGGGCGCGCGAACGCCTTCTTCGCCGGCACCACGATCAGCGGGATCAGCAGCGCCGCCGCCGCGGCCGTCGGCACCGGCAGCCACCAGCGCCGCCGTCCGCCGAGCCGGCAGCGCCAGGCGGCGAGCACACCGGCGGCGAGCAGCACGGGGATGGCCGGCAGCACGCTGCCGAGGTCCGACAGGAGCTCGCCCGCGCCGTTCAGCAGACCGCTGTGCAGGGTGCGGCGCTCGCTCAGGACGTCGGCCCGGACCCGGCGGTCCAGCCACAGCAGTGGTCCGGAGACGGCGACCTGCCAGGAGACCACGACCAGCAGCACCCCCAGCAGCAGCGGAAGCAGCGCGTCGGGCACCCAGTCGGGTACCGAACCGGGCGCACGGTCGGGCAGCTGCTCGGGTGCACGAGGAAGCCGCCCCGGAGCGGGGGGGAGAGCTCCGGGGCGGCTGGGGTGATCGCCGTTCCGTGCGCCCCGGGGGGTGTGGGCCGGACGGGCGGTCGATCGGTCCTGTGTCGGCGCCGAATCCGGCGCCTGGTTGTCCTCGCGGTTGCCTTCGCAGTCGGCCGACCGGGCCGGTCGACCGGTTGTCGACGGGCCGACTGTGGGCTGGGGCTCGCTGTCCATCTGCACCCGACAGTACGTCAAGCGGATTCGCGACGGGTCCGACTTGCCCGGCTTCGCACAGTATCTTCACCGGGCGGTCGAGGACGCCGACAAGTGGACGGCAGACCGTTGGCCGGGCAGCGGGCAGACCATTGGCTCGGCGGGCAGCCGGTAGCGGGTGGTGTGGTCACCGGAGTGGCGGATACGCCGGTGCGCCCGCCCCCCCGGGGGGCAGGCGCACCGGGCGCACCGTGGACGGTCGGTCAGACGCCGGCCGTGGCACCCTGCAGCGAGAAGGCGCCCTCGATGATGTCCAGGCCCTCGGTCAGCAGGTGCTCCGGCATCACCAGCGGCGGCAGGAAGCGCAGCACGTTGCCGTAGGTGCCGGCGGTCAGCACGACCAGGCCCTCGGCGTGGCAGGCCTTCGCCACCGCGGCGGTGAACTCCGGGTTCGGCTCCTTGCTGCCCGGCTTCACCAGCTCGATCGCGATCATCGCGCCGCGGCCGCGGACCTCGCCGATCACGTCGAACTTCTCCTGCATGGCGCGCAGCCGGCCCAGCATGACCTCGCCGATCCGCTGCGCCTTCGCGTTCAGGTCCAGCGTCCGCATGGTCTCGATCGAGCCCAGCGCGGCGGCGCAGGCCACCGGGTTGCCACCGTAGGTGCCGCCCAGGCCGCCCGCGTGCGCGGCGTCCATGATCTCGGCGCGGCCGGTCACCGCGGCCAGCGGCAGACCGCCGGCGATGCCCTTCGCGGTGGTGATCAGGTCCGGCACGATGCCCTCGTCGTCACAGGCGAACCACTGGCCGGTGCGGCAGAAGCCGGTCTGGATCTCGTCCGCGACGAAGACGATGCCGTTCGCCTTCGCGAACTCCACGATCGCCGGCAGGAAGCCCTTGGCCGGCTCGATGAAGCCGCCCTCGCCCTGGATCGGCTCGATGATGATCGCCGCGACGTTCTCCGCGCCGATCTGCTTGTTGATCATGTCGATCGCCTGCGCGGCCGCCTCGGCGGCGCAGTTCTCCGCGCCGGTCAGCCAGCGGTAGGGGTAGGCCACCGGCACCCGGTAGATCTCCGGCGCGAACGGACCGAAGCCGTGCTTGTACGGCATGTTCTTCGCGGTCAGGCCCATGGTGAGGTTGGTCCGGCCGTGGTAGCCGTGGTCGAACACCACGACGGCGGTCCGCTTGGTGTAGGCGCGGGCGATCTTCACCGCGTTCTCCACCGCCTCGGCGCCCGAGTTGAACAGCGCGGTGCGCTTCTCGTGGTCGCCCGGGGTGAGGTCGTTGAGCTGCTCGGCCACGGCGACGTAGCCCTCGTACGGGGTCACCATGAAGCAGGTGTGGGTGAAGGCGGCCAGCTGCTCGCTCGCCTTGGCCACCACGGCCTCGGCGCTGTTGCCGACGTTCGTCACGGCGATGCCGGAGCCGAAGTCGATCAGGCTGTTGCCGTCCACGTCCTCGATCACGCCACCACCGGCACGCGACACGTACACGGGCAGCGTGGTGCCCACGCCGGCTGCCACCGCGCCCAGCTTGCGGGCCTGCAGCTCCTGCGACTTCGGGCCGGGGATCGCGGTGACCAGGCGGCGCTCCTGCGGGAGCAGCGGTGCAGCGCTCATGGGGGTATCTCCAGGGGATCGGCTTTGGCTCGGTTCTTGCAGGCTACGGCGGGCAGTGGTGGGGCGGCATGCGCCAGTGGGGAGAACTGGGCCGTCTGACTTGTCCTCACCGGCCAGCGTCCGCCGGACGGCTGCGTGCGGTTCGCGCTCCACTACATTGAGCGCGGGCGTGTCGCCGACCAGGCGGCATGGGTAGACAGACAGCCGGGCACGTCGGGGCAAGGGAGCGGGGCCGCAATGGGGATGGACGGCACGGGCGGGTCTCCGACGGAGCTGGCACCCCGGGCGGACGGTGGAGCCACCCACGCGGACCGAATGCCCCACCAGAGCGGCCGACAGGCGACGGCGGCCGCGCCATCGCGGCTCACCGAGTGGGCGACGGCGCCCCGACCGGTCGCGGGCGCCGGGGTCTACCGGCTCGGTTACAAGCCGGTGGATCCGGAGCGCGTCACCGAAAAGGACGACGTCTCCACTGTCGCGCTGCTGCTGCGCGCGGGCCTGAACGTGCTGGTCGCCTGGATCGCGTTCTGGTACGCCAGCGAGCTGGAGTCCTTCATCCTTGGCGAGGTCTTCGGAATCCAGGACATCTCCCCGAGCTACGCGCTGCCGGTGATCCTGCTGGAGAACGCACCGGTGGCCGTCCTCGTCATCTTCATCTTCGGTCGGATGGGCCGTTGGATGGAGGTCTGGCGTCGGTTCGGCGCCCCCCGGTTGGCCGGTGCGGTGACCCAGGAAGAGCCCGAGTCGGCCGCCGAGGGTGCCACGGCGCGAACCGACCCCTGGCAGGCCCTGCGCGACGCCGGAGAGCTGGAGGCCGCGGGACGGCTTGCGCTGGAGACCGCGGCGGCAAGGGTCACCGACGTCGACTACGTCCGGATCAATCGGGTCTTCCGTGATCTCGTTGCCGTTGCGCAGCCCGATGTCGGGTTGGTCGGGGCGTTTCGGGAGCAGGTGGTGGGGCGGGGGGCGGCGGCTTGTGCGCATCCTTCGCAGGCGCGGGATCTGGTGGGGCGGGTGGCGGAGCACGATCTGCTGGTCGGGCAGGTGCGGCTGGGGACGACGCAGGACGTGGTGAAGAACCCGGTGGCCCATCGGGGGGCCGGGTTCGCGTTGGACCAGCAGGTGCTGGGGACCTCGTTGCTCGCGGTCGGGCCGGCGGGGACGGGGAAGACGGGGCGGCTGGCGCGGCCGGTGGTGGAGGCGCTCTGTCTGCAGGCGCTGGCGCGGACGGCGTGTGTGGTGGTGGTCGGGGCGGCCGAGGCGGAGCTCGGGCCGGACGGCGGCTTCGACGTGGTGATCGCGCCGGGGGATCCGGCGTCGCCGTACGGGCTGGACCTGTACGGGGCGGCGGCGGAGCCGGACGCCGCGGCCTCCCGGCTGGCGGACGCGCTGCTGCCGGACGAGCTGACCTCGCGGGCGGAGAGCGCGCGGATCGCGATGCAGCAGGTGGTGGGGCCGTTCCACGCGGGGTACGGGCGGTATCCGGCGGTGCGCGAGCTGCGGGCGCTGCTGGCGGGGGAGGAGCAGGCCTGGGCGGCGCTGACGGCGGCGCTGCGCGAGCGCGGCCGGCTGGTGCTGCACGAGCCGGACGTCCAGCACCGGCGCAGTCGGCAGGGGCGGGCGGACGATCCGGGGGCGCTGCTCGCGGACCGGCTCGCGCTGCTCGACCGGCCGGCCTTCGCCGGCTGTTTCAACCAGGCCGGCCAGGGCGGGGAGGCGGCGAAGCCGGCGTTCGCGATGCGGGCGCTGGAGCACCCGCTGCGGGTGCGGGTGAAGCTGCCCGAGCGCAGCCACCCGGAGGCGGCCCGGATCCTGTCCCGGCTGGTGGTCGGCCAGTTCCTGCAGGCCGCCGCGGCGCGTGAGGACCGCTCGCTGTTCGCCGGGCTGGTGGTGGACGACGCCTCGGCCGCGCTGGACACCGGCGCGGTGCAGGGGCTGCGCCGGCTGCACGGGGCGAACGCGGGGGCGGTGCTGCTGCTGCGCAGCCTGGTGGACCTGCCGGAGGCGCTGCGCGCGCCGCTGTTCGCCGCGGTCGGCTGCCGGATGGCGTTCCCGGGGATCGCGCCGTGGGACGGCCGGCTGTTCTCGGAGGCCTGGGGCACGGTGCTGGTGGCCGAGCGGGCGGTGACGCGGACCCCGGAGGCCTCCGGCGGCATGCTGCGCAAGTCGGGGCGGCTGCTGCGCAAGGCGCTGTCGGGGACCACCGCGCAGACCGAGAGCGTGACCACCCGGGAGGTGGAGCGGCAGCGCTGGTCGCCGTCCGACCTGGCGCACGCGCTGCCGGGCGGCCATGCGGTGGTCTCGCTGACCGCGGTGACGGGGGAACAGGTGCCGCCGCTGCTGGTGGACTTGCGCGCCTGAGCGGGCCGGTGGCCACGCTGCGCGGTCACCCGACAGGCATTCGGTTAGTTACGCGGCGGTGGATTAGGCGTCACGGCTTGTCCGCAGCGTCCATAATGAGAGGCGAACCCTCCTCCTCGCCGCTCGGTCGCAGTGACGCCGCCGGGTCGTCCCACCGAAGGTGCCATGCCCCCCACACTCGCCTCCGTCGTGCGCAACACCTCGCTCCATCTGACGGTCCTCGCCGGAGCGGACCACCTGGAGCGCCCGGTCCGCTGGGTGCACACCAGTGAGCTGGACGATCCCACGCCGTTCCTCGAAGGCGGCGAGCTGCTGCTCACCACCGGGATCAAGCTCGGCAAGAGCAGCAAGGGCCTGCAGGCGTACGTCCACCGGTTGGCCGATGCCGGCGTGGTCGGTCTGGGCCTGGGTGTCGGGCTCTCGCACACCGAGGTGCCGCAGCCGCTGGTGGACGCGGCCGCGCAGCGCGGGCTGCCGCTGCTGCGGGTGCCCGAGCCGACGCCGTTCATCGCGATCAGCAAGGCCGTCTCGGCGGCGCTGGCGGCCGAGCAGTACGAGGCGGTGACCACCAGCTTCGAGGCGCAGGAGGAGCTCACCCGGGCGGCGCTGGGCCAGAACGGCACGGCGGCCGTGGTGCGCCGGCTGGCCACCCGGCTCGGCGGCTGGGCCGCGCTGTACGACAGCTCCGGCGCGCTCTCGGTGGTGGCCCCCGACTGGGCGGCCCGCCGGGCGGCCCGGCTCGCCTCCGAGGTGGACCGGCTGCGCCGCCGCCCGGCCCCGGCCAGTGCGGCGCTGCAGGGCCGGGCGCCCGGCTTCGACACCGCCGACGAGGACTTCGTGGTGGTCCAGTCGCTGGGCGCCGACCGGCGGGCCCGCGGGTTCCTCGCGGTCGGCACCGAGGACCGGATCACGCCGACCGAGCGCTACGTGCTGAACGCCGCGGTCGCGCTGCTCACGCTCACCCTGGAGCGCTCCCGCGAGCTGCGGCACGCCGAGGAGCGGATGGGCGCCGCACTGCTGCGCCTGGTGCTGGCCGGCCAGGTGACCACCGCCCGCCAGGTCGCCAGCGGCCTGTTCGGCGGCCTGCCGGAGGGGACGATACGGATCCTGGTGGCCGGCGCCGCGCCGGGCGCCGAGAAGGCCGAGGCCGACGTCCCGGTGCACGACCTGACCGAGCTGGCCGAGCGCGCCGAGCAGGCGGGCGGCCGGGCCGGCGAGAAGCTGCTGGTGGCCCGCGAGCCGGCCGGCGAGAAGGGCAAGGACGGCACCGTGCACCCGGAGCGGCTGGTGCTGCTCGCGGTGGACGGCGGCGCGGTGCACCGGGCCTGCCTGGGCGCGGTGGAGGAGCACGAGGGCCTGGCGCTCGGCGTCTCGGCCCCGGCCCCGGTGGACGAGGCCGGCGGCGCCTACGCGCAGGCCGAGCGGGCGCTCGCGGTGGCGCTGCGCGGCGGCCGGCGCTCGGTCGGGCACGAGGAGGTCGGCGCGGGCTCGCTGCTGCCGCTGCTCGGCGAGGACGCGGTGGCGGCCTTCGCCGAGGGCCTGCTGCGCCCGCTGCGCGACCACGACCGGACCGCCCGCGGCGACCTGGTGGCGAGCCTGCGCGCCTGGCTCTCCCGGCACGGCCAGTGGGACGCCGCCGCGGCCGACCTCGGGGTGCACCGGCACACGCTGCGTTACCGGATGCGCCGGGTCGAGGAGCTGCTGGGCCGGTCGCTGGACGACACGGACGTCCGGATGGAGCTGTGGCTGGCGCTGCGCTCCGGCGAGGACTCGGCGACGCTGTAGGCGCGTCGTCCGGGCCTGTCGGCGGCCGGTGGAGTCGGCCACTCTGTACGGCGGAGCCGCCGGTACTGCGCCACCTTGTCCAATCCGTTTTGGGTTCCGGTCCGCCTACCTTTGAGCGGGAAACCCACTGACGAGGAGAGGCCGGTATCACCGTGACCACGACCCACGCATTCTGGCTGGCCGGCCGCCAGGCGACCGGCGAGAGCAGCTTCGAGGTCCGCCACCCCTGGGACGACAGCCTGGTCGGCACGGTCAGCGTGCCCACCGACGCCCAGGTGGAGGAGGCCGTCGAGGCCGCCGTCGCCGCCCTGCCGGTCTTCGCCGCGACGCCGGCGCACGTGCGCGCGGCCGCGCTGGACCACGTGGCCCGCCGGCTGACCGAGCGCACCGAGGAGATCGCCCGGCTGATCACCGCGGAGAACGGCAAGCCGATCAAGTGGGCCCGTGGCGAGGTCGGCCGGGCCGCCTCGGTCTTCCGCTGGGCCGCCGAGGAGGCCCGCCGGACCAACGGCGAGACCATGCGGCTGGACACCGACCCGGGCGGCGTGGGCCGCTTCGCGGTGGTCCGCAAGTTCCCGCGCGGCGTGGTGCTGGGCATCGCCCCGTTCAACTTCCCGCTGAACCTGGTCGCGCACAAGGTCGCCCCGGCGATCGCGGTCGGTGCGCCGATCATCCTCAAGCCGGCTCCGGCCACCCCGCTCTCCGCGCTGCTGCTCGGCGAGCTGCTGGCCGAGACCGAGCTGCCCGCCGGCGCCTGGAGCGTGCTGACGGTGGAGAACGCCAAGATGCCCGCGCTGGTGCAGGACGACCGCCTGCCGGTGATCTCCTTCACCGGTTCGGACACCGTCGGCTACCAGATCATGGACTCAGTGCCGCGCAAGCACGTCACGCTGGAGCTCGGCGGCAACGCGGCGGCCGTGGTGCTCGCCGACTGGTCGAGCGAGGCCGACCTGGAGTGGGCCGCCGGCCGGATCGCGATGTTCTCGAACTACCAGGGCGGCCAGTCCTGCATCTCGGTGCAGCGGGTGATCGCCGACGCGAGCGTGTACGACGCGCTGGTCGAGAAGGTGGTCGCCAAGGTGCAGGCCCAGGTGACCGGCGACCCGTCCGAGGACGCGGTCGACGTCGGTCCGCTGGTGGACGAGCGGGCCGCGCAGCGTGTCGAGTCCTGGGTCGATGACGCCGTCGCCAAGGGCGCCAAGCTGCTCACCGGCGGCAGCCGGCAGGGCGCCAACTACGCGCCGACCGTGCTGGCCGAGGTGCCCGCGGACGCGATCCTGGCCACCGCCGAGGTCTTCGGCCCGGTGCTGACGCTGCAGAAGGTGGACTCCACCGAGGAGGCCTTCGCCGCGGTCAACGACTCCAAGTTCGGCCTGCAGGCGGGCATCTTCACGCACGACGTGCAGACCGCGTTCCGGGCCCACCGCGAGCTGCAGGTCGGCGGTGTGGTGATCGGCGACGCGCCGTCCTACCGCGCCGACCAGATGCCGTACGGCGGCGTGAAGGACTCCGGCGTCGGCCGCGAGGGCGTCAAGTACGCGATGGACGACTTCACCTACGAGCGCGTCCTGGTGCTCACCGGCCTGGACCTGTAGACCGCAGCGTCCCGACCGACCGGGTCCCCGGCGGCCGCCGGCTCCACGACGGAGCCGGCGGCCGCCGTGCGTTGCCAGCTCCGTGTTGCCAGCTCCGTGCTGATCGCTCCGTGCCGACCGCCGTGGGCCGGCGCCGTGTGCCGGTCCGGTGGCAGGTTCCCGGTCGGGGTCCGCGCGCTCAGGCACTCGGGTCACAATGGTCGGCATGAACTCGCTCGCTCACCCACAGCTGCGCTTCACTCCGGTCGTCGATGACCCGTCAGGCCCGCGGGAGCTGGTGATCCTCGGCTCCACCGGCTCGATCGGCACCCAGGCCATCGACATCGTGCTCCGCAACCCGGACCGGTTCCGGGTGGTCGCGCTCTCGGCGGGCGGCGGTCAGGTCGAGCTGCTCGCCGAGCAGGCGCTCCAGCTGGGCGTGCACACCGTCGCAGTGGCCGCTCCGCAGGCCGAGGCGCCGCTGCGCGCGGCGCTCGCGGCCAAGGCCGCGGGGCGCCCGCTGCCCACCGTGCTGGCCGGCCCGGACGCCGCCGCCGAGCTGGCCGCGCTGCCCTGCCACTCGGTGCTCAACGGCATCACCGGCTCGATCGGCCTGGCCCCGACGCTGGCCGCGCTGCGCGCCGGGCGGGTGCTGGTGCTGGCGAACAAGGAGTCGCTGATCGTCGGCGGCCCGCTGGTCAAGGCGGTCGCCGCGCCCGGCCAGATCGTGCCGGTGGACTCCGAGCACGCCGCGCTCTTCCAAGCGCTGACCTCCGGCACGCCGCGCGAGGTGCGCCGGCTCGTGGTGACCGCGAGCGGCGGCCCGTTCCGCGGCCGCACCCGCGAGGAGCTCGCCGCCGTCACCCCCAAGGACGCACTGGCCCACCCGACCTGGGCGATGGGCCCGGTCGTGACGATCAACTCGGCGACCCTGGTGAACAAGGGCCTGGAGGTGATCGAGGCGCATCTGCTCTACGACATCCCGTTCGAGCGGATCGACGTCGTGGTCCATCCGCAGTCGGTGGTCCACTCGATGGTGGAGTACACGGACGGCTCAACGCTGGCCCAGTGCAGCCCGCCGGACATGCGGATGCCCATCGCGCTCGGCCTCGGCTGGCCGGACCGGGTACCGGACGCGGCCCCCGGCTGCGACTGGACCAAGGCCGCCACCTGGGAGTTCTTCCCGCTCGACGACGAGGCATTCCCGGCCGTGGCGCTGGCCCGCGAGGTGGGTACGCTCGGCGGCACGGCGCCGGCGGTCTTCAACGCCGCCAACGAGGAGTGCGTGGACGCGTTCCTGAACGGGCGGCTGGCCTTCACCGGCATCGTGGACACGGTCGCCAAGGTGGTCGCCGAGCACGGCAGCCCGGTCGCGGGAACTTCGCTGACCGTCGAGGACGTCCTCGATGCGGAGGCCTGGGCGCGCGCCCGGACCCGCGAGCTGGCAGCGGGCTGACCGGCGTGGCCGATCGCAGGAAGATGGCTGGTGGGAGCGGTATGACGGAGGACCAACGGTGACAACAGTGATGACGGTGCTCGGCATCGCGGTCTTTTTCGTCGGGCTGCTCTTCTCGATCGCCTGGCACGAGCTGGGCCACCTGTCGACGGCCAAGCTGTTCAGGATCCGGGTGCCGCAGTACATGGTCGGCTTCGGCCCGACCATCTGGTCCCGCAAGAAGGGCGAGACCGAGTACGGCTTCAAGGCGATCCCGTTCGGCGGGTACATCCGGATGATCGGGATGTTCCCGCCCGGCGACGACGGCCGGATCACCAAGCGCAGCAGCTCGCCCTGGCGCTCGATGATCGAGGACGCCCGCGAGGCGTCCTACGAGGAGCTCCAGCCCGGCGACGAGGACCGGCTCTTCTACACGCGCAAGCCGTGGAAGCGCGTCATCGTGATGTTCGCCGGGCCGTTCATGAACCTGATCCTGGCCTTCGGGCTCTTCCTGACCGTGATGATGGGCTTCGGCGTGGCCCAGTCGCTGCCGGTGATCCAGTCGGTCTCGCAGTGCGTGGTCCCGGCCAGTCAGACCACCCAGGACTGCACCAACAAGCCGGACTCGCCGGCCGCCGCGGCCGGGCTGCGCGCCCACGACCGGGTGCTCTCGTTCAACGGTGACCCGATCAAGAACTACGAGCGGCTGCAGACGGACATCCGCGACTCCGCGGGCAAGACCGTGCCGATCGTGGTGGACCGCAACGGGCAGCAGCTCACGCTCACCGCGTCGATCGGCACCAACACGGTCTACAAGGTGGACAAGTACGGCGCCCCGCTGCCGAGCAACGCCACCACGACGGCCGGCTTCCTCGGGATCAGCCCGACCACCGGCGTGGTCCAGCTGGGCTTCGGCGAGAGCCTGAGCAAGATGTCCGACATGGCCGACACCGGCATCCACTCGCTGGTCTCGCTGCCCTCCAAGATCCCGGGGCTGTGGGACTCGGTGGTCAAGGGCACCCCGCGGCAGGCCGACGGTCCGGTCGGCATGGTCGGCGCGGCCCGGGTGGGCGGCGAGGTCTTCTCGATGCACCTGCCGGCCAGCCAGCGGATCGCCTTCATGATCCAGCTGCTCGCGGGCATCAACCTCTCGCTCTTCCTCTTCAACATGCTGCCGCTGCTCCCGCTGGACGGCGGCCACGTGGCCGGCGCCCTGTGGGAGTCGATCCGCCGCCAGGCCGCGAAGCTCGTCAAGCGGCCCGACCCGGGCCCGTTCGACGTGGCCAAGCTGATGCCGCTGGCGTACGTGGTGGCCAGCATCTTCATCGGCTTCACGCTGCTGGTCCTGATCGCCGACGTGATCAACCCGGTCAAGATCAGCTGACGGGCCGCTCACGCGAGTGAGCCGAAGGGCGCGCCGGTGCCGGCTCTGCCCGATCAGCGGCGCCGCCGCGGAGACGAGCGACAAGCGACCGAGGAACGAGGGAGTGCCGGAGCGAGGAACGTCGGCACCGGGTCAAAGCGCCCGGAGGTGAACCGAGCTCCAAAAAAGGGGCTGGGCGTCGGGGGGTTCGCGGGTGCCGTACCGTTGGACGCCGGGTGTGCGATCACCGCGCACCCGGCGTCCGTCACCTCTACTCCGGGGAACCCTGCGCACATGACCGCGATCTCGCTCGGTATTCCGTCCCTGCCGCTCAAGCCGCTCGCCACCCGACGGGTCTCCCGGCAGATCATGGTCGGCAACGTCCCGGTCGGCGGCGACGCCCCGGTGTCGGTGCAGTCGATGACCACCACCCTGACCTCGGACATCAACGCGACGCTGCAGCAGATCGCGCAGCTGACCGCGTCCGGCTGCCAGATCGTGCGGGTCGCGGTGCCTTCGCAGGACGACGCGGACGCGTTGCCGATCATCGCGAAGAAGTCGCAGATCCCGGTGATCGCGGACATCCACTTCCAGCCGAAGTACGTCTTCGCGGCGATCGACGCCGGCTGCGCGGCCGTCCGGGTGAACCCGGGCAACATCAAGGCGTTCGACGACAAGGTCGGCGAGATCGCGAAGGCGGCGAAGAGCGCGGGTGTGCCGATCCGGATCGGTGTGAACGCGGGCTCGCTGGACAAGCGGCTGCTGGAGAAGTACGGCCGGGCGACGCCGGAGGCGCTGGTCGAGTCGGCGCTGTGGGAGTGCTCGCTGTTCGAGGAGCACGATTTCCGCGACATCAAGATCTCGGTGAAGCACAACGACCCGGTCGTGATGATCAATGCGTACCGGCAGCTGGCGGCGGCCTGTGACTACCCGTTGCACCTGGGTGTGACGGAGGCGGGTCCGGCGTTCCAGGGGACGATCAAGTCGGCGGTGGCGTTCGGGGCGCTGCTGGCGGAGGGGATCGGGGACACGATCCGGGTTTCGCTGTCGGCGCCGCCGGCGGAGGAGATCAAGGTCGGGATCCAGATCCTGGAGTCGTTGAACCTGCGTCAGCGTGGTCTGGAGATCGTGTCGTGCCCCTCGTGCGGGCGGGCGCAGGTGGATGTGTACAAGCTCGCGGAGGAGGTCACCGCCGGTCTGGAGGGCATGGAGGTGCCGCTGCGGGTCGCGGTGATGGGCTGTGTCGTGAACGGTCCGGGCGAGGCGCGTGAGGCGGACCTGGGGGTGGCCTCGGGCAACGGCAAGGGGCAGATCTTCGTGAAGGGCGAGGTGATCAAGACCGTTCCCGAGTCGAAGATCGTCGAGACCCTGATCGAGGAGGCCCTGA
>NZ_JBWXUE010000061.1:0-22185 GCF_057158765.1 Kitasatospora sp. NEAU-69
AATAGGCCGAGGGCTTGTCCTCAGTTGCTCGCGTCCACTGTGTTGTTCTGAAACAACGACCCCGTTTTTCCCTGGGCCACAGGGTGGGACGGTGCGGTTGACAGTTTCATAGTGTTTCGGTGGTCATAGCGTGAGGGAAACGCCCGGTTACATTCCGAACCCGGAAGCTAAGCCTTACAGCGCCGATGGTACTGCAGGGGGGACCCTGTGGGAGAGTAGGACGCCGCCGAACAATCATTCAGGGAAAGCCCCTGGCCAGCAATGGCCAGGGGCTTTTTCGCGTTTCCGTTCCGGAACAGCCGGAACAGCAGGTTTGCGGGTTCCCCGTCGAGGAATGAGTCCGAGTACGCGCCAGGAGTACGAGGGACGGGGCCACGGTGTCGTGCACAAGCGAACCCAGCAGGCGGGAGCCGTGAGCGCCCCGAGCGGCAGACGTCTCCTGCTCCAGGCGCTGTGGGATCTGGCGGCGCCGATCGCGGCCTTCTACGGGCTGCGCGCGGCGGGCGCGAGCACGTTCACGGCCCTGCTCGCGGGCACGGCGCTCTCCGCGGTGAGCGTGGCCGTGCAGTGGGCGCGCCAACGTCGCCTGGACGGGTTGGCACTGTTCGTGGCCACCGTGATGGTGCTGGGGATCGCGGCCTCGCTGGTGACCGGGAGCACCCGGTTCATGCTGGCCAAGGACGGCTGGGTCACGGCTGTCGCCGGCCTCTGGTTCCTGGCGTCGATCCGGGCCCGGCGCCCCTTCGTGTTCGTGGCCGGCCGCCCGCTGCTGGAAGGCCGGTTCCGCTCGGACGGCACCTCGTGGGACGTCCTGTGGGAGCGTGAGCCGGCCTTCCGGCGGATCTGGCGCGTCTCCACGGTGATCTGGGGCACCGCCATGCTGCTGGACGCGGCGGCCCGGATCACGATGGCCTACACGCTGCCCGTCGACGCCGTGCCCGGACTCGGTGGCCTGCTCTGGCCCGTCACCCTGGTGCTGCTGCAGATCGTGAACGGCGTTTACTACGAGGTCTCCGGACTGTGGCGCATCACGGCCGGCAGCACCGCGCCCACCGCTCCCATCGCGCCGGCGGACGAGGCCTGACGGGCTCTATCACGCGTGCCACGGGCCGTGTGGCGTCTTGGCGCGGATGCCGCTCGCATGAGGGAACCGAGGGCGGAGGCCGGTACGACAAGTCCGGCGAGGGGCAAGTCTGGTGGCAGTGAGCCCGGCGGGGTGGCTGCGTGGACGGGTCGTCCGGGCGGCTCTGACTGGTGTGCGAAATTCCATGCATGTTCGAAAGGGGGGCATCAAATCACTTTCCCGGAAATACTTCTGATGCTCCGTCAGGGATATTCTGAAATCCGCTAGGCTGCATTCGGCTCAGCGCATCCGGTCCCATCGCGCCAGGTCGCACGGGTCGGTGCGGGTATCCGAGCCGCCTGTCGACCGCCGTCCGAACGTGCCACCGAATACGCCACCCGTCCCGCGTCAATCCGGACTCCGCAGCTACTCCTCCGTCCCTACTCCTGCGATCGTTTGAGGATTCCTGATGCTTCGTACTGGAACGTCACCCGGAGACCGGCGCGCCGCTCCCGTCCTCGTGTGGCTGCTGCCCACGGTCGTGACGGCGGCGGCCGCCGCCGTTGCCGCCTCGGTGGCATCCAGGGATGCTCGCACGGGAGTCGTCTGGAGCGGGGTGGTGTTCGTCGCGGCGGTGGCCGTGGTGGCCATCGAGGCAGCGCGTCGGGGGCGGGCGCTGGTGGCGCTGCACGAGCGGCACGAGCAGCAGGAGAACGAGCTGCGCCGCCGGCTGGCCCGGCAGGAGGCCGAGACGGTGCAGCTGGCGAAGTTCGCGCTCCCCGAGGCGATCGCCCGGCTTCAGCGGGGCGAGTTCACCGAGGACGTGCTGAAGACGTACGAGTCCCATGACGTCGTCCTGGGCGCGGACTTCCGGGCCGCCCGGCAGGCCGTGCTGCGCTCCGTGCTGGAGGCCGTCGAGAACGAGGAGGGGATGCGCGAATCCGCCCAGCGGGCGTTCGTCAACATCGCCCGCCGCGTTCAGGCGATCGTGCACCGCCAGGCGCAGGACCTGCGCGAGATGGAGGACCGGCACGGCAACTACCCGAGCGTCTTCGAGGACCTGCTGCTGCTGGACCACGGCAACGCGCTGGTCGGCCGTCTCGCGGACAGCATCGCCGTCCTCGGCGGTGCCCGCCCCGGGCGCCAGTGGAGCCGGTCGGTGCCGCTGTACAGCGTGCTGCGCGGCGCGATGTCGCGGATCCTCGACTACCAGCGGGTGGACCTGCACCCGGTCTCCGACGTGGCCGTGGTCGGACCGGCCGTCGAGCCGCTGATCCACGCGCTCGCCGAGCTGCTGGACAACGCGACCCGCTACTCCCCGCCGCAGACCAGGGTTCATCTGACCGCTGCCGAGGTGCAGACCGGTATAGCGATCGAGATCGAGGACGGCGGCCTCAGCCTGAGCGAGGAGGGCCGGGCCCGCGCCGAGCGGATGCTGCGGGAGGCGCAGGCCGGCATCGACCTCAACGACCTCGGCGAGACACCCAGGCTGGGCCTGGCGGTGGTCGGCCGGCTCGCGCAGGCGTACGGGTTCCAGGTCTCGCTGCGCCCCTCCGCCTACGGCGGCGTGCGCGCGGTGCTGATCGTGCCGCAGCAGTACATCACCACGGCGCCCGCCACCGGCCGGGCCCACGGGATCGGCATCGGCATCACGGCCGGCGCGCGGTCGACGGGCAGGTCGCGCTCGCGCGGCTGGCCGGCGGCGCCCGCGTTCTCCGGGCGGTCCTCGGCGGGCGCGTCCTCCTCGGGGGTGTCGGCCGTGGGCACCACCTCCTCGGGGGCGTCCTTCGGGTCCGCCCAGGGCGTGCTCGGGGCGTCGATCAGGGAGGACGACATCCCGGTGGTGACCGAGTGGACGCCGAACGGCCTGCCGCAGCGCCGCCGGCATGCGGCGCCGTCCCGGCGGAGCATGTCCGCCGCCCCGAAGGCCCCCGCGCCGCCGGCCGGGCCGGTGCAGCCGCCGATCCAGCGGATGGGCCATGGAACGGCCCAGGGGGCTGCCCGGGGATCGGCACCGGATCAGCCCGGTCCCGGTATGTGGCTGGCCGCGTTCCACGAAGGGGTGAACGGCTCGGCGCCGTCCACCGGTTCGGCCGGGCACATCAGTGACGAGTCGGCAGAAGCAGAAGAGGGCGAGCAGTGATTCAGCAGCGGACCAACATGGACTGGATGCTCAAGGACCTGGCGGACGGGGTCCCGCACACCCGCCACATCGTGGTGCTCTCCGCCGACGGCCTGCGGATGGCCCAGTACGGCACCGACACCGACACCGCCGACCGGCTGGCCGCGGCCTGCGCCGGTCTGCAGAGCCTGGCCGCCGCGGTGGGACACGAGTTCCCGCACGGCGACGGCCGGATGCGGCTGGTCGTGATCGAGGTGAGCGGCGGCTTCTTCTACCTGATGGCGGCCGGTGCGCGGGCGTATCTCGCGGTGCTGGCGGACGAGGGGGTCGACGCCGGGCTGGTCGGCCAGCGGATGCGCGACCTGGTCGCCCGGATCGGCGAACACCTCAGCACGCCGCCGCGCAACGGCGAGCAGGTGGCATGAGCGCAGCCGACCAGGGCTGGGACGAGAGCAACCCCGAACGCCTCTACGTGATCACACGCGGCCGCAGCGGCCTGGCCGGGCAGACCTCGTTCGACCTGGTCACCCTGATCGTCTCCCGGGCCGAGCCGTCGGCGGCGATGCAGCCGGAGCACGCGGCGATCCTGCGCCTGTGCGGCTCGCCGCTCTCGGTGGCCGAGATCTCCGCGTACCTGCGGCTGCCGACGAGCGCGGTCACCGTGCTGCTGGCGGACCTGCTCGACGAGGAGCGGATCGAGGCCCGCTCCTGCGTACCGCAGGCGACCATTCCCGACCGTGCCCTGTTGGAGGCGGTGATCCGTGGACTTCAGCGACTCTGAGACGGTGCCGGGCGGGACACTGACGGGCCAGATGGTGCCGGGCGAGGTGCTGCCCGGCCCGGCGGATGCGGACCTGCTCCCGGCCTCGGCCACCATGGCGGTCAAGGTGGTGATCGTGGGCGGCTTCGGCGTCGGCAAGACGACGCTGGTCGGCTCGGTGAGTGAGATCCGCCCGCTGACCACCGAGGAGACCATGACGCAGGCCGGCGCCGGTGTCGACGACCTCGCCGGGATCGAGCGCAAGACCGCCACGACGGTCGCGATGGACTTCGGCCGGATCAGCATCAACGACGAACTGGTGCTGTACGTGTTCGGCACCCCCGGGCAGGAGCGGTTCTGGTTCCTCTGGAACGGCCTGTTCGAGGGGGCGCTCGGCGCGGTCGTGCTGGTCGACACCCGGCGGCTCGAAGTCAGCTTCGAGGTGATCGGGCGGCTGGAGGACCGCGGCGTGCCGTTCGTCGTCGCGGCCAACACGTTCCCCGAGTCGCCGACGTACCCGGTGGAGGAGCTGCGGGCCGCGCTGGACCTGCCCGCGGAGGTGCCGATCGTCGCGTGCGACGCCCGGACCCGTGAATCCAGCCGGGACGTCCTGATGGCCCTGATGGGCTACCTGTACAACCTCTCGGCCCCGCCCGTGCGGTGACCGCGTGACCGTGCCAACCCAGTCATCTCAGACGCCGACCGGAGATACCGTGACCACCCCGTTTCGTGACGACGCGCCCCTCACCCCGCAGCCCCCCACCCCGCCGCCCCCCGGCTGCCCCGCCCACGGGCTCGGCGCCGAAGGCCTGCGGCGCCTGTACGGGCCGGAGGCCGAGGCCGATCCGGCCGGCCTGTACGAGAAGCTGCGCGCCGAGCACGGCGAGGTGGCGCCGGTCCTGCTGCACGGTGACCTCCCGGCCTGGCTGATCCTGGGCCACGCCGCGAACCTCACCGCGATGCGCACGCCGTCCCGGTTCTCCCGGGACTCCCGCCGCTGGACGGCGTTCCAGGAGGGCAAGGTCGCCGCGGACTCGCCGCTGATGCCGGTGATCGCCTGGCAGCCGCTGTGCGTCTTCGCGGACGGCGAGGAGCACAAGCGCCTGCGCGGAGCGGTCACCGACAGCCTGAACCGCTACGACCGGCGCGGGATCCGCCGCTACGTCACCCGCTTCGCCGACCAGCTGATCGAGGAGTTCGGGCCGACCGGCCAGGCCGAGCTGGTGTCCCAGTTCGCCGAGCACCTGCCGATGCTCGTGATGACCCAGGTGGTCGGGATGCCCGAGGAGTACGGGCCCCGACTCGTCGAAGCCGCCCGGGACTTGATGAAGGGCACCGAGACGGCGATCGCGAGCAACGACTACGTCGTCGCCTCGCTGCGCCGGATGATGGAGCGCAAGCGGGTCGCCCCCGGCGCCGATCTGGTCTCCTGGCTGATGCAGCACGACGCCGGGCTCACCGACGACGAGGTGCTGGAGCACCTGCGGGTGATCCTGCTCGCCGCGAACGAGACGACCGTCAACCTGATCGCGGCGACGCTGAAGCTGGTCCTGACCGACCACCGGTTCCGTGCGCACCTCTCCGGTGGCCAGATGACGCTGCCCGACGCGCTGGACCAGGTGCTCTGGGACGTGCCGCCGATGTCGCTGGTCGCGGGCCGCTGGGCCACCGGCGACACCGAACTCGGCGGCCAGCGGATCACGGCCGGCGACATGCTGCTGCTCGGCCTCGCCGCCGGCAACGTCGACCCGGAGATCCGCCCCGACCTGGCGGCGCCGCTGCACGGCAACCGCTCGCACCTCTCCTTCGGTGGTGGCCCGCACGAGTGCCCAGGGCAGGACATCGGACGGGCCATCGCGGAGACCGGCATCGACATCCTGCTCACCCGGCTGCCCGACCTGCAACTCTCGGTCGATGAGAACGAGTTGACCTGGACCTCGGCGTGGATCTCGCGACACCTGGTCGAGCTCCCGGTGTACTTCGCGCCACGGCTGCCCGAGGAGGAGACGACGGCGGAGGTGGCGGCCGCGGCAGCTCTGCCGCCCGTCTCCCCGGCGCCGCCCATGCCCCTCACGCCGCCGGACGGCCCGCAGGCGACGATCCCGGGGCAGCGGCGCGGCTGGTGGAGCACCCTGGTCGGCATGTTCCGGCGCTAGGGCCCTAGGGCTGGTCGCGTGTCCGGCCCTGGACGGGCGGAAAACGAGCTGACGGGTGCGGACCCGACCGGCGATGATCTTCTGGCATGCGCGCGCAGGACGCACGAAGGAAGAGAGACGCCCATGGATTCGCACCCGGTCGACCACGAGCTCATCGAGGCCGCGGCCGACGTCGCGCGCACGCGGTGCCGCGGCGACAACCACACCATGGCGGCCGCGGGCCGCGCCCGGGACGGCCGGATCATCACCGCGGTGAACGCCTACCACTTCACCGGCGGGCCCTGCGCCGAGCTGGTCCTGATCGGCACGGCGGCCGCCCAGGGGGCCTACGAGCTGGACACGATCGTCGCCGTGGGGGACCGCGAGCGCGGGGTGGTTCCGCCGTGCGGCCGGTGCCGCCAGGCCCTGCTCGACTACTTCCCGGCGCTGAAGGTCATCGTCGGCGCGGGGGAGCGGCTCCGCGCCGTCCCGATCACCGAGCTGCTCCCCGAGAGCTACGTCTGGGCCGATCACCAGCTCGACGCCGAGTAGCCCGCTACGAGGGCAACTGCGTTCCCCGGGCGCGTCCATGGCAGGGATTCGCCCGTATGCCGATACTCTCTGTGTGCGATCGCTAGCACGGTGAAACCGTCGGTGTGGTGGTTTCCGTGTGATTGGCGTGATCTGTGCGGTGAAGCATCCGCACTCTGTCATCACACGGTTGTGTCGTGGTGGTATCGCCCTGTGTCCCGGGTACCGGACGGCGTGCCTGCCTGGTGCGCCGGTTCGGGTGATCCTGCAGTGCCTCCCGCCGTCGCGCACGAGAGGACCTTCGTTCCCCATGGCCGCACCTGCCACTGCCCCCGTTCCCGTCCGTGTCGATGACCTGCTCGCGCGGTTCCCCGCCGTGGGCCAGGACTTCGCCCTGTCCGCAGATCTGTTCGAACTGCCCGAGCTGTACCAGCTGTTCGGGTCCGGCAAGGAGCTGGTGCTCCAGGTCACCGAGGTGATCCGGGAGCAGCTGACCATCGTCGGTGAGGCCGCGCTGGCGGACGGGCATGCGGCGGTGGTCCGGTGTGTGTTCCTCGCGGACGGGGCGCGGGAGTTCGTCACCGGAGTACGCGCCGGGATCGACTCGCTGCTGGGGCTGGTCGAGCTCGCGGCGGCCTGGGCGCTGGACGTCACCGAGGTGCCGCGCGCGTTCCTGGCCGAGGTGCAGGAGCTGACGGCGGAGTACGACCTCACGCTGGGCCGGGTGGCGATCACGGCGCAGACCGAGCGGCTCCGGCTGGTCTTCGCCACGCCGGTGATCGGCGCGGGCCTGGTCGGTCTGGTCGGGGTCAGGGACACCGGTGCCTATCTCGCCGATCTGCCGTACGTCGGTGGTGAGATCCCGGACGGCGACCAAGCGGGCGTAGAGGGCGTCGAGTTGATCGTGGTGGGGCCGGGCGGGGTGACCGCGGCCCAGGGCGCGGCGGTGAACGCGGCGGTTGCCGCCGCGGTGGCGGGCACCGGTTGGTGGCCACTGCTGCCGGAGCAGGACCTCGCGGCCGGCCTCTGGGTCGGTGCCTCTTGGGTGCTGCCCGCCGAGGAGCCGCAGGTCTGGGTGGTGCGGCTGGGCGTGTCGGAGATCGGCTGGCTGCCCGGCTTTCCGGGGCTCTCGCTGGGCGCGTTCGAGCTCTCCGGCCTCGGGCTGCGCTGGCCGCTCTCCGATTCCGGCGGTGGGGGTGGCGGCACCGGTTTGGGGCTGTACTTCGATCTGTCGATCGGGCTGGGCTGGTTGTCGCTGCGCCTGCCGGACATCGGCTTCGACGTCTCGCTGCCGGAGCTCGGCGACTTCTCGACCCTGCCGCGCTTTCCGTCGATCTCCTTCTCGCTGGGTGAAGGGGAGTTGACGTTCAGCATCCCCAGGATCCCGGTGGACCTGCCGGGTTTCCCCGGACTGCCGGGCGCCGGCATCCTGACCGGCTGGTTCGACGACGCCCAAGGGGTGGGCGTGCCGGACCTGTTCGGCCTTTTCGGGCTGAGCCTGCCGGATCTTCCGGACCTGCTGACGCCGGTACTGCCGCGGCTGGGGCTGCGATTCGACCTGAAGCTCGGCGACTTCGCGCTCAGCGGGGCGAGCGACTGGCTGCGACTGGCCCTCGGGGCGCTCCCGAACGCCGCCGACTGGAGCGGGAGCTGGGGCAAGCTCGGCCTGTTCGGCATCGGCGGGCTGGACTTCTCGCTCACCGACCTGCCGTACCTCGGCGGCCTGCTCCCGCCGGACCTGGACTTCGGTCTGGACGGGATCGCGATCCCGGTGATCGGGTCGGGCGGACTCACGCTTCCCCAGATCGGCCGGCTGAACGCCTGGTTGGCCTCGCTGACGGGCACCGCCTGGCCGAGTCTGCCGGAACTGCCCGCCGTGCCGGGGGTGTCGCTGGACTTCGGCCTGCGACTGCCGTCGCTGCCCGCCGTGCGGTGGAGCCTGCCGTGGCCCGCAAGCGGTGGCGGTGGTGGCGGTGGCACCTCGTGGAAGGACGTGCTGCCGCCGTTCAGCCTCGCCGGACTGACGTTCCCGAGGATCGGCCTCGGCTGGCTGCCCGACCCGGGCTGGGTGATCGAGCTGGAGTTCGATGCCGAGTTCGAGCTGGGCGGGATCACCGTCGGCCTGCCCGGCCTCGGTTGCGTCATCGACTTCGGTGCCCGCACCGTCCGGCCCCGGATCCCGGTGATCGAGCTGACGGCGCCGGAGGCCAATCTGCGGATGCGGTTCACCATCCCGGACGGCCCGCCCTGGCCGCCGACGCTGACCGCCGTCTGGGAAGACCCGGAGGGTGTGTCGGCGGGCGACCTCGCCGCGGCGCTCGGCCTGCGGCTGCCCTCGCTGCCCCCGGCCCTGACGCCGGTGCTGCGCCAGGCCGGGCTCTTCTACGACTTCGACAGTGGCCTGCTGGTGGTGACCGCCGTCACCGACCTGACCGGCTGGGTGATCGCCACCGAGCCGGTCGGCAGCGCTCCAGGTGCCGGGCGGCGGCACCTGGTCGCAGTGCGTGGGCGGGTGCTGGCTCGCGCCTCCCAGCTGCCGCTGGTCGGTGAGTCGATCACGCTGGACCGCGACGTCGTGCTGACCGGCGTGCAGTTCGGCTACGTCTCCGCGCAGTGGAGCGCGGCGCAGGTCGGGCGGCTCGACGAGGTGCTCGGCGAGATCGACCCGGCCGACCCGCGCCGCCTGCCGGTGCTGCCGCGCGAGACGCTGACCCCCGGCGCCCTCGCCTGGGCTTCGGTGACGGCGGACGGTGAGGAGTACGCGCTGGTGCTGCGGCTCGACCCGACCACCGGCAGCAACGCGCTGGCAGCCGGTCCGCAGCCGCAGCCGCAGGAGCCAGGGGTGCCGGGCGAGCCTGGCGTGGTGCTCGGACGCGAGCGCAGCGGGCAGGTAGGCGAAGGCCGCGCGGGCGGCGACTCCTCGCAGGCGCTGGACCGGGTCTTCGGCCCGGTGCGGATCCGGCGCGTCGGCCTGGGATATGGCCACGGCGTGCTCTTCCTCGCCTTCGACGCGACGCTCACGCTCGGCCCGGTCGAGCTGGACCTGATCGGCCTGGGCCTGGGCGTCGACGCGGACTTCACCGTCACCCCGGTGCTCCAGGGCGCCGGCCTGCGGCTGTCCAAGCCGCCGTTGCAGGTCACCGGTGTGCTGGAGGTCCGCAACGATTCGGACTACAGCACCTACATCGCCGGCCTGCTCGCGGTGGAGACCGGCTTCTTCGCGATGCAGGCCGCCGGCAGCTATGCGCGCAGCGCCGACGGCTGGTCCTCGGTCTTCATGTTCGGCGAGGTCGCCGCGAAGGACGGCGTCGCGCTGTTCGGCCCGCCGCCGTTCAGCGTGACCGGCGTCTCCGGTGGCTTCGGCGTCAACAGCACGGTACGCGTGCCGCAGATCTCCGAGCTGCACAAGTTCCCGCTGGTCGCCCGGCTCGGCAGCGGCGGGCCCGAGGCCACCCCGCAGCAGATCCTCGCAGCGCTGACCGACTGGGTGCGCCCCGCCGAGGGCTCGTACTGGGGCGCGGTCGGCGTGCAGTTCACCTCGTTCAAGTTCATCGAGACGAAGGCGCTGGCGCTCGCGGAGTTCGGCCGCGAGCTGAACGTGATGCTGCTGGGCCGTACCTCGATCACCTTCCCGCGCAACGTCAGCCCGGGCAAGAAGGTGTACGCCCGCCTCGACCTGGACCTCAAGCTGGCGTACCAGCGCTCGCAGGGCCTGCTCTCGCTGGACGTCGCGGTCGGCCCCGGCTCGTTCGTCTTCGACCCGGCCTGCCGGCTGACCGGCGGCATCGCGGTGTACATCTGGACGGCCGGCGCGCACGCCGGTGACTTCGTGCTGAGCATCGGCGGCTACCACCCCAGGTTCGAGATCAAGAACTACCCGCACTACCCGCGCCCGGCCCGGCTGGGCTTCGTCTGGGCCCCGGACGACAAGATCATGATCAAGGGGGAGGCCTACCAGACCCTCACCCCCAGCGCGTTCATGATGGGTGGCCGACTGGTCGCGACGTACAACAAGGGGCTGCTCTCGGCCTGGTTCACCGCGTACGTGGACGTGCTGATCCAGTGGAAGCCGTTCTACCTGGACATGGAACTCGGCATCAGCATCGGGGTCGCGTTCACGATCAAGGTGTGGTTCGTCAAGATCCGGGTGTCGATCGAGGTCGGCATCAAACTCGCGCTCTGGGCACCGCCGTTCGGCGGCCGGGTCACCGTCAAGGTCTGGTTCATCTCGTTCAGCTTCGACATCGGGTCCAAGCGCGAGAGCGCACCGGCGGTGCCCTGGTCGGAGCTGCGCGCCCAGCTGCCCGCGCCGATCGGCATCACGCCGCTGACCGGACTGCTGGCAGACGTCGACGCCGGTGAACTCGCCGTCCGCAGCGCGATGCAGGCTCCGACGCTGGTCTCGGCGGCCGGCTTCTCGTTCACCACCGAGAGCGCGATCCCGGCCTCGGCGCTCTATCTGAACAACGACCGCTTCGGCGACGCCAAACCGGCCATCACGATCCGGCCGATGAAGAAGACCGGCGTGACGTCCGAGCACCGCGTCGTCCTCTACCGTAACAAGCGCGGTGACGGCGACAAGCCGTTCACGCCGGTGAACTGGACCATCAGCGCGATCGAGCGGGACGTGCCGGTCGCGCTCTGGGGCCAGCCGATCGACAAGCCGGTGCTGAACGAGCCCGCCCTGCTCCCGGACCGGTACACCGGCCTGTTCTTCAGCGTGCCGGCGCCGGAGCTCGACCCGGAGCTGCAGACCGGGCCGATCACCTCCGAGGCGCTCGGCACCGAGCTGGTCAACCCGAACGGGAGGTTCCCGCAACGCCTCGGGCAGCAGGCCGGCCCGACCCCGCGGGTCGGCACGGTCGGCGAGATCCGCGACACCATCGCCACCCCCGGCGTGCAGACCCGGCGGGACGGCGCGTACGCGGCGCTGGCCCGGCTCGGCGTCGCCCCGGGCGCCAACGGCCCGCGCACCGCCTACCGGGACCGGGTGATGGACCTGTTCACCAGCGACCCGCTCACCACCGCCGCCCCGTGAACCGGCCCTGGGGCCCGTCCGGCCCCAGCTCGCACACCCGCCCGCCCGAGTCAGCCCCGAGGTGACGACGTGACCACGCAGCCCGACCTGGACATCACCTTCCGCGACAACTTCCTTCCCGCGATCACGGCCGGCGTCTACCGCGCCGAGGTCTCGCACGTGCTCACCGACGGCGGCGGTCCGATCGACACCGGTGCCGACAAACTGCCCGACACTGTGCAGGAGTTCGAGGTCCGCGCGGTGCAGTTCGTGCTCGACCCCAGCTCGGTGCGGGCGGTCTTCCCGCCGCCCGGCGGCAGCGGCACCTACGCCCTCGTGCTGCCGCACATCACGCTCAACCGCTCGATCCTGCCGTGGGAGCGCGAACCCAAGTGGGCGACCAGGGTCGAGCACCGCCCGCCCTGGCTGGCACTGCTGGTGTTTGCCGAGGGCGAGTTGCCGGAGGACGATCCGGAGGCCGTGGGCACGGTCACCTCGCGCACCGTCGCCGAGCTGCTGCGCACCGGCAGCGCGAAGATCCAGGGCCCCGCGATCAGCAATCTGCCCGCCGAGACCGAGGCGAGCACCGTGCGGACCATCGACGTGCCGGTCACCGTGTTCCGCTCGGTCATCCCGACCGAGCCGGAGCTCTCCTACCTCGCCCACGTCCGCGAAGTGACCAAGCCCGAGCGGCGGTTCGAGGGCGAGGTGCTCGCAGAGGGGGACTACGCGGTGGTCACCGCGAACCGGTTCCCGCGCACGCCCGGCAACTACTGCGTGCACCTGGTGTCGCTGGAGGGCCACGACGGGCCGCTCGGCGGCAGCATCCCCGGCGGCGTGGAGCGGCTGCGCTTCGCGAGCCTGTGGTCCTGGGCGTTCAGCAGCGCGCCGGCCGGCTTCGACGCTGCCGAGCTGCTGAGGAACCTCGTCGCCCCGGGTCTCACCGACCCCGAGAACCTCACGCTGCGACTGCGCCCGCCGCGCATCCCGGACCCCTCGACCGAGGAGAAGTACGCGCAGGACCGGCTCGACCTCGGCTACGTCCCCGTCCCGCACCGGGTGATGTCCGGCGAGCTCGGCTACGCCTGGTACCGCGGGCCGTTCACTCCGGTCACGGCCCCCGAGGCCCCGATCAGGACCGACGGCTACACCACCGCCGACCACGCGCTGATCTACGAGCCCGACCACGGCCTCTTCGACGTCAGCTACGCCGCCGCCTGGACGCTGGGCCGCACGATCGGCCTGGCCGACCCCGACTACGCCGGCGAGCTGACCCGCGCGCGGCGCGAACTCTCCAACGAGGCCGTGCGGATGATGTCGATGGCCGCCAACTCCTCGCGGTTGCTGGCCGATCCGCAGGGCGGGCCCGGCCTGGGCTGGCTGCGGGCGCTGGCCGAGACCGATCTGCGGCGCGCGCTCGCGGCGCCGACCGTTCCCGAGGACGACACCCTGCGCGCCCGCAACGTCCGTACCCGCAACCGCATTTCGCGCGCCGACAGCCGGGCGATGCTCGCCGACACCCGCCGCCAGGCGGTGCTGCGGAGCACCGCCGAGCAGCGCACCGCGGGCATGCCCGACTGGCTGGACCGGCTCGGCCAACTGCGCGGCGTCCCGTTCGGCTATCTGGTGCCCGACGCGCGGATGCTGCCGCCCGAGTCGCTCCGGTTCTTCAGCGTGGACCAGGCGTGGATCACCGCGCTGGTCGACGGCGCCGCCAGCGTCGGCATCCACACCTCGCTCGACCAGCGCCTCGCCGGCACGCTGAAGCAGGCCACCCTGGCCGCCCGGACCGCAGCGGCACCTGTCGCCGGCCTCCTGCTGCGCTCGGACCTGCTCACGGTCTGGCCGGACGTCCAGCTGATCGCCCGGCGCGGCAGCACGGTGCTGACCGAGCTGCGCCGCGACTACCCGGCCCCCGACGTGCTGCTCGCGCTCTTCGACGGCGTGCCGGACCAGCTGGTGATCCGCGAGCCCGGCCAGGGCATCCACTTCGGCATCGACGGCGGCGACCTGCTGGGTCTGCGGCAGCTGGTCCCGAACACCCGGCCGCCGCTGGGTGCCTCCACCGGCGAGGACTGGCCGAGCGAGGGCACGGTGTACAGCCGCTTCGTGAACCCCGCGACGAACGTGCTGAGGCTGCTCGGTCAGGGCGGCCTGGTGCCGGCCCTGAGCGAGCACCTGGGCCGGCCGGCCAACCGGCCGCTGCGGCCGAGCGAGCTGGCCGTGCAGCTGGTCAACGCCCCGATCGAGCAGCGGCTGCTGCCCTGACAGGCCCAGGCCCCCGCACCACCGACCCAGCACTCAGTTCACGCAGGCATGGACGAGGAGTCATCGCGTTGAGCGACACCTTCAGCGACACCGATCTGATCGTTCCGGTCCGGGTACGCACCCTGGTGGTCAACAAGGCAGTGGAGGACAGCGAGGCCTTCAGCTGGTGGTACCCGGACTTCGTCGCGATGATGGACCGCACCGGCGCTGCGGAGCCGCCGCCGGCGCTGGCCAACTCGGCCGTGCGCAAGGGCGTGCAGGTGCAGTGGGAGCTGCCCGAGGCGCTCGCCCGGGGCCATCACGACGCGGTGACCGGGGAGACGAAGTTCCCGCTGGTGCCCAACCGCTGGCTGGTGGTGCGCTACCACCAGTTCGCCGGCAAGGCCCGCAAGGTCACCGGCTGGGTGGTGCACAGCGACTACCTGGAGGAGAGCGACTACCAGTCCTCGCTGGGCTACGGCACCTCGCGGTACCTGACCGACCGGGGCACCGGTGAGCCGCACCCCGACTGGATCGGCCGCCGCGAGGCGCTGACCGGCACGGCCTGGCAGGAGCCCGACCCGGATGGCAGCCGCAAGCTCTTCCTGACCGCGATCGGCCCCGGCCTGCCGGCCTTCGCCGCGTTCGCCCGCTACCACGAGGACGTCTTCTCGATCTACGACAGCCTCGCGGACATCAAGCACGAGGACGACCCCGACGAGCTCAACCTGTGGACGCCCGACACCGACCTGAGTTACCAGGTGATCGGCTGGTACTCGCAGACCGACGAGGACATCCTCGCCCGGGCCGCCGAGATCCCCGGCCTGCTGCCGCCCGAGAAGACCGGCCCGGCGGCCGTACTGGAAGGGCTGGACTGGCGCGGCCCCGCCGACCCGAAGGACCTGCGCCGCACGCTGTACGCCGGGCACTCGCTGGGCGCCCAGTGGCGCTACGAGGGCGGCGCACCGCTCTCCGACCGTCCGCGCCCGCTGGACCCGAACATGAAGGTCGCCGTCGGCCACAGCACCGCCGACGCGGTCGGCCAACTGGCCGCCGGTCAGACCGCGTCGGCGCAGACCGGCGACCTGGTCCGGGCGCTGTACGAGGGCACCATCGACACGTACGGCACCCCCGACGGCGACATCGAGCTCGACGAGGCCACCCGGCGCCCCTGGTTCGCCGGCACCGACGGCGGCTACAGCTGGCAGATCGTCAACCGTCCGCTGCCCGACCCGCAGCCGCTGCCGCCGGCGCCGCCCTGGCTGGACGCCCTCAACGCCGACCAGGCCGCCTACGACGCGATCGCACCGGTCATCGCCGCCGGGCAGTCCCGGCTGTGGACGCTCTGGTGGCTCTCCAACCTGCCGGTCGGCGAGTACGACGCGCCGCACCCGCCCGGCTTCGACGCCGCCTGCGCGGCGCAGCTGGACGACACCGACTCCGGCAGCCTGGCCGGGCAGCTGAAGGCGTTGCTGACGACCGGCGCCGGGCTGCGCAGCCGTCTCCCGTACGGCAGCACACCCGAGGAACTCGACGCCGCGATCGCCAAGTTCGCCGGTGAGCAGACCCCGCCGCTGCCGGACACGCTGGAGCTCAAGCGGGTCGCCCGCGAGCCGTTCTACGCGCCCGCCGACCCGGTGGTGGCGATCGAGGGCGGCGCCGCCGGCCAGCCGCTGGCCCGCGACAACGACGACCCGCTGCCCTGTCGCACGCCGACCGGGCTGCTCACCGCCGTCAAGATCAACGGTCAGCTGGTCGAGGTGCCGGGCACTCCGCTGGCGCCCAACCTGACGAACCTGCCGGCCGCCTGCACCCGGCTGGTCGCCGAGTTCGACCTGCTCGACCGAGCGGTGCGCACGCCCGTCGGTGACTCGAACGCGCTCGCGGCGGCGCTGGCCGACCAGTCCGGCAGCGTACGCGGCATGCTCGCCGAGTACACCGACGTCTGGCGCCAGCCGTGGACACCGATGTACCTCCAGTGGGAGCTGCGCTACTGCCCGACGCCCTACCAGGCGGACGACCGGACGTACTGGACGTTCCGCGACGGCGAGTGGGAGTGGAGCGGCGAGGGCGCGCAGAGCGGCTCCGCGCCCGAGGGCGAGAACAGCGTGCGCTGGCTGCACTTCGCGGCCCGCGCTTACCTCGCGCCGACCACGCCGTACGTGCTGCGCGGCCAGATCGCGCGCTACCTGGACAGCTACCCGGAGGAGGAGCTGACCGGCCTGCGCGAACTGCGCGAGGACTACGAGGACCTCGACATCCTGTCGCAGACGTTGACCGGCTTCAACGAATGGCTGCTCACCCAGGACGGCGCGGCCCAGCTGGTGCCCGAACTGCCCAAGCCCGAGCGGTTCGGCGACCCCGCCTCGGTGCCCGACCCCGGGCCCGCCGACAGCGAGGAGGACCGGTTCCAGCCCGTCCGGGCCGGCCAGTTCTACTTCCGCGACCTGCGGATCATCGACCGCTTCGGCCGGGCTTGCGACATCACCAACCCCGGCGACGACTACCAGACGCCGTACCTGAACTTCATCCCCAAGCGCGCCGACAGCGTGCTGCCCACGCCCGGCACCGAGCTCTACCCCGACGCCGTCGCGCCGCAGCGCTTCATCCAGCTCCCGCCACGGCTGATGCAGCCCACCCGGATGCACTTCGCGCCGGTCCGGTCCCACAACGACACGCGCTACGCGGCCGTGCCCGACCCGGCCACGGCCGCCGAGACCCCGGTGGTGGGCTGGCTGCTGCTCAACCACCTGGACGAGAACCTGCTGGTCTACGCGCCCGACGGCGCACCGCTCGGCGAACTGCGCGTGGTGGCGAACGGGACGCGCATCGCGTGGAACCCACTGCCGCACGCGCCGTACGCCCAGCCCGAGGACTTCGCGGGCGCGTACCCGCAGCTGTCCCGGATGCTGGTCGCGCTGCGCTCCCGGAGCGACGCACCCGCCGCCTTCAACCGGCTGCGGGCCACCATCGACGAGACGCTCGACTCCGTCCTCGACCCCGCCGCGCAGGAGGACCGGACACCGGCCCGGCTGCTCGGCCGCCCGGTGGCGCTGATCCGGGCCTCGCTCGGCATCGAGCTCCAGGGCCCGCCGCTGACGAACCCGCACTGGAGCGAGGTGCTGCGGGAGCAGGACCCCGACTACCCGTCGTACGAGTGGCCGATCCGCCTGGGCCAGGCCGAGCGCCTCACCGACGGCCTGATCGGCTACTACGCCAGCCCCGCCGGGCCGGGCGGCGAGACCGACTACCGGACGCTGCACGCCGTCGCACCCGCCTCCGCTCCGGGCAACAGCGACTACGTCGAGCAGATCGAGGACGGCTACGATCTCGCGCTGCCGGCCCGCCCCGGCACCGACCCGGTCACGCACGAGGTCACGCTGCTCGCCGACCCGCACACCGCCGTCCACGCGGTGACCGGCATCCTCCCGGTCGCCGACCTCAGGCTGGACGCCGACCTCGTCCACCAGGCGCTGGCCCGGATCCGCGCCTCGTTCCGCCTCGACCCGCTGCTCGCCCCGACCCGCGCGGGCGCCCAGACCGCACTGACCTCGCTCGACGAGGCCGAGGGCCACCCGCTCGCGAACCTGCTCGACGGCGAGCTGGGCAGCTGGTGGCTCAGCGGCTCGCCCGCGCGGGTGGACGGCTCGGTGACGGTCGACCTGGGCCGGCGCTGCGAGGTGAGTGGCGTCGACCTGTACCTGGGCGACGTGACCGGCGGGTCCGCGCTGCCGGCCGCCGTGCTGGAGGCGAGCGTTGACGGGGACGCCTGGACCCCGGTGGGGGAGGTGTCAGCGGGTGCCACGGAGGTGCACGTCGGCGCGTCCGTCACCGCGCGCCTGCTGCGGCTGCGGCTGACCGCCGGTGGCACGCAGCCGATCGCGATCCGCTCGTTCCAGGTCACCACGGACGCCGGCGACGGCGGCCTGGTGATGCCGCGCCCGGCTGCGTGGCACGGGACCTGGAGCTGGGCCGAACCGTTCGCCACCGGCGGCGCGGTCCCGGGCTGGGGCGAACTGCCGCTGCTGCCCGCCGACACCCTCGCCCACCTGGACGACGCCGTCCCCACCGCCCGGGCCGGCTACCTGCAGCTGGACCCGAGCCCGGACGCCTGAACCGGCCCACTGGAAAGGCAACGCCATGTCCGTTCGCCCGCGCGCCGCTGCTGACGCGCTGCTCAGGTACGCACCGGTCAAGCCGACTCCGGATCCGCTGACGGTCAGTACCGACAAGGATCCGTCCAGCGGCCGGCTGGACATCACCATCGGTCGGGGCATGACCACGAGTGCCTACTGCCAGAAGCTCACGGTCAGGATTCCCAACGGCTCCGGCAAGGCGGATCTCATCGACGTCACGTCGGCGGGCGGCATCCGGGCCGGTGTGGAGGGTGGTGAGGAGCCGGGGCAGGGCGGTGGTTGGAGCAAGAGCGAGCCGGCGCTGACGCCCGACCGGAAGTTCTGCGTCATCACGTTCACCCCGGCTCCCAACCGCCCGGCGAAGTTCGACGGCACCTGGGCACTGACGCTGACGATCTCGCAGCTGCCGATCAACCTGGTGCCGGGTGGGGTGGACATCGAGGTCGTCGAGGAGACCTCGGCCACCGCGAGTGGCTACACGCCGAAAAGCGTGACCCTGCCGGTCACCAAGTTCCCGGCCGGGTTCGTGTTCCGGAACCTGCGGCCCAACAAGATCATGGTCGAGAACGGCGAGAGCGTCGTCCTCAGCTGGGACGTGCAGGGCGCGACCTGCGAGGTCTTCTGGGACAACGACTCCGAGCCGAACGCGACCAGCCCGTGGACCTCGGATCCGCTGCACAACGTCACCGGTTTCATGGTCCAGGCCACGGCCGCCCAGGACAACACGCTGGTGCACACCCTCACCACCGCCGTCATGGTCGAGCTGCCCGACCTGGCGACCGGAGATCTCGACGTGTACGGGAGCGCTACCGCTCACGGCGGTCTCAAGGTCGTTCAGGACCTGGCGGTCGCGGGATCCGTGCTCCGCAGGCAGAGCTTGACGCTCCCGGTGGACCTCTGGCTCACTACGGGTGCCCGCACCGACGGAATTCTCTGCGTCGATGTCAGCACAGGGACTCTCAGCGTCGACCTCGGGCGGAAGCTCCACTTCCTCAAGCCGCTTGACGTGGCACACACTGCCTATTTGTCCATCCCGGTTCTGAAAGGAGAGACCATCAAGTTCCGCCGCAGCTCCGATGCGGTGTATCGGATCGAATGGCATGCCTTCGGTGAGGAACTGCTGAATCAGCCCTATCCCTAAGGGAGCCTTTCACGCCATGTCCGTTCGCCCGCGCGTCGCTGCTGACGCGCTTCTCAAGTACGCGCCGGTCAAGCCGACTCCGGATCCGTTGACCGTCAGTACCGACAAGGATCCGGCCGTCGGTCGGTTGGACATCACCGTCGGTCGCAACATGACGACGAGTGCCTACTGCCAGAAGCTCACGGTGAGGATTCCGAACGGCTCCGGCAAGGCGGATCTCATCGACGTCACCTCTGCGGGCGGTGTCCGGGCCGGTGTGGAGGGCGGTGACGAGCCGGGGCAGGGTGGTGGTTGGAGCAAGAGCGAGCCGGCGCTGACGCCGGACCGGAAGTTCTGCGTCGTCACGTTCACCCCTGGCCGTGCGGCCAGGTTCGACGGCAGCTGGGCGCTGACGCTGACAATTTCGCAGTTGCCGATCAACCTGGTGCCGGGCGGCGTGGACATCGAGGTCGTCGAGGAGACCTCGGCCACCACGAGTGGTTACACGCCGAAGACCGTTGCCCTGCCGGTCACCAAGTTCCCGGCGGGGTTCGTGTTCCGGAACCTGCGGCCCAACAAGATGATGGTGAAGAACGGCGAGAGCGTCATCCTCAGTTGGGACGTGCAGGGCGCGGTCTGTGAGGTCTTCTGGGACAACGACTCCGAGCCGAACGCGACCAGCCCGTGGACCTCGGAGCCGCTGCACAACGTCACCGGCTTCATGGTCCAGGCCACGGCCGCCCAGGACAACACCCTCGTGCACACCCTCACCACTGCCGTGATGGTCGAGCTGCCCGACCTGAAGGCCGGCGAGCTCGACGTGTACGGCCAGACAACCCTGTACGACGGACTGACCGTCAGCGGACCGGTGAGTGCCATGAAGTGGCAGCGGATTCAACTTGGCGATCTGGACAGGGGAGTGAGGACGACCGCACCCACGGACGGCTTCCTGGTCGTCCGGCTCAATCCGCAAGGCGCGCTGAGGATCCGGGCCGACTGGAACGGGTACACGACCTACGAATCAACTTATGACAGCGTCAACAACAAGTGGCAGGAAGCGCATATCACCATCCCGGTCGCCGAGCGGCATGAGATCGAGATCGAACGAACGAAAGCGGGGAGCGGCTCCCCGCACGTGTTGTGGTGCTCCTTCGGTGGTATCGACCTCAATCTCCAACCGTAACGAGGTGGTCATGTCCGTTCGTCCCCGCGTCGCCGATGACGCGCTGCTCAAGTACGCGCCGGTCAAGCCGACTCCGGATCCGCTGACGGTCAGTACCGACAAGGATCCGTCCAGTGGCCGGCTGGATATCACCATCGGTCGCAATATGACGACGAGTGCTTATTGCCAGAAGCTCACGGTCAGGATTCCCAATGGCTCCGGCAAGGCGGATCTGATCGACGTCACGTCGGCGGCGGGCATCCGGTACTACAGCCTCAGATCATGTGACCGCTGATCGTTCCTGTCGTTGGAGTAGTCATGCTGGCTGATGTGACGCAGGAACAGGTCGAGGGGTGGGCTGAGGAGCTCGCGGTACTGACGGGAGAGCTCGGGCATCTGTTCGCCCGGCCGGAGCCGCGCGAGGTCTTCGCGGACCTGATCGAGGGCCTACTGTCCGGCCTGGGGCGCAAAAACGGCTGGACGATCTCGGAACGCGCAGGTCATGCCACCCCGCACCGAATCCAGAAGTTCCTGGGTGAGGCGTCATGGGACGCCGAGGCCCTGCTGGCCGAGCTACGAGTCTATGTAGCTGGGCAGTTGGGTGACCCGCGCTCCACGCTGGTCCTGGATGACACCCAAGCCCAGAAGAAGGGGAGCAAGTCGGTGGGCGTGGCCCACCAGCACTGCGGCGTGACGGGGGACGTACGCAACTGCCAAGTGATGGTGATGCTCACCTACGCTTCCCCGCTGGGGCACACCTTCATCGACCGGCGCCTGTACCTGCCCGAGTCCTGGACCGGGGATCGGGAGCGGTGCCGCGAGGCCGGCGTCCCCGACGAGGTCGCCTTCGCCACCAAGCCCCAGCTGGCGACCGCGATGCTGGAACGCGCCCTGGCGGACGGGGTGTTGTTCTCCTGGGTCGTGGCCGACTCCGGCTACGGCCGCGACCCGCACCTGCGCGCGTATCTCCACCAGACACGGCTGCCCTACGTGCTGGCGGTCGCGGTGGACCTGCCCCTGGACGGGCCGCCGGGCAAGCCGCGCCAGCCGGCGGTGAAGCGCGCAGACCATCTCCTGCACTACGCCAAGTCCCGCGACCAGTGGGAACGCCGCTCCTGCGGGGAAGGCTCGAAGGGACAGCGGTACTACGACTGGACCGCGTTCCAGGTGGCGGTCACCGGTCAGGACCCGGCCGAGGGCTTCAAACACTGGCTGCTGATCCGCCGCACCACAGCGAAGAAGAAACTGGGTGGCGGCCGGTTCGACTACGAGTACGCCTACTTCCTGGCCCATGCCCCCGTGGGCACCCCGACCGCCGAGATGATCCTCCAGGCCGGCGTGCGCTGGCAGATCGAGGAGGACAACGAGCAGGGCAAACAGCTCACCGGACTGGACCAGTACCAGGTCCGCAAGTGGACGTCCTGGCACCGCCACGTCACCTGCTCGATGCTCGCCCTGGCCTTCCTGACCGTCCAGCGTGCCCACCACCGCGCCCCGACGACGGAGCCGGATCCCGTCGGACCAGAACCGGCCCGGGACACCGGAGCCCCGATCCCCAGCCAGCGGGAAACGACGGGAAAAGCCCAGGTCACCAGGGACAGGAGTACACCCGCCTGACCCCACCCGCGCCAGCCGCCGACACTCCCGACGCGAACCTGCCGCTGATCCGCCTCACCGTCGCCGCCTTGGCCGCACTGCTCGCGGTCACCGTCCTGACGACCCACCACGCAGATGCCTACCACCTCCAGCAGCACCAGTGGCGTGCCGAACACCAGACCAGAGCCACTGTCAGCCACTACGACCGACGCGACGACCCACTCCCCGCAAGACTCCGCGCCTGGCGACGAAACGAACCGACTCGATCACAACTTCAAGATCTGAGGCTGTAGTAC
>NZ_JBWXUE010000062.1:0-21088 GCF_057158765.1 Kitasatospora sp. NEAU-69
AAGGGCTTGCAGAGAAGTAACCCGTGGCTTCCGGTGTTCTGGCTCGTTGATGTGCTATGAGAACATCGCGGGAGCAGCAGGCTTTGCTGCAGGCCAAGTTCGAGGCGATCATGCCGCACCTGGACGAGCGGCAGCGGCGGTTGCTGCTGGGTGCGGAGGCCCGGTCGATCGGGCATGGCGGGATCAGGCACGTCGCCCGTGCCGCCGGGGTGCGTGAGGCGACCGTGTCCGCCGGGGTGGACGAGTTGGAGTCCGGCGAGCCGCCGCTGGGCCGGGTGCGGAGGCCGGGCGGCGGCCGCAAGCGCGCCGTCGACCTGGAACCCGCCCTGCGAACCGCACTGTTGGCGCTGGTCGAGCCCGACGAGCGCGGCGATCCGATGTCCCCGCTGCGCTGGACCACCAAGTCCACCCGCCACCTCGCCGACCGGCTCACCCGCCAGGGGTACCGGATCTCGGCGGACACGGTCGGGGACCTGCTGCGCGAGGAGGGCTTCAGCCTCCAGGGCAACGCCAAGACCATCGAGGGTCGCCAACATCCCGACCGGGACGGCCAGTTCCGCTACATCAACGAACAGGCCAAGGCTCACCAGGCGGGTGGCGACCCGGTGGTCAGCGTGGACACGAAGAAGAAAGAGCTCGTCGGCCCCTACAAGAACGGCGGCCGGGAGTGGGAGCGCGCAGGCCACCCGGTCGCGGTCTCCACCCATGACTTCCCCGACAAGGAACTGGGCAAGGCGATCCCGTACGGCATCTACGACTTGGCCGCGAACACCGGCTGGGTGAACGTGGGCACCGACCACGACACCGCCGCGTTCGCGGTCGAATCGATCAGGCGATGGTGGCGCGGCGCCGGGCACACCGCCTACCCCGGTGCCCGGCGCCTGCTGGTCACCGCGGACGCCGGCGGCTCCAACGGCTACCGCACCCGTGCCTGGAAGGCCGAACTCGCTGCCCTCGCCGTGGAGACCGGCCTGATCATCACTGTGTGTCATTTTCCGCCGGGTACATCTAAATGGAACAGGGTCGAACACCGGCTGTTCTCCCACATCACCATGAACTGGCGCGGCAGGCCCCTGAGCAGCCACGAGGTCATCGTGAACAGCATCGCCGCAACGACCACCCGCACCGGTCTGACCGTCCACGCCGAACTCGACACGGCCACCTACCCCACCGGTGTGACGGTCGGCGACCGGCAGATGGACGCCCTGCCCCTGGACCGCCACGACTGGCACGGCGAGTGGAACTACTCCCTGCGGCCCGAGGAATACGCCCAGGTCAGCGATGCCCCCGACCCGTTCGACCAACCCAGCCCCGACCTCGCCTGGCTCTGCCACCCGATCCTGACCGGCCTACCCGCACCCGAGTGGGACGCCCTGATCACCACGCTCACGTCCCTCCACGACACCCAGCGCGAGGGCCAACTCGACAAGCGGCGCGGCCACCGGCCCCGCGTCAAGGGCGACGGCACCACCGGCCGGCGACCGGTTCTCACCCTGGCCGACCGCCTCCTGGCCGTTCTGCTCCACCAGCGGCTCGGTCTCCCGCAGGTCGCCGTGGCCCGGCTCTTCTGTGTCACACCCGAGACCGTCAACCGCCGCATCCGCGACGTCCGCAACCTCCTCCAGGCCGCAGGCCACACCATCGAGCCTGCCGGAGCCCAACTGTCCGACCTGGACGCCCTCTACAAGCTCGCCACGACCCAAGGCATCACTCTTCCGGCAGAGATCAAGACTGCGAGTTGATGATCTGCAAGCCCTAATCATCAGCTCGATGACCCGGACGTCCCCACCCCCAACGCCTACACCCTCCGCACCTTCCCCGAGTGCGAGTGTCCGGGCGACTGCGGCGGCCGCCCGGAGGCGACCCAGCGCCTCGGACTCGCCTACCCCCGCATCGTCCCGGGCGACGCCCGTCCGCCCGCCGAGACCTACGAGCCCCTCATCAAGGGCGAGTTGGTCTACGACGCCCTCAACGAGCGGTTCGGTGTCCTGATGGACCGGATCGGCAAGCAGATCTACCTCCGCCCGCCGAACGGCGGCGCCGAGTGGGAGGCCAACCCCCTCTGGCTGGAGAAGCCCCCGCCCGGCGGAAGCGGGAGGACGACCCCGTGACCGGCATCCGCAAGCAAGTGTCCGTCGCGACAACCGTGCTGACCGAGGCCATCGAGGACTCCGGCATCGACCTCCCCGACCCCGTCGAAGGCTGGCGCCTCTCCCCCGCCGGCGAACTGCTCATCCAGTTCCGCCCGCTCAGCCTCCCCGAGCTCGCCCGCCTCGCCGACGCCCTCCGCCAGGAACCCGACGAACCCGACCAGCCCGACGAACCCGACGGCGCCCCCGCCCCACCATGAGCGCCCACCACCTGCGCACAGCCCGCGCGGCCGCCTACGCCGTCTCCATCGCGGCCGCGCTCGCCCTGTGCACCCTCGGCACCGCCCTGCTCCTCACCCCCTTCAGGAGCTGAGCCGACGGATCCCCTTCAGCGGGCAGGGGGTCTGCCTGCTCTGGGGCTGGAACTTGCGGCTCCGGAGCGGGGCACGACCACCCCGACCAGTTCAGCCCTGGACAGGGCGATTCAGCCGAGATGAGACAAGCAACTCAGCTGCACAGCCATGGTGTTGAACTTTCGACACTCCCAGGAAACGGAGGTACAGCACAGATGACACAGACGCCCGCACCGTGGGGCACGCAGCGCATGGGGCCGTACGCGGCCGCCACCACGGTCCCGCAGCACGCGCCCGTGATCGACCCCGAGACGCAGATCGCCGTCATTGTGGACGAGCACGGCCGGACGGTCGAGCTGGGCAGCCACGGCACCAGCACAAGCGGCCTGACGCCCACCACGACCAGCCCTGGTGACGGGTCCGGTCCGGGCGGAGCGACCGACGCGGACAGCACCGAGTCGTACGACCAGGACCAGAGTTCCGGCTGATGCGCGACAGCAGGTCGGTACTGGTACTGACCAACCCCTGTGACGTGACCGCGGACGTGGTGTTACGGCTTCTTGCCGAGCGCCGAGTTCCCGTGGTCCGTCTTGACCCCGGCACCGACCTGCACGCGGGTGCCTCGCTGACCGCCACGTACCGCACGGGCGAGCAGCGGGGCACCCTGCGCACGGTGAGCCGGGAGATCGACACCACGCGGATTCGGTCCGTCTGGGTGCGCAGGCCCTCGCCCTACGAAGGTCCGCCGGAGTTGAGCGGCCAAGACCGCCGGTTCGCCGCCGAACAGGCCCTGTGGGGTGCCGGAGGCATCCTCGCTTCACTGCCTGGCGCGCACTACGTCAACCACCCGTGGAACAACCGCGCTGCCGAGTTCAAGCCCGCGCAGCTCTTGACGGCGCAGCACTGCGGGTTCCTGGTGCCCAGCACGGTGATCACCGACGACCCGCACGAGGCTCGGACGTTCGCCGCCCAGCAGCCCGGCGGGGTGGTCTACAAGCCCGTGTGGAACACGCCCTACCGCGTGGACAACCAGCCGCACAGCGTGTGGGTCCGGGAGGTGCACGCGGCCGAGATCACCGACGCTGTCGCTGTCTGCCCCCACATGTTCCAAGCCACGGTGCAGAAGGCCTTCGACGTACGGGTGACCGCCGTGGGCGACCGAATGTTCGCGGTCCGGATCGACAGCCCCGATCTCGACTGGCGTTACCGTCAAGACCTGATGACGTGCACACCCTTCGAGGTACCTGCATCGGTCGCACGTTCGGTCACCGCCTATCTCACCCAACTCCGTTTGACCTATGGCGCGTTCGACTTCGCTGTGACCATCGCAGGTGACTGGTACTTCCTTGAGTGCAACCCGAACGGCCAATGGGCCTGGCAGCCGACGCAGATCACCGCCGCTATCGCCCAAGCTCTTACCGACCGACTGGAGAAAGGCCCCGACACGTGAGCACACCGGCTCAGCTGCGCAGCGCCCTGGCGGACAGGCTCGCCGAGGACGGCACCCTCACCGAACCCGAGTGGCGCAGCGCGGCCACTACGGTTCCCCGCGAGCTGTTCACGGGGGCCTACTTCCTGCCGGTGGCGGGCAGCATCCCCACCAGCTACCGGCCTGTCCGAGCGGGCGATCCCGGGTGGCTGGAGGGCGTCTACTCCGACGAGACGCTGATCACCCAACTGGACGGCCGGATCAGGCCTGACGACGTGACCGAGGACGCCGTGACCGGCTCCCCGTCGTCGTCGTCCACCCTGCCGTCCCTGGTGCTGCGGATGTGGCAGCAGCTCGGGGCGGAGGCGGGTCACCGGGTGTTGGAGATCGGCACCGGAACCGGGTACTCGACCGCCCTCGGCGCGCACTGCCTCGGGGACGCCAACCTGACCAGCATCGAGTACGACCCGGTGGTCGGCGGGGCTGCTGCCACGGCACTCAAGGCGGCCGGGTTCGCGCCCCGGCTGACCATCGGGGACGGGCTGCGCGGCGACCCACAGGGCGGGCAGTATGACCGGCTCATCGCTACCTGTTCGGTCCGGTACGTCCCGCTGCCGTGGCTGCACCAGGTGAAGCCCGGCGGGAAGATCCTGGCCACCCTCTCCGGGTGGAGCTACGCCAACGCCCTGGCCCTGCTCGACGTGACCGGCCCCGGAGAGGCCACGGGTCGGTTCCTCCCCGGCTACACCAGTTTCATGATCGCTCGGCCGCACGACCGGCCGCCCCGCCCAACGCTGGCCCTGCTGCCCGGGGAGGAGCGTCCGAGCCGGATTGACCCCGCGAAGCTCGACGACTGGACCGGCGGTTGGATGGCGCAACTCGCGGCCCCCTCGGCCGAACGTATGGGGGCGGGGGCGGAGCAGATCCTCTGGGACGTGTCCACCGGTTCGCAGGCCCGGACGGCTCCCAACCCTGACGGCGGGTGGACCGTTGTCCAGCGCGGCCCCGTCCGCCTGTGGGATCGGGTGGAACGGGCCGTGGAGCGATGGCAGGCCGCCAACGAGCCCCACCAGGAGAGTTTCGGGATCACGGTCTCGGCCGCCGGTCAGCGAGTGTGGCTCGGCACCGAGGACGGCCCCGGGTGGGACCTGCCGATCTGACGCACGCAGCCCGGCGGTCAACATCACGCACCGCTCTGGCGGGTGGTCGTACAGCAAGACGCCCCGCTCGGCCAAGCGCCGGGCGGGGCACTGTCGTTGGTGCTGACCTGCGGCTATGCTGCACAGCACGCCATGGGCCGGACGTGCGCAGCTTTCCTCTCCGGACCGGCAACCCGTCGGTGGTGCACCGGAGTTCGCCCTCTGGCACGCGGACGGCTACCGCACCGCAGCCGGCGCCGTCGCCAGGCTGCGCGGCCGCCTATGCCGTCTCCATCGCGGCCGCGCTCGCCCTGTTCACCCTCGGCACTGCCCTGCTCCTCACCCCCTTCAGGAGCTGAACCGACCATCGCCCGACCCACACGGCCGCGATGCCGGCCCCCGCCTCACAAGGAGCATGCCCCTGCCCCTCCCTGGCACCGCGGTTGCGGCCGAACGCGCGGCGCAATCGGTTTGGTGCACCGACGGGGACAAGCCGGCGCTTGCCGTGTGCCGACGTGATGAGCCCGGCGTCCTTGGCGAGGTGACGCTCACCCTGGCCGATGCCCGCGCCGCACGACATACTCCCGGCGGGTGACTCCGGTACCTCGCCGGGGTTACGAACGACACCAGAACGCTTACGCCCCCGGGCCGATTCGATACGGAGCTGCGGAATCTAGCGTCGATCCCATGAAAAGCAATCGCCGTATCAGCGCCGTCGCGGCGCTGGCGCTCGCCGCCCTCGTCACCGGAACCGGCGCCGGGTTCGCCGCCACGACCACACCGTCGGCCACACCGGTGGCCACGCACGCGTTCGACACCGCACCGCCCACGGCCACCGCGCCCACGCGGTCCTTCCAAGGCACGCTCCCCGCGCCGACCGGCCCCTACGCCGCCGGCGAGGACGTCATCCACCTCACCGACGCGAGCCGTCCCGACCCGTGGATGCCGTCATCCGGCCCCCGCCAACTGGCCGTCACGATGGTCTATCCGGCCGTTCCCGGGACCGGGACTCCGGCCCCTTACATGACCCTTGGCGAGGCAGTCGGAATCATCGAGCGCCGGAACTTGCCGGCGAGCTCCGGCGTCACCCCACAGAGCCTTTCCAGCGTCACCACTCACGCCTTCGACGGCGCGCGGCCGCAGCGCGGCAAGTATCCGCTGGTGGTCCTCTCACCCGCGCACGAGGACCCGCGCATGGTGCTCACCTCGCTCGCGACCGACCTGGCCAGTCACGGCTACGTCGTCGCGCTCGTCGGCGACACCTACGAGGACAGCGGCGAGACGCTGGCGGACGGCCAGACGCCGCCGTGCGCGATCTGCGACGACCCGACGACGATCGGCTCCATCCCCGCCAGCCGCGCGCTGGACGTGTCCTTCGTGATCGACCAGTTGACGCACGGCAATACCGCGTGGCGCCTGGCACACCTCATCGACAAGCACGAGATCGGCATGGCCGGACACTCCATCGGCGGAGCGGCGGCCGCCGCCACGATGATCGCCGACCCGCGCGTACGGGCCGGAGTGAACATGGACGGCAGCTTCAACCCGGTCCCGATGCCCGGCCAGATCGACCGGCCGTTCCTCATGCTGGGCACGGCCGACAACCACCCGGTCGGCGGCGGCGACACCTCGTGGGCGCAGACCTGGGCCGCCCTCGGCGGCTACAAGAAGTGGCTGACGGTCACCGGCGCCGACCACTTCAGCTTCTCCGACCTGGACCTGCTCCTGGAGGAGGCCGGGTTCCCGACACCGCCCCTCTCCCCGGAACGCGGGGTGGCGATCACCCGCGAGTACGTGACAGCGTTCTTCGACCAGACGCTGAAGGGCAGCCACAGTCCGCTGCTGGACGGCCCCTCGCCGAACAATCCGGAAGTACTCTTCCAGTACTAGGGCCTGTTTGGAGTCGTGATCACGTGGCGGGGCCGTCGCGCCTTCCGATGGCGAGGCCAAGGTCCTACTGCGGGGAGGGCGATGCCCCGCCCAGTGCCAAGGCGTAGACGTGTTCCCCGATCGGGCGGAACCCGTGCCGCTCCCAAGCCCTCTGAAGCTTGGCCACGGCCTCTTCGTCCGGCCGCCGCACCTCGGGATCGTCGGAGGTGTAGGAGCAGGGTTCGTCCGGCCCGTGGTCGTGAAGCGGTGCCGGGTAGCAGACGGCAACCGTCCCGGGGACGGCCAAGCGACGGAGCGCGGCCACCGCCAGGCGCATCCCCACTCCCTTGCCGCGCCACTCGTCCTTGACGTGGACCGACTCCAGCAAGAGCAGAAGCGTCGGCTTCATCTTGGCCACGGTGGGCGTCAGGCTGCCGTCCTCGGCGAAGACGACGCGGGGGATGCGTTCGAGATAGCCCGGGTCCACGTCCAGGGCCACCCGAGGGTTCGGGGTGACGCCGGGAACAACCCGGGTGATGACGGCGGTCCCGAACACCTTGGCGGGCCCGTTCTCGTAGAAGGACGCCGTCCAGCGGTCCGCCTTGAACGTCCAGTCCACGTCGGCGAAGTGGCCCGACTCGTACGAGATGACCAGTCGGTCATCAGTCATTGACGCTCTCCCTTGCAATTGCGGGCAGGCCCCTCACGGCGCGCGATGTGAGGGACCTGCCGTTCTGTCAGCCCTGAGGGGCAGGGCTCGGGAACGGTGGCGGTGGCACCTGATCGGGATGGGACTTCCCGGGGTGGACCCGCACGCCTACCACCGCTACTTCTGCGGCGGGTTGGGGTTCTCCGGCGCGGGGTTCCCCTGGTGCTTCGGCGGGGGCTTCTCGGCGCCCTTGTGCTTGGACTCGATGATGTCGGCGGGCATGGGTGGACCTCCTACTCAAGCGGCTTCGTGATGAACCCCCGGCCCACCGACACCGGAGTCACGTCCTCCAGGCCCAGGGCGAGGGGCGGTTCGTTCTCCTCGCCCTGCTGCCGGAACGCGGCGACAAGTCCCGCGTACTCGGGGTTGATCCACTCATCCACGGCGTCTCCCTTGGCTGGTGGCAGCAGGGTACGCGCCCGTCAGACCGTGACGGGCGGCCGCGGAGTCGGCATGGGCCGGATGATGCAATCCTTCGAGTGCTGGCAGTTCGCGGCCACCGTGAACGTTCGGTCTTCGGGACCGGCCCACAGCTCCGCGTCCACCTCGAAACCGGACTGCCGGATCAGGTACCGCGTACGGTCCAAAATCGGCGGATCCCAGTTGGTGGCATTGAAGCCGGGGGTGTGGTGCACGAACCCGCCGAGGCGCTCGCACAGCTCTTCATACGTGGCGGTGTGCAGGATGAGGGCGTGCCAGCCCTCGTCCACCACCCTGCTCGGGGCGACGTCCTGGTCGCGGTGCTCCGCTGCCACCACCACGAACTTGATGCCCTCGCAGGCGATGCGGACCGCAACCGCGTTCTCCATGCCCGGGTTGGCGGCCACGATGGTGGCCACCACGCCGTCGAACTGAGCAGCGCTCAGCAGGGCGCGCGGGTCTCGCGCACCGGCGAGCGGCGGCATCGGGCCGGGGCCCGGGGGCCTGTTGGGGCCAGGGGTTGTCATACTGATGACTCCTCACACTGTGGCGAGCCGGCCACCGGTCGGTGGCCGGGCCGTTCGGTGTTGCGGACCCGCTCCGATCGGTGTGCTGTCCAAGGAACGCCGATCGGGGCGGGAATCTGTGGGGTTCAGCTGACCTGGACTGTGCCGAGCCGGCACGTCAGGATCGCCAAGTGCGCGATCTACTCGGTGAGTTCCAGAGCGCCCATGGGCCACCTGCACACGCTCTGACCGCCGAACGTGAAAGCGTCATGGCACACCTCCTCGGCCAACTCGCGCTCATCCTCGGTGGCTCTCCTTCACCAGCGAGGTGTGGGTGCGCAACAAGACCGTAGGTGCGTCCGCCAGCGGCACTCAACGAAGTTGCTCAGAGTTGCTGGAAGTCTCCCGAAAGAGGCTTCAGTGCCGTCGGGTGCTTGACCATGGGCTAGACGCTGGGCGAAGGTCAGAGTGGCAAACGGCCAGATCATGGGCGGGAGCAACATGCGGCAACACAGCAGCGACAGCGACGACTTAACCGCTACGTTCTTCTGCACGGACCCCAACTCCCAGGGCGGCGTCGAGTGCGAGACGTTCTACGAGACGGACCATGACTCTTGGATCGTGCAACTCAAGAAGCGCGGACCGAAGGTTCGGGATCAGCTCGTCGCACTGGCTGATGACGAGACGTTCGGGGAGATGTCCGGGCGAACCATGGATGTGTTCGTGCGGAAGTACGTCAAGGAGCGCTATGGAATTGATCTCGGCATCACGTCGACTTGAGCTTCTGTTTGGTCAACCCGCGCAAGAAGTCCGGAAGCTGGAGCTGCGGGACCTCTACGAGGTAGACCGCCGACTGTTCGAAGCGTGGCGCTCAGGCGACCGTGAGATCGTCGAAGAGACGATGCGTGGACATCGTGCGTTCCTGACCGGGAAGGCCTCTCTCGGCTTCCCCTACCGGCGTGTGCGAGTCATCTCCGAACCGCTCTCGGAGTATCAGCGAATGGCAGTCGAGTTGGCTGACCCCGAGGAGCATCTTCGATGGCTTCCCCGCCCACTCGTGTCGGCCTTGCCGTTGCCGGGGAACGACTGTCTGATCCGGGATGACCTGGTGATCTTCAACCTCATCGGGGGAGACAACCAGCAGACCGACATCCAGTTCTCGGCCGATCCCGACGTGGTCGGTTTCTGCAATGACACGTTCGAGCGGGCATGGGCACTCGGCATCCCCAACGGTAAGTACAAGCCCTGACGATATGTCGGACCAAGAACCATCCGAGTCCGCGAAGCGCGCATTCGGGACCCAGCTCAAGGAACTACGCCGGGACACCAACCTCTCGGGCGTCGAGCTCGCGCGGCTCTGCGGGTGGCACAAGACCAAGGTGTCGAAGATCGAGCACGGGGCACAGATCCCGACCGAGGAGGACATCCGGGCGTGGGCAACGGCCTGCGGCGTCGAAGGGCAGATCCCCGAACTCATCGCGGTGAGCCGTGAGATCGAGCAGATGTGGACGGACTACAAGCGGTGGCACCGACCGGGCATGAAGCGCCTCCAGTTCCAAGCCATGGACCTCTACGCGAAGTCCAAGCTGCTCCGCGTGTATGAGTCACTGTTCATTCCCGGCTTCCTGCAGACACTCGAGTACGCCAAGGCACAGTTCACCATCCATGCCACACTGCACGGCCTACCGTTGGACGACGTTGAGGAAGCCGCGCAGAACCGCATGGTCCGCAAGCGGTTCCTCGGCACTGGAGCGCCCATATTCTCCTTCCTCTTGGAAGCGTCCGCACTGATGAACAACACAGGCGGAACAGATGTGATGAACGGCCAACTCGACCACCTGATAGAGGTGATGACACTCCCGTACGTCTCCATCGGGATCATCCCCCAAGGGCGGGAGCGGCTGCTCTACCCAGGCGAAGGCTTCTACCTGTTTGACGAAAGCTTGCTCAAGCAAGAGTTCTGGTCAGGGGCGTTCCAGACGTCCAGACCCGAGAACATCGCGTACTTCGTCCGAGTCTTCGCTGCTCTGCGGGACCAAGCCGTATTCGGAGCCGCCGCCCGCAACGAGATTGAGGCAGCCCGTAGCCGTCTTCAATGATCGTGACGTTCTGTCGTCAGTCTCCGGGCAGCTGAGGCGGCGCGGACTTCAGTCCGTCCAGGATGAGGTCCAGGAGGCGTTCGGCCTGCTCTCGTTGCTCGGGCTTGGCCGAGGTGAGGGCGATGCCGGCGAGGGCGGCGAACATGTCGGTCGGACGGATGTCGGGGCGGATCGTTCCGGCCGCGGCACCGGCCTCCATCAGGGAGTCGAGGGCGCCCTGAATCAGCTCGCGACTGTCGGCGTAGGGGTTGCTGCCCGAGGCGACGACCGCTCGCAGGGCGTCGGCCATGCCGTATTTGGCGGTGGCGTAGTCGATGAAGCGGCGGGTCCACACCCGCAGGGCCTCGGCGGGCGGCATCGTCGCCAGGAGGTCGGGGGCGGCCTCGCAGAGCCGGGCCACTTCGTTGCGGTACGCCGCCTCGATCAGGGCCTCCCGGGTCGGGAAGTTGCGGTAGAGCGTGCCCGTTCCCACGCCCGCCTCCCTGGCGATGCGCTCGAAGTGCGCGTCGAGCCCCTCCTCGCTGAACACGCGTACTGCGGCGGCCAGGATCTTGTGCCGGTTCCGCTGTGCGTCGGCCCTCAGCGGGCGTCCTGCCTCTCGGGTCATCGGCGGCCCGCTCCCTTCTCCGTTGCTAAGTGGAGGCTCCGCCACTTAGTCTGGGAGAAGTGGCGGAGCCTCCACTTAGCACTCTAGGGCATGGTCCGGCCTGCCCGGATCCCCTCTGCTCCGCACTCAGCGCTCAGCACTCCCCACTCAGCACTCTGGAAGGACGGCCAACATGCCGGGAATCGAAGGCAAGGTCGTGGCGATCACGGGCGCCAGCAGCGGCATCGGCGAAGCGACCGCGCTTCTGCTGGCCGAGCGCGGCGCGAAGGTCGTGCTCGGAGCACGCCGCCCGGAGCGTCTCGCCGCTCTGGCCGCCCGCATCGAACAGGCCGGCGGCGAGGCCGCCTGGATCCGCACGGACGTGACGCGGCGCGAGGACCTCGCCGGTCTCGTGCAGCTGGCATGCGACCGGTACGGCAAGCTCGACGTCCTCGTCAGCAACGCCGGGATCGGCCTGATCTCCCCGCTCGACGACCTGCGCGTCGAGGACTGGGAGCAGATGATCGACGTCAACCTCAAGGGGGTCCTGTACGGGATCGCCGCAGCGCTCCCCCGCTTCCGGGAGCAGGGATCCGGGCACTTCGTCAACACCGTGTCCACCGCCGGACTGCGCATCGTCCCGCTCCAGTCGGTGTACGCCGCCACCAAGAACGCCGTGCGCACCGTCTCCGAGGGCCTGCGCCAGGAGGCCGGCGACAGCCTGCGCGTGACCGTCGTCTCCCCCGGCGCCGTCCGCACGGACTTCGCGGAGCAGATGGATCCGGCGGCGAAGGCCCAGATCGACAAGCTGATGGAGATCGCCCTCCCGCCGGCCGCAGTGGCCCGCGCCATCGCCTTCGCCATCGAGCAGCCGGACGGCGTCGACGTCGGCGACATCGTCGTCCGCCCCACCGCCCAGGGATAGCTCCGCGCAGAGGCCGAGCAGATCAGAGGGCGTGCCTGCGTTCCAGCTGCGTGAGCGTGACGCCAGGTGCGATCCGGAGCTCGCCGACAGGGACGAATCCGCGCCGGCGGTAGAGCGCGACTGCGGGCAGGTTGGCGGTCCCGGTGGAGACGACGGTCAGTTCCGCGGGCTCGATCGCGTCCAGGGCGTCGAGAAGTGCCGTTGCGACGCCTCGGCGGTGCGCGACGGGATGGACCACCAGGCGGCAGATGTCCAGAGCGCCGTTCGGCAGGCGGGTCCAGCCGACTGCTCCGACCAGCCCCGGCTCGTCGGACTCGTCGGACTCGTCGCGAACCCCGAGGAAGGACTCGTCACATGCGCGCAACTGCTCCAGGGACTCGTGCAGTTGCGGGATGCCGTCGAAGCCGATGAGCCGGGCTTCGACCGCATAGGAGGCCCGCTGGAGCTCCCACAGCCGGCCCAGGGTCTCGGGATCGGCCAGCTCGAGGCGGACGGGCTCGGCAAAGGGCCGATGGGACCGAGGGGGCCGAGGGGCTTCGGCGGCGGCGGCGTGGTGGCCGGTCATGCGGCGATCCTCTCAGAACGGCTCTCCCCGGACTCGGCCCTACCGAGCCACTGCGGTTGCCACGAGCCGGTGGGCATAGGAGGCGTCGATCCCAGCCGGGCGGAAGAGGATGCGGTACATCATGGGGGCGACGACCTGATCCATGACCGTTTCGGTGTCCGGCACGCTCTCGCCGCGTTCGGTCGCGCGGGTGAGGATGAGGTCGACCTGCTCGGCGGCGTAGGCGGAGCACCGGCCGGCATTGCTGCCGTCCGGGTCGCCGAGCAGGGCGTCGCGGATGTAGGCACGGCCTGCGGAGGAGGCCATCTCCTCGTAGAACTGCTCGGCCCACGCGGTCAGGTCGGACGTCAGGTCGCCGATGTCCTTCGGCGCCGTGTCGGGGCGCAGGCGTTCGACCGCCACGTCCGACAGCAGTTCCTGCAGGTCGCCCCAGCGGCGGTAGATCGTCGACGGCGTGACGCCCGCGCGCTGGGCGACCATCGGTACGGTCAGGGCGTCCCGGCCCACTTCCGCTGCGAGTTCGCGGACGGCGGCGTGCACCGATGCCTGGACCCGGGCACTGCGCCCGCCGGGGCGCGACATCTGGCGACTCATGCCACCAGCTTAAAGCAAAGCTGTTGCGTCTAGGGGTCCGTCCGGGCGGCGGTTGATCGGTCGGGCGCGGTTGGCACCGGTTCGTAGTCAGGCGCGGCGAGCGCGGATGACGAGGAACGGGGGCAGCCCGGCCCGCTGTGGTTGCCGAGCCGCCACCTGGACGGTTGGGGCCGGCTCGGTGACGGCTTCCAGGAGGAAGCCGTGCCGCAGCAACGCGGTCAGGTAGGTGGACAGCGTCCGGTGCTGGTTGCCTGCCCGGCGGACGGCCTGGGGGTTGTCCGAGCGCCAGAAGCCTTCGACGAGGTAGTGTCCGACCACCCGACGGACGGCACCGTCGGTGACCTGCGTCCAAGTCGCGTCGGGCGCTTCGAAACAGGGGTGAGGGACGCTGAAGGCGAGCGAGCCCCCGGCCCTCAGCACCCGCCGTACAGCAGCGAGCGCGGCATCGAGGTCGGGCACGTGGTTCAGGGACAGCCCAGCAGTCACCCAGTGAACCGAATCGTCGGCGACTGTGCCGAGCACGCAGCCGTCGTCGACGGTGTAGACCACCGTGCCGGGCCCGGCTGTCCCGGCACTCCGCGCGTGTTCGATCAAGCGCAGCGACGGATCGATACCCACGACAGAAGCCCCACGGGCGGCCGCCGCGCGGGTGATGAGCCCCTCGCCACACCCGAGATCGAGGACATGACGGCCACTCAGCTCGTCAGGGAGGTGGTCGAGCAGAACGTCACGATTGAAGTCGTTGAGAGCGGAGCCAGCCCGCAGGAGTTCCGCGTACCAGTCGGCGATGGTGTCCCAGGTGTCAGTCATCAAAGCCAGAACGCTACCCGGCCTCTCCCGGACGCCTCTACCGGTTTTCCTTCCGGCGGATCACTCCGACGGCGGACCGCTCCGCCCGAGCCCACGCTCCCGCCCCCACTCCCGCGCCCGCCCCCACCCCCCACTCAGGCCACCGGCGCGATACCCCGAGCCGGTTGGGTCTGCTCGTAGGCGTGACCGACCCGCAGCAGCGTGCTCTCCCCGAGGGCGCGGCCGAGGAGTTGCATGCCGATCGGCAGGCCCGCCGCATCGAGGCCGACCGGGACGGTCAGGGACGGCACGCCGGTGATGTTGGCCGGGGCTGAGAGGCGTACGTAGGCGTCGGACGCGCCCTCGACCGTGCCGTCGGGCCAGGTGATCGTCTCCTCGCCGGCTGCCACCGCGGTGATCGGGACCGTGGGGGCGGCGATGACGTCGACCTCGTCCAGCAGCCGGGCCCAGTCCTGCCGCATCAGGGTGCGGGCGCGTTGCGCGTTCAAGTAGTCACCGGTGGGCATGAGTTGACCCGCCTCAAGGAGGATGCGGACGTCCGCCTGGTACAGCTCGGGGACCGCGCGAAGGGTCCGCTCGTGGTAGGCGGTGGCCTCCGGCACCATCAGGCCCCACTGCGTGGCCTGGACGTAGCGCGTCATCGGAATCTCCACCTCGACGAGCCGGGCACCGAGGGCCTGGAGCTGGTCGATGGCGTGCCGCACGGCGGCCTCCACCTCCGGATCGACGTGGTCGAAGTAGTAGTTGCGCGGCACACCCACCCGCAGCCCGGCCAGGTCCACATCCGCAGCCACATCGGCAGCCGGGGCGCGACCACCGAGGCGGGATCGCGGGGGTCGTGGCCGCTGAGGACGGCCAGGACCAGGGCCGCGTCCGCCACCGTCCGGGTGATCGGGCCGACGTGGTCCAGCGACCAGGACAGCGACGTGACGCCCGTGCGGGGGACGAGGCCGTAGGTCGGCTTGAGGCCGACGACCCCGTTCAGCGCGGCGGGCACCCGGATGGAGCCGCCGGTGTCGGTGCCCAGGCTGAAGGTCGCGGCGCCCGCGGCGACGGCGACGGCGGACCCGCCGCTGGAGCCGCCCGCGATCCGGTCGCGGTTCCAGGCGTTGCTGGTCTGCGGGGTGGTCAGCCCATAGGCGAATTCATGAGTGTGGGTCTTGCCCAACAGGACCGCACCGGCTGCCGACAGGCGCGCGGCGACGGTGCTGTCGGCCTCCGCGCGGTGGTCCGCGCGCACCCTGGAGCTGGCCGACGTCGCCACACCGGCGACGTCGATCAAGTCCTTCAGCCCCATGGGGATGCCGTGCAGCGGCCCCCGGATCCGGCCGGCCACGGCCTCGCCTGCCGCCTCGCGGGCCTCCCGGCGGGCCCGCTCGGCCGTGACGGTGACGTAGGCCTGAAGGTTCGGCTCCACCGCCTCGATGCGATCAAGGACGGAGTCCACCAGCTCGACGGGCGACAACTGCCGCGCCCGGATCGCGTCAGCGGCTGCGGTCAGAGACAGTTCGAACGGCTGCATGCGCTTCTACTCTCCTGCGTGGTAGGCGAAGGCGGGCGGGGTGTCCCCGAAGTCGAGTTCCCGCAGGACGGCGACGACGGACAGGATGTGGTTCGCGGTGGCCGCGACCGCGTCGTGGCGGTCGGCCGGCAGTGGGAGCCCGGCGCGGGCGGCCCAGCGGGCCGCCTCCGGCGGGGTGAGTTCATCGACGGACACGGATCTGTCTCCTGGTCAGCTGGGGCGCCAGAAGCCCGCACCCCAGCAAAAGCTAAGTGTTTGCGTTAGGCGACCATAGGGCCTACGCTGACCTAAAGCAAACAAATTGCGTTTAGCACCACAGGAGGAAGAGACCATGAAGACCACGCCGGCCACCGCCGCGCCATCCACCACCGCACCCTCCTGGACCATCGGCGACATCACCGTCCACCGGATCGACGAGGTCCCACTGCCGCCCGCCACCGGCCCCTGGCTGCTGCCCGACGCCACCGCAGGCGTGGTCTTCCAACACGACTGGCTGCACCCCGACTTCGCCGACCACGAGGGCACCCTGCACCTCGACAGCCACAGCTTCGCGTTCGTCGTGGGCGGCCTGCGCGTCCTCGTCGACACCGGCATCGGCAACGGCAAGGAGCGGGCCAACCCGGCCTGGCACAACCTGCGGACGGACTTCCTCGAACGCCTCGCCGCCACCGGCTGGTCCCCGGACTCCGTCGACCTGGTGATCCTCACCCACCTGCACGCCGATCACGTGGGCTGGAACACCCGGGCGGCGAACGGCGAGATGAACGGTGAGACGAACGGCGAGGCGAACGGCGAGTGGGTCCCCACCTTCCCCAACGCCCGCTACCTCACCTCCCGCGTCGAGCGGGAGTTCTGGGCCGGCTACGAGATGGACGAGCCGCGCAAGCAGATGTTCCGCGACTCCGTGATACCGGTGGAGGAGGCCGGGCTGCTCGACCTCGTCGACGTTCCGGACGCGGGCATCGAGATCGCCCCGGGCCTACGCCTCATCCCCACCCCCGGCCACACCCCCGGGCACATCGGCGTCGAGCTGACCAGCGGGGGCGAGACGGCACTCATCACCGGCGACTGCATCCACCACCCGGTCCAGCTCGCCCAGCCCGAAATCGGCGCCTGCGTCGACATCGACCCGGCGCAGTCGCAGGCCACCCGCCGTACGCTGCTCGACTCCCTGGCAGACACGGACACGCTCCTGCTGGGTACGCACTTCGCGCCGCCCACCGCCGGCCGCGTGGTCACCCACGGGGACGCCTACCGCCTGTCGCCCGTCCCCGCCGAGTCGCACTGACCTCACCCCGCGGATCCCACCGGCCGTCAGTCGACGGCCTTCGGGCCGGTGACCAGGGTCTGCAGGGCGCGGACCAGCTGCTCCGCGTCCGAGGGGTCCAGCGGGGCGAGGAACTGACGCTCCATCTCCTCGCGCGCCCGCTCGGCCCCGCGCAGGGTGCCCTCACCCGCCGGGGTCAGCTGCACGGTGTTCTTGCGCCGGTCCTGGGGGCTACGGCGGCGCTCGACGAGCCCCTTGCCCTCCAGCGCATCGATGAGCGCCACCATCGTCGTGCGGTCGACGCCGAGCCGGCCCGCCGCCTCCAGCTGGGAGAGCGGGTACTCCACCGCGAGCACGACCAGGACCGCCAGCTCGCGGCCGTCGATGCCGAACGGCGCCAGCGCCGGCGCGGACGCCTCGGCCAGCCGCAGCTGCGCGTGCTTGAGCAGATAGCCGAGCCGGGAGGCAAGGGCCCCGGGGGCCGCGTCGTCGGAGGCTGCGCTGTCGGGGGCTGCATCGTCCGTCATGCCCACACCGTATCGCGAAACTGATAGTCAGCAGAGCTGACGATCATCTACAGTGACAGTATCGCCGCGATCACCGGCGACACGTCGAGCCGAAGGGTGCGTGCGCACCATGACAAGCGACCTGACAACCGACCTGGCAACCGACCTGGCAACCGACCCGGCACCCGACCGGATCCGGCCCCGCGTGACGTTCGGCATCAAGACCACCCCGATGCACACCTCCTACCAGGAGATCCTCCGCGTGTGGCAGGAGGCCGACGCCCTGCCGGAGATCGCGGACGCGTGGCTGTGGGACCACCTGATGCCGATCGCGGGCCCCAAGGACGGGCAGGTCCTCGAAGGGTGGACGCTGCTGAGCGCCCTCGCCGCACAGACCCGACGGCTGCGGCTGGGACTGCTCGTGACCAGCAACCGGATCCGTCAGCCCGCCGTCCTGGGCAAGATCGCCACGACGGTGGACGTGATCTCCGGTGGCCGCCTGGTGATGGGCCTCGGCGTGGGCGGCACCCAGCAGCCGCCCAACACCGGTGGCATCACCGGCGAGAACCCCGCCGTCGCGGAGTACGACGCCTACGGCCTGACGCTCGTCCCGCCCGCCGAGGGCATCGCCCGGCTGGCCGAGACCGTCACCATCCTCAAGCGCATGTGGACGGAGGAGGTCTTCGACTTCGACGGCCGCTACTACACGCTCAAGGGCAATCGCAACGAACCCAAGCCCGTCCAGCAGCCGGGCCCGCCGCTGCTGATCGGCGGCTGGGGCACCAGGACCCTCCGCCTGGTCGCCGAGCACGCGGACATCTGGAACATCCCCGGCCCGCCGCACAACACCCTCGACTACATCACCGAGCGCAGCCGCGTGCTGGACGCACACTGCGCGGCCATCGGCCGGGATCCGCAGACGATCACCCGCTCCGTGCAGTACATCGTCTCGTACGACGACCCGGCCGGTGACCGCAAGGCGATCCGGGAGCTCATCGACGCAGGCCTGACGCACATCGTGCTAAGCCTGCGCAGCCCTTACCCCTCACAGGTCGCACACCGGCTCGTCGAAGAGATCATCACTCCCCTGCGCGCGGAGCTCGACGGGCACTGAGGCCTGCGAGAGTTCATAAGACCGACCGGCAAATGGATCACTTGAGGCGTCGGGTGGTGGGGCGGCCGTCCCAGCGGTAGCGGCTCGTTGCTCGGCGGATCAGCATGCGGAGTGTGACGAGGGTGGCGGCGAGGTAGAGGTAGAAGTCCACGACGCTGCCGCTCCTGTCTGTGCAGCGCCGGAGTTTGCCGAAGTCGTTCATCCACGAGTGCGTGCGTTCGATCACCCAGCGTTTGCCGGCCTGGATCGGGGCGGGTGTGCCTTTGCGTGCGATCTCGGCGGTGAATCCCAACTCGGCTGTCAGCGCACGGGATTTGGCGCTGTCGTAGCCGCGGTCGAGGTTGACGTTGACCGCCTCCGGCAGTGGGCCGACCTGTGCCTTCACTGCTTCCAGGGTGGGGCCGAGCAGGGGTGAGTCGTGCCGGTTGGCTCCGTCGGAGACGATCCCGAGCGGGACACCGCACGCGTCGGAGGCGACCGAGCGTTTCAGTCCCTGCTTGCCCCGGTCGACCGGTGACCGACCGGCTTTGTCGCCGCCCGAGGGGGCCTTGGTGATGCAGCCGTCCACCGAGATCTCACCCAACCCGAGGCCGATCATCCGGTCGTACGCCTCCAGCGCCAGGGCGTGTACCTTCTCGGATATCCCCAGCTCGGCCCACTCGTTGACACGGCGTCTGATCGTGCGGTCGGAGCATCCGGGCGTGGAGATGCGCTCGTAGCCGGAGCCGTGGACCAGCGCGAGCACGATGTGCTCGAAGACGGTCCGGTCGGCGATCCGGCGCCGATGACAGCCCAGCGGATGGTCCGCGACGAAGACTTCCCGAGCAGGCAGGAGGGCGGCGAACTGGTCCCAGAGGGGGTCGAGCAGGCAAAATGGCAGCGCGGGCACGGCGGTCCTTCGTGATCACTGAGCGTAGACAACTCCATGATCACCTGGACCCGTGCCCGCACTGCACTCGCCCGGCCACCTCACCGCACACCGCTGCCTATTGCCGGTCGGTCTAAGCTTGAAATTAAACCCCGCCAAGATCATTTCTTGGCGGGGTTCGTCGTTCGCCTGACAGCTGGGCGGCCTTTGCGTGATCGTGTCTTCTCGCTGAAGTCGACAACGGATCTACCCAAAGGCCGTGATGGACAGTCTGCAAGACGACGCCGCGCGCGTCGAGGCCCTGACCGCGTTGTCGCGGTTCCGCCGCGAGTTCTACTCCTGCCTGACCTTGCGGGCTGATGCCTTGTTCGAGCTGGCGGACGCGGTGCTGTGCGCCGGTGGCCCGGTGGTGTCGCTGCCGGAGCTCTCCTTGGAGGCAGTGCACCGGCGCGGGCATGGAGCGATGTACGACGCCCTCGCCCGTGGCCGCCTGGACGTGGCCCGGCTGCGCATCGCCCTGGCCGGCCTCGCGCTTCCGCGTGGCGCGGACGGGCAGCTCTCGATCGCGCTCGACGTGACACCGTGGCCGCGGCCGGACGCGGAGTGCTCCCCGGACAGGCTGCACTGCTACCGGCCGTGCCGGTGCGACGGGGTCCGCCGGACGATCCCGGGCTGGCCCTATCAGGTCGCCGTCGCGCTGGGCGCAGGACGCTCCTCGTGGACCGGCCCCCTGGACGCGGTCCGTCTCACCCCTGACGACGACCCTACCGAGGTCACGGCCGCCCAGATCCGCGACCTGCTCCTACGTCTGCGGCAGACCGGGCAGTGGCGCGAGGACGACCCCGAGGTGTTGATCGTCCTGGACTCCGGCTACGACATCGTGCGGTTGACGTGGCTGCTGCGCGACGCACCGGTCCGGCTGCTCGGGCGCATCCGCGCCAACCGGGTCATGTACCAGCCGCCCGGCCGCCGCAAGGGTGACCGGCCCGGCCGCCGGCCCCGTCACGGTGAGGGGTTCCGGCTCGACGACCCGGCCACCCACGCCACCCCCGTCCAGGAATCGGCCAGCCGCCACGACCGGTACGGCGCCGTGACCGCCCGCGCTTGGGGACGCCTGCACCCCAAACTGGAACGCCGCCAGGGCGGCTGGCACGATCACATAGGCGAACTGCCCAACGTCGAGGGCACGTTGGTCCACCTCCAGGTCGAGCACCTGCCCGGCAACCGCGACCCCAAGCCGCTATGGCTGTGGCACTCCGACCCGGACGCCACAGCCCACGACGTCGACCGACTGTGGAGGATCTTCCTCAGAAGATTCGACATCGAACACACCTTCAGATTCTGGAAGCAGTCCCTCGGGATGACCCGTCCCCGCCTGCGCAACCCCGACCAGGCCGACCGCTGGGTCTGGCTCATCCTGGCCGCATACACCCAGCTCCGCCTCGCCCGACCCCTCACCGACGACCTGCGCCGCCCCTGGGAGAAACCCCTCAATCAAGATCAACTCACCCCCGGCCGGGTCCGCCGCGGCTATCCCCGACTCCGCAAGATCCTGGGCACACCCGCGAAACCGCCGAAAGCCACCCGCCCCGGCCCCGGCCGCCCTCGCGGCCGCACCAGCAGCCCCGCACCCCGCCACCCCGTCGGCAAAACTCAACACATAAGGGACAGCCCCTCGGCTACACAGCCAAGGGGCGACCTTTAATTTCAAGCTAAG
>NZ_JBWXUE010000063.1:0-20951 GCF_057158765.1 Kitasatospora sp. NEAU-69
AATAGGCCGAGGGCTTGTCCTCAGTTGCTCGCGTCCACTGTGTTGTTCTGAAACAACGACCCCGTTTTTCCCTGGGCCACAGGGTGGGACGGTGCGGTTGACAGTTTCATAGTGTTTCGGTGGTCATAGCGTGAGGGAAACGCCCGGTTACATTCCGAACCCGGAAGCTAAGCCTTACAGCGCCGATGGTACTGCAGGGGGGACCCTGTGGGAGAGTAGGACGCCGCCGAACAATCATTCCGAAGAAGCCCCCAGCCTAAATGGCTGGGGGCTTCTTCGCGTTTCTGGCAGAATCCGCGGCATGACGATCAACGGGGTTTCACACGAGCCGAGTCCGTACGTCCGGAGCCTGCCGATCGGGGAGCGGATACCGCTGCCCGAGAACGGGATCGCGGGCTGGGAGAACTTTCCGTACGACGGCGACCTCCAGGTCAAGGTGCTCGATCAGCCCGTCCTCCCGGAGCCGCCGCGCAACGGCGAGGCCGGCCCGGACGAGTGCTTCACCTGCAGCAAGGACATCGACGACCCCGACGTGCTCTGGCATGACGAGCACTGGAAGGTGACGGCACTCGCCGAGCCGGCCGGGCTGCCGGCCGCCGTCATGCTGCTCCCGCGCGAGCACTACGACCTGCTGGACCTGCCCGTCGAGCGGGCGGCCGAGATGGGTGTGCTGATCCAGCGCGTCGAACGCGCGATCATGTCGCTCGGCGGGATCGCCCGGGTGCACGTGAACCGGTGGGGCGACGGCGGCGCCCACCTGCACATCTGGCTCATCGCCCGCCCGGCCGGCATGGTGCAGATGCGCGGCTCCTGCCTGCCGATCTGGGACGACGTGCTGCCGAAGGTCGCCCCCGAGGAGTGGGCCGAGACCAACCGCCTGATCAGCGTCGCCCTGAACGCCCCGGCAGCCCTGAACGCCCCGGCAGTCCCGAACGCCTGACGGCCCGTCCAGCCGCTGCCGTGCCCGGAGAACCGGAGAAGGCCCTGACGGTCCGTCCCACTGGCGGACTGTCAGGGCCTTCTCGGGTGCCTATCCGGACCCGGCCGTCGCTCAGCCGGCCTTGGCGGCCCGCCGGGCGGCCTTGGCGGCCGCCTCCTGCTCGTCCTCGGCCTCGGCGACCTCCAGGGTCGGCGCGGTGCCGCCCAGCTGCGCGGGCAGCCACCAGCGGTCCTCGGGGCCGCTCGGCTTGCCGGGGTACTCGCGCTGCGCGCGGTCGAGCATCTCGCTCATCGCGGCCCGCAGCCGCCGGGTCACCATCACCGGCTTGTCGTTCTCGGCGAGCCGGATCGGCTCGCCGATCATGATGGTGACCGGGACGTGCCGCTTGGTCAGCGTCTTCGGCCGGCCCTTGGTCCACAGCTGCTGGGTGCCCCAGAGGACCACCGGGAGCAGCGGGGTGCCGGAGTCGGCCGCCATCCGGGCCGCGCCGGTCTTGAACTTCTTCAGCATGAAGGAGCGGCTGATGGTCGCCTCCGGGAAGACGCCGACCACCTCGCCGTCGCGCAGTGCCTGGACGGCCGCCTCGTACGCCGGCTGGCCGTCGGTCCGGTCGACCGGGATGTGCTTCATGCCGCGCATCAGCGGGCCGGAGATCCGGTGCTTGAAGACGTCGTCCTTGGCCATGAAGCGGGTCTTGCGCTTGCCGCCGCGGTAGGCACCGAGGCCGGCGAAGAGGAAGTCGAGGTAGCTGATGTGATTGCTCACCAGCACCGCGCCGCCGGTGGCCGGGATGTGCTCCGCGCCGACGATGTTGATCCGCACGTCGATCGCGCGGAACGCGGCCAGAGCGGTCCGGATCACCGGCGGGTACACGAACTCTGCCACGGTCAGCCCTACTTCTTCCATCGGGCCCTGGCCCGGTGCTCCGCACCCGCGACGGTCGGCGCCGACCGGGCCGGGTGGGGCCGCGGCACGCCGCAGCTGACACGGGTGATTCTGGGACTGATGGTCCCTCGAAGACGGCCCTTCTGTCACCTGGGCGTGCCTGGCGACGGGGAGATTGTCATCACATCAGACCCAACTGCGCCCCGGGAACTTCCCTGAGGTGTTACGCGATGTCAGTGTGCGGTGGCAGTGTGGCGGTGATCGCCCTGTCGCGTCCCCTCGGGAGCGCCTTCTCTGACAGGATCGCGGGTGGCCGCTGACCGGGCAATTCGTGGTGGGTTGCCGGTCTTGCCGAGTCGAGAGCTTCGTCACAATGATCAGGCGGTAGAGCGCCCGGTTATTGCGGCAAGATGTGGGCGACCAGTATTTATCTACTGACGAGTAACCAGAGCGGGATGCTGCCGAGTATGCTGCCGGAAGCGCCGGTCGGGCAGTGTGCATGAGCTGCCCGTAGCGGGTGACGCGACACGCGCACCCGTCCGTTGCACCGCCGCAGCCGCCGGACGAGACCAGTACAGGAGACAGGCCGTGAGCTTGAGGATCGTTGTCTGTGTGAAGTACGTGCCCGACGCGACCGGTGACCGTCGCTTCGCGGACGACACCACCACCGACCGGGACGCCGTGGACGGCCTCCTGTCGGAGCTTGACGAGTATGGCGTCGAGCAGGCGCTGAAGATCGCCGAGGCGTCGGGCGACGCCGAGGTGACCGTGCTGACCGTCGGTGGCGACGACGCGCGCGACGCGCTGAAGAAGGCCCTCTCGATGGGTGCCGACAAGGGCGTCCACGTCAACGACGACGACATTCACGGCTCGGACGTGATCGCCACCTCCGCGATCATCGCCAAGGCGCTGGAGCAGACCGGTTACGACCTGGTCGTCTGCGGCATGGCCTCGACCGACGGCACCATGGGCGTGCTGCCCGCGCTGCTCGCCGAGCGCCTGGGCCTGCCGCAGGTCACGCTGCTCTCCGAGGTCTCGGTCGAGGGCGGTGTGGTCAAGGGCCGCCGCGACGGCGACTCGGCCACCGAGCTGCTCGAGGCCGCGCTGCCGGCCGTCGTCTCGGTCACCGACCAGTCGGGCGAGGCCCGCTACCCGTCCTTCAAGGGCATCATGGCCGCGAAGAAGAAGCCGGTCGCCGAGCTGGACCTGGACGACCTGGGCATCGACGCGGACGAGGTCGGCCTGGCCGGTGCCTGGACCGCCGTCGAGACCATCACCGAGCGCCCGGCCCGCACCGCGGGCACGATCGTCAAGGACGAGGGCGAGGGCGGCAAGCAGCTCGCCGGCTACCTCGCCGACCAGAAGTTCATCTGACCCGCCGTCCGGCATCTACGTTCCAGCAGGAGTAACGAATCATGGCTGAAATCCTGGTTCTCGTGGACCACGCCGACGGCGCTGTCCGCAAGCCGGCCCTTGAGCTGCTGACCCTGGCCCGCCGCGTCGGCGAGCCCTCGGCCGTCGTGCTCGGCGCCGGTGCCGCCGCCGGCGACATCGCCGCCAAGGCCGCCGAGTTCGGTGCCGCGAAGGTCTACGTGGCCGACGCCGCCGAGTTCGCCGACTACCTCGTCGTCCCGAAGGTGGACGCGCTGACCCAGATCGCCAAGGCCTCCGGTGCCGCGGCCGTCCTGGTCACCTCCTCCGGCGAGGGCAAGGAGATCGCGGCCCGCGTCGCGCTGCGCCTGGGCTCCGGCATCATCACCGACGCCGTTGACCTGGAGGCCGGCGCCGACGGCCCGATCGCCACCCAGTCGGTCTTCGCCGCCTCCTTCCAGGTGAAGTCGAAGATCACCCACGGCGCGCCGGTCATCACCGTCAAGCCGAACGCCGCCGCTCCGGAGGCCGCCCCGGCCGCCGGCGCCGTGGAGAACGTCACCGTCGAGTTCACCGGCAACGCCGCCAAGGTCACCTCGCGCACCCCGCGGGTCTCCTCCGGCCGCCCCGAGCTGACCGAGGCCGCGATCGTGGTCTCCGGCGGCCGCGGCGTCGGTGCCGCCGAGGGCTTCGGCGTCGTCGAGGAGCTCGCGGACGCGCTCGGCGCGGCCGTCGGTGCCTCGCGCGCCGCAGTGGACGCCGGCTGGTACCCGCACAGCAACCAGGTCGGCCAGACCGGCAAGCAGGTCTCCCCGCAGCTGTACGTCGCGGCGGGCATCTCCGGCGCGATCCAGCACCGGGCCGGCATGCAGACCTCGAAGACCATCGTCGCCATCAACAAGGACTCCGAGGCGCCGATCTTCGAGCTCGTGGACTACGGCGTGGTCGGCGACCTGTTCGACGTGCTGCCGCAGCTGACCGCCGAGGTCAAGGCGCGCAAGGGCTGACCCGCAAGGCTGACCCGCAAGGGCTGAGCCGTACCGGCTCCGACAGGGCGTGATCCCCCGTGGTGGGGATCACGCCCTGTGGCGTCTCCGGGGCCCGTACAGTACCGGCGTGGACCTGTTGACGGCACTTCAGGGCGGGTACGGCGACTGCGCCGACGCGCTGCGGATCGACGGCCGGGAGTTCTCCCGGGAACGACTGCTCGGCGGGGCGAGCGTGCTGGCCGCGCGGCTGACCGGCGCCAAGGCGCTGGCGGTGCTCGCCCGGCCGACCGCGGAGACCGTGCTGGCCACGGTCGCCGGGCTGCTCGCGGGCGTCCCGGTGGTCCCGGTGCCGCCGGACGCCGGGCCGGTGGAGCGGGCGCACATCCTCGGCGACTCCGGCGCCGACCTGTTCGCCGTGCCAGCGGGGGAGGCGGGGGCGAGCGGTGAGACGGGTCCGGCAGCGAGCGGCATCGAGCTGCTCCCGCTCGACGCGGCCCGGCTGCTGTCGGCGTCGGGATCGGCCGGGCTCGGGGCCGCCTCGGCCGTCCGGCTGCCCGAACCGGGGCCCGAGCAGGCCGCCCTGGTGCTCTACACCTCCGGCACCACCGGCGCGCCGAAGGGCGTGGTGATCTCCCACCGGGCCGTCGCGGCCGGGCTGGACGCGCTGGCCGCCGCCTGGGACTGGACCGCCGAGGACACCGTGGTGCACGGCCTGCCGCTGTTCCACGTGCACGGCCTGGTGCTCGGCGTGCTCGGCTCGCTGCGGCACGGCAGCAAGCTGGTGCACACCGGCCGCCCGACGCCGGCCGGCTACGCCGCTGCCGGTGGAAGCCTGTACTTCGGGGTGCCGACCGTCTGGTCCCGGATCGCCGCCGAGCAGCCGGCCGCCCGCGCGCTGACCGGCGCCCGGCTGCTGGTCTCCGGCAGCGCGCCGCTGCCGGTGCCGGTCTTCGAGCGGCTCGCCGAGCTGACCGGCCACCGCCCGATCGAGCGCTACGGCATGACCGAGACGCTGATCACGCTCAGCACGCGGTTCGACGGCGAGCGCCGCCCCGGCAGCGTCGGCCTGCCGCTGGACGGCGTACGCACCCGGCTGGTCGGCGAGGACGGCCGCACGCCCGTCCCGCACGACGGCGAGAGCGTCGGCGAGCTCCAGGTGACCGGGCCGATGCTCGGTGACGGCTACCTGGGCCGCCCGGACGCCGACGCCGAGGTGCGCACCGCCGACGGCTGGTTCCGCACCGGCGACGTGGCCGTGATCGGGCCCGACGGCTTCCACCGGATCGTCGGCCGGGCCTCGGTGGACCTGATCAAGAGCGGCGGCTTCCGGATCGGCGCCGGCGAGGTGGAGGCCGCGCTGCGCGACCACCCGGCGGTCGAGGACGCCGCGGTGGTCGGGGTGCCAGACCCGGACCTCGGGCAGCTGGTGGTCGCCTTCGTGATCCCCGCCGGTCCGGTGACGGGTGACCAGCTGACGGCGTTCGTCGCCGAGCGGCTCTCGGTGCACAAACGGCCGCGCCGGGTGGTGCTGGTCGAGGAACTGCCGCGCAACGCGATGGGGAAGGTGCTGAAGAAGCGCCTGCTGGAGGGCTGATCGCGCGCGCTCGTCACGCGTGGTTCAGCCGGTCGCGAGCCGGAACGCCACGCTGCCGAACGCCACCTGGTCGCCCGGACGGACCGGGAAGCCGCTGGTGACCCGGTAGCCGTTGACGTGGGTGCCGTTGGTGGAGCCGAGGTCGTAGAGCACCCAGCCGTTCGGGGCCCGTCGCAGCTCGGCGTGGCTGCGGGAGACCGAGCTGTCGGTCAGCCGCAGGTCGCAGCCGGGCGCGCGGCCGATCCGCAGTGCCTCGATGCCCTGCTGCGGGAGGGTGAGGCCGGGCAGCTGCTCGGTCCGCCAGGCGCCGCGCAGCCGCACGGTGAACGCCGACAGCCGGCCCACCGAGCGCAGCAGCAGCCGCCCGAGCGGTCCATCGGCCGGCAAGTCGGCCAGCACGGCGTCCAGTTCGGCCTGGCTGCGGGCGGTGAGCACCAGCTCCATCCGGCGGATGAAGGTGTCGTGCGAGAGCCGGCCGCTGCCCGCGCCGTCCCGCAGCACTCCCAGTGCCTGCTCGCGCTCCTCCTCGGACGGGCGGGCCGTCAGGCCGGCGGGCGCCGCGTTGGTGCGCGGTTCGGGAGCGGTCATGGCAGCGATTCTCGGTCGCGCTGTGGCACGGTGTCCAGCGTGAACGTCCTGGCGTGCGCTGTGCTCGTTCGGCGCTGCTCCCGTGGCGCTTCGGCGGTGCCCCGGTGTCCGGTGCCCCGGTGCGCCTACGGCGCACGGGATAGGGTCGGCCGCTGGGCGTGCGGACGCGCGCGTGGGGCGCGTACGGGCAGGCAGGGCGCTCGGGTTGGGCGCCCTGGCTGGGTGCTTCGGGAGAAGAGGGCGGCGGATGAGTACTGATCGGGGCTTGGCCGGTCAGGCGCTGGTGGCGGCGATCGACATCGGTGGGACGAAGATCGCCGGAGCGCTGGTCGGCGCCGAGGACGGCGTGCTGCACCACCGCACCGAGCGGCCGACCAGGGCGAAGGAGTCCGGTGAGGCGGTGCTCGGCGTACTGGCCGAGGTGGTCGCCGAACTGATGGGGCGTCCGGACTGGGCCCGGGTGCGGCTGGTCGGCGTCGGCAGCGCGGGTCCGGTGGACACCGTCCGGGGCACCGTCAGCCCGGTCAACATCGCGGGCTGGCGTGACTTCCCGCTGGTCGCCGAGCTCGGCGTGCTGACCGGTGGCGGCCTGCCGGTCGTGCTCACCGGGGACGGCGTCGCGATGACCGCCGCCGAGCACTGGCGCGGCGCCGCCCGTGGTTACCGCAACGCGCTCTGCATGGTCGTCTCCACCGGCGTCGGCGGCGGCCTGGTGCTCGGCGGTGCGCTCTACCCCGGCCCCACCGGCAACGCCGGCCACATCGGCCACATCAGCGTGGACCTGGACGGCGACCCCTGCCCGTGCGGCAGCCGTGGCTGCCTGGAGCAGCTGGCCAGCGGCACCGCGATCGCCCGCAACGCCCTCGCGGCGGGCTGGCGCCCGGGTGGCGATGAACCGGTGGACATCTCCGGCGGTGCGACGGCGGTCGCGGTCGCCCGCTCGGCGCGCGAGGGCGACCCGAGGGCGCTCGCCGCCTTCGCGCGCGCCGGGCAGGCCCTGGCCGCCGGGATCGCGGCCACCGCGACGCTGGTCGAGCTCGACGTGGTGGTGGTCGGCGGTGGTGTCGCACAGTCCGGCGAGCTGCTGCTCGGCCCGCTGCGGGCCCGGCTGGCCGAGTACGCCACCCTCTCCTACGTCCGTGGCCTGCGTGTCTGCCGCGCCGAACTCGCCACCGACGCCGGTCTGGTCGGAGCCGCGGCGGCAGCGCTCTGGGCCACCGAGAAGTAACACCCCGACCGGCAGGTCCGCTGAACTCCCACTCCCGCGCCAACGGCTGGGAACCGACAGCGGCCCGGCTTCTCATGAATGAGAAGTCGGGCCGCGCGGGTACCACCTCCGGTGGTGCCGGGCCGCTCGGCGCGTCTCGGCGGACCGGGCTGACCGGCCGCCGTTCGCGCCGGCCGTCGGTGCCGCCCGGCGCGACCGGCGCCGGGGCCGCGCGAGGTCAGGGGAAGTCGTGATCGTCTGGGTCAACGGGACGTTCGGCGCGGGCAAGACCAGCGCGTGCCGTGAGCTGGTCGAACTGCTGCCGGGAAGCACTCTCTACGATCCGGAGGAGGTCGGCGCCGCGCTGCGCCGACTGCTGCCGCCGGCCCGGCTGGCCGGGGTCGCCGACTTCCAGGACCTGCCCGCCTGGCGACGGCTGGTGCCCGAGGTGGCCGCCGCGCTGCTGGCCGAGGTGCCGCCGGGCCCGCTGGTGGTGCCGATGACGTTGCTGCGCGAGGAGTACCGGGACGAGATCTTCGGTGCGCTCGCGGCCCGCGGCCTCAGCGTCCACCACTTCGTGCTGCACGCTGAGGAAACGATCCTGCGCGCAAGAATCACGGCCGACGAGGGGACCCCGGACGACCCGGGGGTGGGCAAACGCCGGCAGTGGCGGCTCGACCACCTCCCGGCGTACCGCGCCGCGCAGCCGTGGCTGCACCGCGACGCACACCTCGTCGACACCACCGGGCTGACCCCGCGCCAGGTCGCGGAGACGCTCGCCGCACTGGTCAAGGAGGGCGCCGCGCACTGCCCGATCGTGCGCGACGCGGACAGCACGGCGGACACCATGGCGGCCGCCGTGCTGCTCTTCGACGAGCAGGACCGGGTGCTGCTCGTCGATCCGGTGTACAAACCCGCCTGGGAGTTCCCGGGTGGCGTGGTGGAGTGCGGCGAGTCGCCGACCGCCGCCGCCGTCCGGGAGGCCGCGGAGGAGCTCGGTCTGGTCCTGGAGCCGCAGGCGCTGCGCCTGCTGGCCGTCGACTGGGAGCCGCGCACCGGTCCGCGCCGCGGCGGCCTGCGCCTGCTCTACGACGGCGGCCGCCTCACCCAGGCGCAGCGCGCCGCGCTGCGCCTGCCGCCGGACGAGCTGCGCGACTGGCGGTTCGTCACGCTCGCCGAGTCCGAGCACCTGCTCACCCCGGGCCGGCACCGCCGCCTGGCCGGCGCCCTGGAGGCCCGGGACCTCGGCGAGCCGCGCTACCTGGAAGCCGGCCTGCCGGCCGCACGCGGCACCGGCAGCAGCACCCGCAGCTGATGCCGCTCACCGATCCTGGCCGTGTGGCAGGCGGGCCCGAGGGCGCTGCGGCAGGATGGGCGCATGCCGTTCACGTTCAGCCACCCCGCGGCCGTGCTGCCGCTGCTGCGCGGCCTGCGGGCGCGTGGTCCGCTGGTCGCCTCGGCGCTGGTGGCCGGTTCGATGGCGCCCGACCTGCCGTTCTTCGCGGAGTCCTGGCTGCCGGGGGTGTTCCGGCACGGCGCGCTGACGCACCGTTGGTGGGCGGTCCCGACCGTGGACGTCGCCGTGGCGGGCCTGATGCTCGCCGGCTGGCACACGCTGCTCCGCCGGCCGCTGCTCGGCCTGCTGCCCGATCCCTGGGAGCACGCGGCCCTGGCGGCCACGGCCCGCCGCAGCACGCCTGCCCACGCGATCCGGCCGGTACCGGCGCCTGCCCCTGGCCTCGCGCCTGCGCCCGCGCCTGCCCCCGTGCTCGCGCCCACGCCCGCGCCCACGCTCGTGGCGTTCGCGCTCTCCGCCGCGCTCGGGGCGGGCAGCCACGTGGTGTGGGACGCGTTCACCCACCAGGGCCGGGCCGGCGTGCGGCTGCTCCCGGTGCTGAACCGCCGCCCGGCCGGTGTGCCGCTCTACGTGGTCGCGCAGTACGGCACCTCCGCCGTCGCCCTCGCCTGGCTCGCCGCGCACATGGCCCGCGAGCTGCGCGAACTCCCCGCGCCGGCGGCCGAGTCGCCGCCGGCCGTCGATCCCGGTCCGGTCCCGGACTACGGCCGCCCCGGCCGCCGGACCGTGCGCCGTACCGTGGTCGGGCTGGCCGCCGCGATCGGCGCCGCGCACCGGCTCGTCCACGCCCGTGCCGTTCGCGGGCCGGGCGGTCGGCACGACCCGATCTCGGACTTCTGCTTCGGGGCGGGCGCCGGCGCTGCGGCCGGGGCCGCAGCGCTCGCGCTGGCCGACGCGCTGCTCCCCGCCCGCGCACCCCGGATCCCGTGGCCGCTCACCACCACCCGGCCCTGACCCGGTCCTGACCCGGCGCCGGGTCAGGACCGAGTCAGCGCCGGGTCAGGGTCAGAGCTGGTCTCAGCCCCGCCAGCCGCGCGCGTACCCCTGCAGGAACAGCGCCTCCGAGAGCGCCATCTTCTCCAGCTCCACCGGGTCCACGCTCTCGTTCACCGCGTGGATCTGGCAGGTCGGCTCCTCCACGCCGATCAGCACGATCTCCGCCTTCGGGTAGAGCGTGTGCAGCGTGTTGCAGAGCGGGATCGAGCCGCCCTCGCCCGCGACCACCAGCTCGGTCCCGAACGCCTCGTGCATCGCGGCGCCCAGCGCCTCGTACGCCGGGCCGGAGGTCTCGGCCTGGAACGGCGAGCCGCTGCCCAGGTCGGTGAAGACGACCTCCGCCTGCCACGGCGCGGCCGCCGCCAGGTGCTTCTTCAGCGCGTCCTGCGCCATCGCGACGTCCATGCCCGGCGGCACCCGCAGGCTGACCCGGGCGGCGGCGCGGGCCTGCACCGAGGAGGTGGCCTTCTCCACCGACGGCACGTCGATGCCGATCACCGTGACGGCCGGCCGGGCCCAGAGCCGGTCGGCGATGTCGCCGGTGCCGATCAGCTCGACGCCCGGCTCCACCCGGGCGTCGGAGCGGAACCGGTCCTCGGGGTACTTGACGCCGGGCCAGCTCTGGCCGGTCGGCAGGCCGTTGACGGTGGTGTTGCCGTGCTCGTCGTAGAGCGAGCCGAGCATCCGGATCAGCGCGGCGAGCGCGTCCGGGGCGGCGCCGCCGAACGCGCCCGAGTGCAGGTTGCCGGCCAGCGTGCGGACCTCGACCTTGACCTCGGTGATGCCGCGCAGGCTCGCGGTCGCGGTCGGCAGGCCGGCCGCGAAGTTGCCGACGTCGCCGATGACGATCGCGTCGGCGGTCAGCAGCTCCGGGTGGGCGACCGCGTACTGCTCCATGCCGCCGGTGCCGACCTCCTCGGAGCCCTCGACGATGACCTTGAGGTTCACCGGCAGAGTGCCGTCCCCGATCTGACGCAGTGCCCGGATCGCGGTCAGGTGCATCAGGATGTTGCCCTTGCAGTCCGCCGCGCCGCGCCCGTACCAGCGGCCGTCGCGCTCGGTCAGGGTGAACGGGTCGCTGGTCCAGGCGTTCTCGTCGAGCGGCGGCTGCACGTCGTAGTGCGAGTAGAGCAGCACGGTCGGGGCGCCCGGCACGCCGGTCAGCTCGCCGTAGACGGAGGCGGTGCCGTCGGGCGTGTCGATCAGCCGGACCTCCGTCAGGCCTTCGGCGGTCAGCGCGTCGGCCACCCACTGGGCCGCCGCCCGGCACTCCTGCTCCTTCTCGAAGAACGGGTCCGCCATCGAGGGGAAGGCCACCAGGGTGGTCAGTTCCTGCTGGGCACGGGGCATCAGCGCGCGGACGGCGGTGGCGAGGTCGGGCGAAGTCATGGGGCTCTCCGGTAGCGGGGCGACGGGCAGGGCGATCATCTGTCCGACGAGCATAGGCGCCCACCTGCGCCGCGCCGGGTGGGCTCCGGTGGTGGCGGGACGTCAGCCGTCGTGTTGTGCCCCATAGGATTACTCGACGTGACAGACTCCGGTAACCCCCCCCACGACCCTGCCCAGACTCCCGCTCCGGCGGGTCCCGCCCCGGCCGCCGGCGCCGAACCCGCCGCGACCGTGCCGGCCGAAGCCGTGTCGCCCGATGCCGCGTCCGCGGGCACGGACCCGGCCGGAGCTGCGGCCGAGGCTGCGGCCGAAGCCGACCCGCTGGCCGGGATCTGGGACGTCGTGGTGGTCGGAGCGGGCCCGGCGGGTGCCTCGGCCGCGCATGCCGCCGCCGAGCGGGGTGGGCGGGTGCTGCTGCTCGACAAGGCCGAGCACCCCCGTTACAAGACCTGCGGCGGTGGGATCATCGGACCGTCCCGGGACTCGCTGCCGGCGGACTTCAAGATCCCGTTCCAGGACCGGGTGCACTCCGTCACGTTCGCGCTGAACGGGCGGTACACCCGCACCCGGCGCTCGAAGCAGATGCTCTTCGGCACCGTCAACCGCAGCGAGTTCGACCTGCGCCTGGTCGAGGCCGCGCAGCAGGCCGGCGCGGTGCTGGTCTGCGGGGTGACGGTCACCGGCGTCGAGCCGCGCGGCGGGACGGACCGGAGCACGGTCGCCCTGACCCTCGCCGACGGGCGCTCGCTGCAGGCCCGCGCCGTGGTCGGCGCCGACGGCAGCGCCAGCCGGATCGGGCGGTACGTCGGGGTGACCTTCGATCAGATCGACCTCGGCCTGGAGGCCGAGATCCCCGTGCCGGAACAGGTGCTGCGGGCCTGGGCAGGCAGGATCCACCTGGACTGGGGGCCGCTGCCCGGCAGTTACGGCTGGGTCTTCCCGAAGACCGAGGCCGGCACGCTGACCGTCGGGGTGATCTCGGCCCGTGGCGACGGCGAGCAGACCAAGCGCTACCTCGCCGACTACATCAGCCGGCTCGGCCTGGCCGGCTTCGCACCGGCCATCGAGTCCGGCCACCTGACCCGCTGCCGGGCCGAGGACTCGCCGCTCTCCCGCGGCCGGGTGCTGGTGGCCGGCGACGCGGCCGGTCTGCTGGAGCCGTGGACCCGCGAGGGCATCTCGTACGCGCTGCGCTCGGGGCGGCTGGCCGGCGAGTGGGCCGTGCACGTCGCCGATGCGGGTACGCCGACGGACGTGCGCCGGCAGGCGCTCAACTACGCGTTCGCGGTGAAGGCCGGGCTGGGCGTGGAGATGCGCGCGGGCAAGGTGATGCTGGAGGCCTTCGAGCGGCGGCCGCACCTGTTCCACCTGGCGGTCTGCCTGATCAACCCGGCCTGGCGGGCGTTCGCCCGGACCACCCAGGGGCACATCACGTTCGCGCAGATCCTGCGCCAGTACCGGGCCGCCCGCCGGCTCGCGGCGCTCGCGGCGCGCTGAGCGCCGCGCCCGGTGGTCGCCGGTTGCCGTCCGACGGCATTCACGCTCTGTCCGTAGGCAGACGCCGGGCGGTCACGCGTACTACCTGGGGAGTACGGGTGATCACATCCGCAGCCAGATGTCCGGGCCCGGTCCGGTCGCCTAGCCTTCGGCCATGAGCACTCACGACCGGCCGGGTCGGCCGCCCTGGGACCGAGCGAGGCAGGCCTGCCGGCCGCTCGCCTCCTCGGTCTGGGTGGCTGCCGCCCAGCTGGGCGGCAGCATCGTGGCGGGCCGCCACCAGGCGGGGTCGAGCGTCCCGCTCGACCCGCTGGGGTTCGCGCTGCTGCTGGCCGGCCCGGTGCTGCTGGTGTGGCGCCGCCGTTTTCCGGTGCCGGTGCTGGCCGGCACGGCTGCGGTGACGCTGGGCTACCTGGTGGCGGGGTACCCCTACGGCCCGGTCTTCCTCAGCTTCGCGGTCGCGTACTGCGGCGCGGTCCAGCGCGGCCACCGCAGGGCCGCCTGGCTGAGCCTCGGTGCGCTCTATCTCGGCCATCTGCTGCTCAGCTTCGCGGTGCCCGCCGACTGGCTGCGCGGCGGCCGGGGGAGCGGTGGCTGGTGGCCCGAGCTGGGGCTGGGCGCGCTGACGCTGCTGCTGGCCACGGTTGCCGAGCTGCTGCGGTTCCGGAGCGAGCAGATCGCCGCGCGCCGGGCGGCCGCGGCGGCCGCCGCCGCCCGAAGAGCCGACGAGGAACGGCTGCGGACGGCCCGCGAGCTGCACGACATCCTCGCGCACAGCATCTCGCTGATCCATGTGCAGGCGGGGGTGGCGCTGGAGCTGATCGACGAGCAGCCCGAGCAGGCCCGGTCCGCGCTGGTGACGATCAAGGCGGCGAGCAAGGAGGCGCTCGGCGAGGTCCGCCAGGTGCTCGGCACGCTGCGCGGTCCGGGCGCGGCCGCCCCGCGCCGTCCCGCCCCCGGTCTGGAGCGGATCGCGGAGCTGACCGAGCAGGCGGCGCACGCGGGCCTGGCGATCGAGCTGCGCACCGTCGGCGAGCCGCGCCGGCTGCCCGCCGGCGTCGGCCTGGCGGCCTTTCGGATCGTGCAGGAGGCGCTGACCAACATCATCCGCCACTCGGCCGCCCGGCAGGCCGAGGTGCTGTTCGACTGGTCGGTCTCCGACGGGCTGACCGTCCAGGTGGACGATCCGGGGCCGGTCGCGGCCGCCGGTGAGCTGCAGGGCTCCGGCGCCGGTCTGACCGGCATGCGGGAGCGGGCGGCCGCGCTCGGCGGCACGCTCGCCGCCGGCCCGCACGGCACGGGCTTCCGCGTGCAGGCCTGGCTGCCGACCACGGCGGCAGGGGCGGCAGGAGAGGAGAAGCGGTGATCAAGGTCCTGCTGGCGGACGATCAGGTCCTGGTCCGGGCCGGCTTCAGAGCGCTGCTCGACGCGCAGCCCGACATCGAGGTGGTCGGCGAGGCGGACGACGGCGCCGCCGCGCTGCGCCTGGCCGGCGAACTGCGGCCGGACGTGGTGCTGATGGACATCCGGATGCCCGTGCTGGACGGCCTGGAGGCGACCCGCCGGATCTGTGCCCAGCCCGGCCTGGCGGATGTCAGGGTGGTCGTGCTGACCACCTTCGAGCTGGACGAGTACGTCTTCGAGGCGCTGCGCGGCGGCGCGGCCGGCTTCCTGGTCAAGGACACCGAGCCGGCCGAGCTGGTCCGCTCGGTGCGGGTCGCCGCGGCGGGGGACGCGCTGCTCTCGCCAGGGGTGACCCGCCGGTTGATCGGCGAGTTCGCCGCCCGCTCCAAACCCCCGGCCGCGGCTGGCGGCCCCTCCCTGGAGCAGCTGACCGAACGCGAGCGCGAGGTGCTCACACTGGTCGGCATGGGCCTGTCCAACGACGAGATCGCCCGCCGGCTGATCGTCAGCCCGCTGACCGCGAAGACCCATGTCAGCCGTGCGATGGGCAAGCTCGGCGCGCGCGATCGGGCCCAGCTGGTGGTGCTCGCCTACGAGAGCGGCCTGGTCCGACCCGGCTGGCTGGGCTGAACCAGGCCCCAGACCACCCAGACCGCCCCAGACCGCTTCCGGCCACTCAGCGCAGTACGGCCGGCAGGTCGCGGCAGTACGGCAGATCGGCAGCCGCCAGCTCCGCCGCAGGCCCCGCGGCCCGCAGCACCGTGTCCAGCACCGCATCCGGGTCGCAGGCGTAGCCGCCGCTCGCCCAGGCGGGGTTGGCCTCCACCACGGCCCACCGGCCGCCGCCCGGGCCTGCGCCGGGGTCACCGATCAGGCCGACGTCCACCACCACGGCGCTCGGCAGCCCGTCCGCCGTCGCCCGCAGCACCTCGCCCGCGAAGCCGAGCACCTGCGCGGCCTGCGGGTCCTGCTCGATCGGCGCGACGTCCAACTCGCCGTCCACCGCGTAGCGCGAGGCGGTGCGCACCTCGCCGTCCAGCACGAAGAGCCGGTACTCGCGGCGGAACGTCACCACCTCGCTGACCAGGACGAGCGTGTCGTCCGGCAGTGCGTCCGGGCCCGGCAGGCCGCTGCCGTCCGGGTAGATCCGCGCCGCGAACAGCTTGTCCACCGGTGGTTTGAGGAAGGCCGGCCGTCGCAGCTCGCGCGCCTCGGCGAGCGTGACGCACCGGACCCGGCGCCGGGTCAGCTCCTCGGGCAGCCGGGTCAGCCAGTCCGCCGGGGCGTCGAGCGCGGCAAGCCCGAGCTCGCGGCCGACCGCGTCGGCGAAGAGCGGGCCGCCGTAGACGTGCGTCGGCCCGCGCCCGCGCAGCTCGTCGGGCACCGACCAGCCGGTCGCCGTGTGGGCGAGCAGGCCCCGGCGGCGGGCACAGGTCAGCAGGGCGAGGCCGGTCTCGTTGATCCGGGGCGCGAGCAGCAGCAAGCGCGGGGAACTGGTCATGTCGGGCATTCTGGCCGCCGCCCGACCGTTGCGACCAGCGGTTTTCCGCCGCTCCGGCCGTTCTCCGGGCCGATCCGCCGGGGCCCCTGGCCCTATGCCGGGTGCGCGTGCCAGAGTCTTCCCTGCCCGTCCGACCCACCCTCATATCGGATATCGGAAAGCAGGTCGCACCGCGATGACCAGCGCAGCACCCCTCGTCCGCGTCAGCACGGCCCAGAGCGTGACCACGCTCGAACTCGACTCCCCGCACAACCGCAACGCACTCTCCAGCCGCCTGATGGCCGAGCTGGAGCAGGGTCTGGCGCAGGCCGCCAAGGACCCGGCGGTGCGGGCCGTGGTGCTCGGCCACACCGGCAAGGTGTTCTGCGCGGGCGCCGACCTGTCGGAGGCGACCGGCGCGGACCCGACCGTCGGCCCGCGCGGCCTGGTGGACATCCAGCGCGCGATCGTGGAGTGCCCCAAGCCGGTGATCGCGTTCGTCAACGGGCACGTCCGGGCCGGCGGCCTCGGCCTGCTCGGTTCGGCCGACCTGGCGATCGCCGGGCCGGCCTCGACCTTCGCGTTCACCGAGGTCCGGCTCGGGCTGGCGCCCGCCGTCATCTCGCTGCCGCTGCGCCCCAAGCTGGAGCCGCGCGCGGCCGCCCGCTACTACCTGACCGGCGAGACCTTCGACGCCGCCGAGGCGGCCCGGATCGGCCTGGTGACCATCGCCGCCGCCGACGAGGCGGCGGCCGACGCCGAGCTGGCCGCGCTGCTGGACGCGCTGCGTCTGGCCTCGCCGCAGGGCCTGGCCGAGTCGAAGCAGCTGGTCAACGCGGACGTGGTGCGCTCCTTCGAGCAGGACGCGGACGCCCGGGTCGAGCAGTCCGCCCGGCTCTTCGGCTCCCCGGACGCGCAGGCGGGCATGCGCGCGTTCCTGGAGCGCCGCCCGGCGCCCTGGGTCGCCGAGGCGCAAGGCCAGTAGCCGGCCCGATCGCCGGCCCGATCGCCGACCTGGTGGCAGGGCCGGCGACCGTGTGAGCTTCGTCCCCCGGCCGGTCTGCGGGCCGGCCGGGCGGCTACGGTGTCCGCATGTCGATCACCGCCACCCTGCTCTCCGCCGTCCGGTCCCGGGCCCGTCGCGCCGTCGGCCGGGCGGTGCACCACGGGTGGCGCTGGGTGCAGGAGACGGGTGCGGTCTCCAACCAGCAGCCGGGTCCGTACCGGTTCCACACCCTCGGCGACGGCAGCAAGCTCGCGTTCCCGCTCGGCACCGTCTTCAACGAGCAGTCGATCGCGATCGGCCCGTTCTGCATCATCGGCGAGCGGGTCACCATGTCCGCCGGCTTCCTGCCCGGTCTCGACCTCGGCCCGGACCCGGTGATCACGATCGGCGGCGGCTGCGTGATCGGCCGCGGCAGCCACCTGGTCGGCCACCAGTCGATCGTGCTCGGCGACGACGTCTGGACCGGCCCCAACGTCTACATCAGCGACCAGGCCCACGAATACCGCGACACCACCCTGCCGATAGGCAAGCAGTGGCCGCGCAACGAACCGGTCGAGATCGGCTCCGGCAGCTGGATCGGCACCGGCGCCGTGATCCTCCCCGGCGCCCGGCTCGGCCGCAACGTGGTCGTCGCCGCCGGCTCGGTGGTCCGCGGCGAGGTCCCCGACCACACCGTCGTCGCCGGCGCCCCGGCCCGCCCCGTCCGCACCTTCACCGAAGCCGACGGCTGGCAGCCCCCCTTCCGCCACGACCCGCCCCGCCCCCTCCCCGACGGCATCACCGCCGAAGACCTCCGCGCCCTGGTCGGCTGGGACCTGCGACCCCCGACGGGGGAGTAGCCGGCAGCTGCCGAGATGCGGCCCACACCACCGCGCTCCACACGTCACACCTCAGGTCAGCCGACTTCTGCCGTCGTCACCTGGCTGCGGCGTCCGAGGACGAGTAGCCGGCGTTCCGGCGGACCTTCCCGGTCGAAGCACCAGCGTTCCTCTCGTGCCGCGCTCGCCCCGCCGGCAACCTGCACCCGGGGCAGAACGCGCGCAGGAGCATGCTCGATCCCCCGGCGTGGTGGCCAGTGCGGCAGGCGCGGGCGCGGTGTGCTCGCGGGAGAAGTCAGGCGGGCCGACTTCTGCCGTCGTCACCTGGCTGCGGCGTCCGAGGACGAGTAGCCGGCGCTCCGGCGGATCTTCCCGGTCGAAGCACCAGCGTTCCTCTCGTGCCGCGCTCGCCCCGCCGGCAACTGCACCCGGGGCAGAACTCGCGCAGCAGCATGCTCGATATCCCGGCGCGGTATGTGCTAGTGCGAGAAGTCAGGCCGGCCGACTTCCAGGGGGCTGAGCACAGGACCTCAAGCGGCCGGTAGACATGGCGTGCTGCCGTGGCGCTCCCGCCCCCGCTCCTACCTGCGCTCCCGCCTCGATTTTTTCGGGTCTGCCGCAGGTGCGGGTGGTGCCGCTCGGTCAGGAGGCTCCCCAGACGCCGACGGCCCCTCGCCTAGGGCCTGTCCGGCGGGCCTTGCCGGGCCTACGATGCCGGGCATCCGCCCCCAGCCTTCGGCCGGGAGGTACCCTCACGCCCAGCCTTCGGCCGGGAGGTGCCCCCGCCCCCCAGCCTTCGGCCGGGAGGTGCCCCCACGCCCAGCCTTCGGCCGGGGGTGCCTCCACGACGCACGCCCGAATCGCCCAGGTGTCAACGGCCATTGAGATGCCCAGGTGGGTGGCCGTTGGGTGTCCAGGCTGGTGGCCATCAGATGCCCAGGTGGGTGGCCAGTGGTGTTCCTGGGGTGGGGGTCAGTTCAAGGGGACCACTCCCTTCCCGGCGAGGGCCTCGGCGAGGCGGTGTGAGTCGCCAGTGGTGGTCACGAGGTGAGCGTGGTGCATGAGGCGGTCGGTGCTGGCGCCGGCGAGAGTCTTGGGCATGATCGTGTCGAAGCCTGAGGGGTGAATGTTGCTGGTCACCGCGATGGACCGGCGTTCGTAGGCAGCGTCGATGATCCGGTAGAACGCCTCGGCGGCGTCCTCGCCGACCGGCAGCAGGCCGATGTCGTCGATGACGATGAGGTCCGCGCGGCAGATCCGGGCGACGGTCCGGGCGGTGGACCCGTCGACCTTCGACTTCCCGATCGCGGCGCTCAGCGTCTCCAGGGTGAACCAGGACACCCGCAGGTCCTTCTCGATCGCGGCCTGGGCCAGGCCCTCGGTGAAGTGGCTCTTGCCCGTCCCCGACGGGCCGGCGATCACCAAATTCTCGGCGCGGCCGATCCACTCCAGGGTGATCAGGGAGTTCTGGGTGGGTTCGGGGATGGTGGAGTCCTCGGCCCGCCAGGAGCCCAGGGTTTTGCCGGTGGGGAAGTTCGCCGAGTGGCGGCGAAGGCGCCGGGTGGCCGCGTCGCGGCCGGTGACCTCCTCGGCTATCAGCAGCCGCAGGACCTCGGCGGGGTCCCAACGCTGGGCTCGGGCGGTGGCCAGGACGTCCGGGGCCGCTTTGCGCATGTAGGGCAGGCGCATGCGGCGCATGAGTTTGTCGAGTTCCTCGGGGATGGCGGGCGGGCTGGGAAAGCTCATGGGGGTGCCGTTCTCTTGGGTGACGTGCAGTCAGAATGCTGTGGTGGGCGGCGTGTTGGCTCAGCGGCCCAGGGCCTGCCAGCCGATGGTTCCGTTCTGGACGGAGTGGGCCTCGTCCGCGCGCACGACCTCGCCGGCGGGCTTGCTGTCCGCGATGTGTCCCAGGATCGAGAGCAGGTCGTCGTCGGCGAAGCGCCCGGCCGTGGCCGCCAGACCGAGGGCCTGGTCGACTTTGTCGTTGCCCAGGACAGTGGCCAGCTCGACCGCGCGGGCCATCTTGGCGCGGATGCGGATCGCGCCGGCGGGTCCGGCCTCCTTGAGCCAGCGCCCGGCCCCGGGCCCGATGCCCACGAACGCGATCTCCGCCTCCGAGCGCGGCCGCAGCCGCGGCTGGTGAACGCTGCGGCCGTCCGGGTGGTCGGGATAGTGCGCGTCGATGATCTGCGGAACACCCGGGGTGGACAGCTGGTGGCGCCAGATCTCCGACAGGTCCCCGGATTCGGTGCGGGCGGTGATGGAGAGTTCCTCGCCGACGACCCGGCACCACACCCTCGCGCCGGTATAGCCCGGCGGGGTCGAGTAGCGCACCGAGTTGAAGCTGATCGTGCGGTCCGAGCCGACCAGCCTCTCCTCGCCCAGCGCGAGCGCGAGCGGCTCGATGGGCAGGACGTGCAGGGTGGTGCGCTCCACGTCCAGGCGGCTCGCGGGTATCTGCCCGGTCGCCCGGTGACGACGGGAGTTCACCTGCTCGCACCAGGTGCGGCAGGCATCGGTGAGCTCGGCGAAGGAGTCGTAGGCGGGCAACAGGTTCGCATCCGTGGGCACCAGGTCGGCCTTCGCGATACGGACCGTGGCCTCCGCGCCGCCCTTCGACTCGGGGTCGTAGGGCACGCAACTGACCACCTGGCAGCCGTAATGCCGACCCGCGGCGACCATCTGTGGATGACGTACCGGGATCCCGGCGATGTGCTCGACGGTGACCGTCTTCGCGTTGTCCGTCAGTACATACGTCGGCGCCCCGCCAATCCGCCGCAACGCGGTGTCCAGGCAGGCCACCAGCGTGCCCAACGTGCAGTCCCAGACCGGGATCACGACCCGGAACCGCGACCAGGACAGCCACGCGCAGAACAGCCAGGTCCGCCGGCCGCCGATCCGCGGCCCCTCGCCCCAGTCGAACTGCAGCCACCGGCCCGGCTCGGGAATCCAGGGTCGGTACGTCCGGCGCTTGCCCGTCTTCCACGCGGTCTTCGCCGCGTTCACCGCCCGCCTCGTCGAGCGCGCACTTCCCCGGTAGCCCATCTTCACGAGCTTCTCGTGGACCACATCGGCGCGGATCGTCGCCTTCGACTGCTCGACCCACTCCTCGACCTTCTCCAGGAACGCGTCGATCATCTTCGGCCGCGGCTCTCGCTCATAAGGATTGCGCCCGCCGTCGCGGGCCTCGACATACCGCTTGACCGTCTTCGGGTCGTGCCCCGCCAAGCTCGCCGCCGACCAGACCGTCCCGGTCAGGTCGTACGCCTCAAGGATTTCCATGATCTCTCTGTCAGACTTCGTCACAGGACCTCTCCGACCGGTTCGCTGATGCTTCGCAAACACCAGCAAACCGGACGGAGGGGTCTCCTTCGATAAGGAAGCGATCAGGAACACCACAGGTCAGACGGCCATCCACCTGGAATTCCGG
>NZ_JBWXUE010000064.1:0-19730 GCF_057158765.1 Kitasatospora sp. NEAU-69
CCTCGAAACCCCCGCCACCACCCACCCCGAACACCACCTCCGCACCACCCTCCACCACATCACCGACCCCCACCTCCAACACCAAGCACTCACCAAACTCAACACCCTCGAAACCGCCCGCACCCGCGTTCAAGAAGCCACCAATGCCGATGAGTTGGCGGAAGCGCTGGCCGCCCTGGAGGCCGACTTCGTCGAGCTGACCGCGGCGGCGGCCGCCCGCTCCAAGGGCGCCGGTACCGCCCCCGGCCGGGCACTGGTCTACGCCGACTGCGAGCGCTCCGCGACCGCCACCGTCGGCAGCGCCGTACTCGACGCGCTCGGCCCGCTGGACCTGCTGATGACGAGTGCGAACTGGCTGACGTCCAAGCTGGCCGCACGGGTGCTGACTCTGGCCGAGCAGGTCTACGACCGGCTGGCGGCGGGGCTCGACGACGAGGGCACCGGCGGCGAGGTGGACCTCGCCACCTTCTGGTTCGCCTGCATGCCGATCCTGCACGGCGACGCGGTGGCCGAAGCCGACGCGCTCCAACAGGAGTTCTGGCGCCGCTGGGCCCGCATCCTCGGCCTGCCGGACTCAGGCCTGCCGGACACAGACCTGCCGAACGGCGAGCGCGAGCTGCGGCTGAGTTCGGCACAGCTCGCCGACCGGGTCCGCGCCGAGTTCGACGAGCCCGGAGCCGGCTGGACGGCGGCGCGCTACCTCAGCCCGGACGTGATGATCGCCGCCACCGACGCGGACGCCGTCGAGCGCGGCGAATTCACCCTGGTACTCGGCGAGTTGCACGTCGCGACGAACACGCTCGGCGCCTCGCTCTTCGTCCACCAGCACCCCGCGCCGGCCGAGCTGTTCGAGCAGACCACCCGCGACCACCCGGGGCCCCGGCTGATGCCGCTGCTGCCCAAGGAGCACAAGGCCCGGCTCTCCGGCCGGGTCCGGCACGCACTGGTCCGCCCGGAGGACTACCAGATCGCGCTGCTCGACAACGCCGCCGACCCGAACCGCCCGCGCACCGTGCCGAGCGCCGACGTGGTGGTGGAACGCCTCGGACAGGCCCCGGGCGACCGACTCGTCGTCCGGCTGCCGGACGGCGCCGTCTTCGACGTGCTGGACGTGTTCAGCCACGCGCTCACGACGCTGGTGATGGACCTCTGCAAGATCCTCCCCGAGGCCGACCACTCGCCGCGCCTCACGGTGGACAAGATGGTGCTGGCCCGGGAGAGTTGGCGCTTCACCGCGAGCGAGACCGCCTTCGCCCAGGAGAAGAACGAAGCCCGCCGCTACGTCCGCGCCCGCCACTGGCAACAACAGACCGGCCTGCCCCGCTTCGTCTTCGTCGTCTCCCCCACCGAACCCCGCCCCTTCTTCTGCGACTTCGACAGCCCCGTCTACATCAACATCCTCGCCAAAGCCATCCGCCGCCTCACCACCAAAGACCCCAACGCCCACCTCACCATCTCCGAAATGCTCCCCACCCCCGAACAAGCCTGGCTCACCGACGACCAAGGCAACCGCTACACCAGCGAACTACGCCTGGTCGTCCTGGGAAGCTGAAGCCAGGGCAGGCACACCGAAAACCCCCGGGGAAACTCCCCGGGGGTTCTTCCGTCCGCACCAACGCCCGTCAGCCGACCAGCACATGCCCGTCGCCGGCCCGGTGCACCCGCGAGCGGCGCAGGTTCTGCGTGGCGAACGTGCGCTGGAGCCAGCGGTCCTGGCCGTCGTAGCGCGGCGTGAAGCCGGTCCGGCCGTGCACCGTCACGCGGTTGTCCACGATGGCCAGGTCGCCGGGCGCCAGGTAGTGGGTGAGCGCGTGCTCGGCGAACAGGCCCTGGAGCTCCAGCAGCGCGTCGGCGGCGCGGTCGGTGAGCGGCGCGGTGGCCGCGAAGTCGACCAGCAGGTCGGGGTCGTCGGGCGCGCCGCTGAGCACCGGGTGCGGCACCGGCTCGGCGTCCGGCATGCCGAACGAGGGCGGCGGCGCGGTGGCGAACTCGGGGCTGGAGAGGGCCTCCCGGTGCCGGTCGGCGAGCAGCTCGCGGACCTGGCGGATCGAGGCCGTGCGCAGGCCGGCCACCCGCTCGTGGTCGGCCCGCAGGCAGGCGAGCAGCACGTAGTCCGGGCGGTGCGGGTGGAACGCGTTCTCGTTGTGGAAGGTCAGCAGCACCGAACCCTCGTTGCCCTGGAACTCCTCGTTGCCCGGCACCGGCACGACGTCGTGCACCATCGCGCCGGACTTCTCGGGCCGGAACGAGATCGGGTCGCCGAGCGCGCTGGTGACCAGCATCAGCGCGGCGGCGGGGACGGTCGCCTCGCGCTGCACGGACCCGGTCGCCATCGGGGTGTCGGGGACGAGCTCCTCGTCCACCGGCAGCCCGCGGATCACGAAGGCCCCCGAGGGGCCGCTGTCGCGCCGGAACGCCGTCAGGGACTTGCGCAGCCCGACCGGCAGGTCATGCCAGCGCTCACCCGCCGCGCGCAGCCAGGCCGGGTCGTCGATCCGGCCGCCGGCCACCGCCAGCAGCCCGGCGGCGACCTCCTCGACCGCCAGCGACTGCGCTCTGCTCAGGCTCACCATGCCGGCGGGTACGCCGACTTCGAGGCCGATCGACATCGGTTCACTTCCTTCGGGACGTCAGGATTGTTGGTCAGCAGGCTGGTTGTCGGGCAGCGCGCGGCGCCGGCCGGCCGCTGTTGCGGCGGGCCGGCGCCGCGCGCCCGACGAAGCTCCGGTCAGTCGGACTTGAGCAGCCCGGTCAGCACCTCGGCGACCACCGCGACGTGCGGCGCGCGCAGCACTCCGAGGTGGTTGCCGGGAACCCGGTGCACTTCGAGGCCGCCGCTGGCCAGCTCGGACCAGCGGGCGGTGTAGTCGGCGAAGCTGACGCCGAGCGCGACCTCGTGCTCGCCGGCGGCCACCTCGTCGCCCGCGATCAGGTGCAGCTGCCCCGGGTAGGGCTCGTGCCGGTAGTCCAGCCGGGTCTGCAGCAGCTCACGCCAGACCCGGACCCGGGACGGCCAGAACTCGTCACCGGGGATCGGCGGGTCGATCTCGCCGTCATCGACGATCACGTTGAGCACGGCGGTCGCCTGCTGCTGGATCGCCGGCACCGCGTCCGGCGCGGCCACCGCGAGGTCGGCGAGCAGCGACTCGGCCAGCCGGAACCTGGCCATGAACTCGTGCATGTTCTCCCGCTCGTAGCTGTCCAGCGCGGGGTCGAGCAGCACGAACGTGACGGACTCGCCGGCGGCGCGCAGCCGCCTGGCCATCTCGGTGGTGATCTGGCTGCCGCCGCACCAGCCGAGCAGCTGGTACGGGCCGGTCGGGGCGATCCGGCGCAGCTCGGCGAGGTTGAGTTCGGCGATCTGGCCGATGCTCTCGGGCGCCGGGCAGGGCCGGGTCAGTCCGGGCCACTCGAAGGCGGCGACCGGCTGGTCGGCGTCCAGGTGCTCGGCGAGCTGGGCGAACCAGTGCGCGCTGCCGGGGTGCACGCAGAAGAGCGGGGGCCGGGTGCCGCCTCGGCGCAGCCAGACGATGGCGTCGGCGGTCTGCGTGGCGGCGGCCGGGTCGGTCTGCTCCGCGCCGGCGGTCGTGCCGGTCGTGTCGGTGACCAGCCGGGCCAGTTCGGCGATGGTGCGGTGCCGGTAGAAGTCCTGGAACGAGAGCCGGATCCCGTGCTCGTCACGGAGTTTGACGATCACGCGCATCACACCGAGCGAGTGGCCGCCGAGCTCGGTGAAGCTGTCGTCCACCCCGACCCTCGCCACGCCCAGGACCTGCGACCAGGCGCGGGCCAGCACGTTCTCCACCGCCGTGCCCGGCGCGCGGTAGCGGCTGCCGGTGGCCGCGCCGGTGAAGGCCGGCAGCGCGGCCGTGTCCACCTTGCCGTTCGGGGTGAGCGGCAGTTCGTCGAGCAGCAGGTAGCCGGTCGGCACCAGGTAGCCGGGCAGCAGCCGGCCGAGCAGGCCGGGCAGCGTGGCCGGGTCGAGCTCGGTGCCGTCGGCCGGGACCAGGTAGGCGACCAGGTCCTTCTCGCCGCCGGCCGTCGTCTGCACCCGCACCGCGACGTCCTGCAGTTCGGCGACGCGGTGCAGCACCGCCTCGATCTCGCCGACCTCGATCCGGTGGCCGCGGATCTTCACCTGGTGGTCCACCCGGCCGGCGAACTCCAGCACGCCGTCGGCTCGTTGGATGGCCAGGTCACCGGTCCGGTAGAGCCGGGCGCCGGGCTGCGCGGCGTACGGGTCCGGCACGAACCGCTCGGCGGTCAGGCCCGGCCGCTCCACGTAGCCGCGCGCCAGCTGGGCGCCGCCGATGTAGAGCTCGCCGGCCACCCCGGTCGGCACCAGCTCCAGGTTCCGGTCCAGCACCCGCATCGTGGTGTTGGCGAACGGGCGCCCGATCGGCAGCACGCCGGCTTCGAGCTCGGCGGCCGTGCCCTCCAGGTACGAGCAGCCGACGGTGGTCTCGGTCGGGCCGTACTCGTTGTCCACCACGGTGTCCGGCGCGTGCTGCGCCCAGCTGGAGACCATCTCCCGGGTCAGCTCCTCGCCGCCGGCGATCAGCCGGCCTGCCGCACTCCGCAGCGCCCCGGGCGACAGGGTCTGGTTGAGCAGCGCCAGGTGCGAGGGGGTGAGCTTCAGCAGGCCGAAGCCGCCGCGCTCCAACTCCGCGACCAGCGCGTCGATCCCGGGCGTGCCGTCGTCCTCGGTGATGGTCACCGCCTGGCCGGAGAGCAGCGCCGGGAAGAGCGAGGTGACCGGCAGGTCGAAGGCCATCGAGGAGTACAGCGGCGCGCCCGAGCCGCCGAGCGGCGTGTAGGTCGCGAGCGACCAGCAGAGGTAGTTGACCAGGTTGCGGTGCTCGATCATCACGCCCTTCGGCGTGCCGGTCGAGCCGGAGGTGTAGATGATGTACGCGAGGCCGTCCGGCGTCGCGAGCGGCGCCGGGTTCTCGGCCGGCTGCTCGGCGATCAGCGTGTCCTGATCCAGCAGCACAGGCCGCGCAGGGCTCTCGGCCACCAGACCGACCAGCGCGCTGTCAGTCAGCAGCACCTCGGCACGGGTCTCGGTGAGCAGCGCGGTGAGCCGCTGCGCGGGGTGGCCCGGGTCGAGCGGCAGGTAGGCCGCGCCCGCCTTGAGCACCCCGAGCAGCGCCGCCACCAGCTCGGGTCCGCGGCGCAGCAGCACCCCGACCCGGGCTTCGCGGCCGACGCCGAGCGCACGCAGCCGGTGCGCCAGCCGGTTCGCGCGCTCGTTGAGCTCGGCGTAGTCGACGGTGGCGCCGTCGGCGCAGCGCAGCGCGACGGCATGCGGGGTGCGCGCCGCCTGGCGCTCGAACAGCTCGTGCAGGCAGACGTCCGGGTAGTCGGCGTCGGGACCGGCCGCGACCGAGAGCAGCAGCGCGCGCTCGTCCGCGTCGAGCGCGGCGGTGCGCGCGTCGCCGTTCGGGTCGGCGGCCATCGCCTCCAGCACCCTGCGGTACATCGCGGCCAGCCGCTGCCCGTTGGCGCGGCTGATCCGCTCGGGCCGGGCCGAGACGTACAGCACGCCGGGGAAGGTCCAGACGTCCAGTCCGAACTCGTTCGGGCTGACGTCCACCACCTTCGCCGACTCGATCTGGCGGCTGTCCAGCACGTGGAAGTCCAGGTAGGTGAACGCCACATCGACCAGCGGTGTGCCACCGCCCCAGGCGCGCTGCATCTCGGGCAGCGGGAAGCGCCGGTGCGGCCAGGCCGCGACCTCCTCGGCGAAGACCTGCCCGACGAGTTCGGCCCAGCTGGCGCCGGTCAGCTCCACGCCGAGCGGCAGCGTGTTCAGGTGCATGCCGCGCACCGCCTCGCCGCCCTCGGTCTCCAGCCGCCCGTTGCAGACCAGGCCGGTGTGGAACCGGTTGGTGCCGCCGATCACGCTGAGCACCTTGAGGTGCGCGGCGAACAGCACGCTCTTCAGCGGCGCCCCGGCGGCGGCGGCGAGCCGGCGCAGCGCGGGCTCCAGGTCCCGGAACGACACCGTGACCTGGTACGGCAGTTCGGCGGCCTCCGGCGCGGCGGCCCAGCCGCCCGGCAGTTCGATCCGGTCGTAGCGGCCGGTGCGCTCCTGCCAGAACGCGCGGTCGGCCGGGTCGGCCAGCGAGCGCTGCTCCAGCGCGATGTGGTCGGCGAACCGGACGGTGTGCCCGGCGGGGGCAGCGCCCTCGCGCCCGTCCCGGATCGCCCGGTAGTCGGCCATCACCTCGCTGATCAGCGAGTGGTGGCTCCAGCCGTCGAGGATCGCATGGCACTCGATGAACGAGAGCGTCCAGCGGTCCTCGGCGGTCTGGTGCACGTGGAAGCGGAGCATCGGCGCGCGGGTGACGTCGAACGGCTCGCGGCGGGTCCGGGCGGTGAACCGCTCCAGCTCCTGCCGGGCCTGCTCCTCGTCCAGCTCCCGGAGGTCGGCGTAGCCGACTTCCAGGTCGCCGGTGGCGTGCACGAGCTGCAGCGGCTCGGAGAAGCGGGTGAGGTCGAAGCTGGTACGCAGGATCTCGTGCCGCTGGGCCAGCAGCGTGGCGGCGGCGCGCAGCGCGGGCAGCGAGAACGGCGCGTCATCGACGAACGGGAAGAGCGTGATGTTGTGGTACGGGCTCTCGTCCCGGTCCGCGATCATCTGGTAGACCATGGCGGCCTGCACCATGGAGAGCGGGTAGGCGTCCGCCAGCTCCGCCGGCAACTTCGCCCGGTCGGCCTCCGAGAGCAGGGCGAACGGCGCGACCCGCTGCTCCTCGACGCTGGCCGCCGCGTCCGGGCGCGCCGCCTCGGCGAACCGGGCCAGGCCCTCGACCGTCTGGTGGACCAGCAGGTTCTGCACGGTCAGCTCGACGCCGCGCGGGCGCAGCGCGCCGACCACCCGGATCGCCCGGATCGAGTCGCCGCCGAGCGCGAAGAAGTTGTCGTGCACGCCGACCTGCGGCACCCCGAGCACCTCGGCCCAGGTCTGCGCGACGAGCCGCTCGACCGGGCTCCGGGGCGCGACGTGCTCGCCGACCAGGGCCCGGGAGGCCGCCGGGTCGGGCAGTGCGCGCCGGTCCACCTTGCCGTTCGCGGTCACCGGGAACGCGTCCAGCGGCACGAAGAGCGCGGGCACCATGTAGGCGGGCAGCGTGCGGCCGAGGTGTTCGCGCAGCTCGGCGACGTCGAGCGAGCGGCCCGCCGCCGGGGTCAGGTACGCGACCAGCCGGGCCTCGCGGTCGCCGGCCTCGCGGTGCGCGAGCACCACGCTCTTCTCCACGTCGGGGTGCCCGGTCAGCGCCGCCTCGATCTCGCCGGGCTCGATCCGGTAGCCGCGGATCTTCACCTGGTCGTCGGCGCGGCCGAGGAACTCCAGGTCGCCGTCCGGGCCGAACCGGGCGACGTCACCGGTGCGGTACATCCGCGCGCCGGGCACCGGCGAGTACGGGTCGGGCTCGAACCGCTCGGCGGTCAGCGCGGGCCGGCCCAGGTAGCCGCGGGCCAGTCCCGGCCCGGAGACGTGGATCTGGCCGGGCACGCCGACCGGTACCGGGTTCAGCTCGTCGTCGAGCAGGTAGGTGCGCAGGTCGCCCAGCGGGCGGCCGATCGGGCTGCGCCGGGCGGCCGACACCTCGGCGGCGCTCACCCGGCGGTAGGTCACGTGCACGGTCGTCTCGGTGATCCCGTACATGTTGACCAGCGCCGGCGTGCGGTCGCCGAACCGGTCGAACCACGGCGCCAGCTCGGCCACGTCGAGCGCCTCGCCGCCGAAGACCACGGTGCGCAGCGCGAGTTCGGCCGGTGCCAGGGCGGTCTCGGTGACCGCCTCGACCAGCCCGCGGAAGGCGGACGGGGTCTGGTTGAGCACGGTGACCCGCTCGGCCACCAGCAGGTCGAGGAAGTCCTTCGGCGAGCGCGAGACCGCGAACGGCACCACCACGGCGCGGCCGCCGTGCAGCAGCGCGCCCCAGAGCTCCCAGACCGAGAAGTCGAAGGCGTAGGAGTGGAAGAGCGTCCAGACGTCGTCCGGCCCGAAGCCGAAGTCCTGCTCGCAGGAGCTCAGCAGGCGCAGCACGTTGCCGTGGGTCACCGGGACGCCCTTCGGGGCGCCGGTGGAGCCGGAGGTGTAGATGACGTACGCGACGTCCTCACTGGTGCAGAGCGGCGCCGGGTCGGTGTCCGGCACGGCGGCCAGGTCGCCGAGCGGCAGCACGGTGGTCACGCCGGGCAGCTGCTCGGCGGCGACCACCAGGGTGACGGCGGCGTCGCCGAGCATGTACGCCAGCCGGTCGGCCGGCTGGGTCGGGTCGAGCGGCAGGTAACCGGCGCCGGACTTGAGCACGCCGAGCAGCGCGACCACCAGGTCGAGCCCGCGGTCGAGGCGGACGCCGACCAGCGTGTCCGGCCCGGCGCCGTGCGCGCGCAGCCGGTGCGCGAGCCGGTTGGCAAGGGAGTTCAGCTCGGCGTAGCTCAGCCGCTCGCCCTCGCAGCTGACCGCGATCGCCTCCGGTGTCTGCGCCACCCGGGCCTCGAACGCCTCCGGCAGCGAGGCCGCGGTCGGGTAGCGGTGGCCGGGGCCGCTCCACTGCGCGAGCTGCTCGCGCTCGGCGGCGGTGAGCAGGTCGAGCGCGCTCGCCCGGCCGTTCGGGTCGGCGGCGATGCTCTCCAGCAGCCGCAGCAGGTGGCCGACCAGCCGCTGCGCGGTGGCGGCGTCGAAGAGCGCGGTCGCGTACTCCAGCTGGCCGCCGAGCGAGCCGTCCGGGCGGGTGGCGAGCGCGAGGCCGAGGTCGAACTTGGCGCTCTGCCAGCCGACCGGCTCCTGCTCGGCGCGCAGGCCGGTCAGCGCGGTCGGCTCGTTGCCGGCCAGCTGGAAGACGACCTGGAAGATCGGGTTGCGGGACGCGTCGCGGGTCGGCGCCAGCTCGTCCACCAGCCGCTCGAACGGCGTCTCCTGGTGCGCGTAGGCACCCAGCGCCGTCTCCCGGACCCGGGCCAGCAGCTCGGTGAACGAGACGTCGCCCGAGAGGTCGGTGCGCAGCACCACGGAGTTGACGAAGAGACCGATCAGCTCGTGCGTCTCGGCCTGGTCGCGGCCGGCCACCGGGCTGCCGACCACCACGTCCGTCTGCCGGCCGTACCGGCCCAGCAGCAGCTGGAAGGCGGCCAGGAAGACCATGAACGGGGTCGCGCCGTGCGCGCGGCCGAGCGTGACCAGCGGCTCGGCGAGCTCGGCCGGCACGGTGAACGCGACGCTCGCGCCGGAGCTGTCGCGCACCGCCCCGCGCGGCCGGTCGGTCGGCAGCTCCAGCGGCTCCACGCCCGCGAGCTTGGTGCGCCAGTAGTCGAGCTGCTCCGCGAGCCGGGCGCCGCTGAGGCGCTCGCGCTGCCAGCCGGCGAAGTCCGCGTACTGGACCGGCAGCGGCGTCAGCGGCGAGGGCGCGCCGGCTGCGAACGCCGAGTAGAGCCGGTCGAGTTCGCCGAGCAGCACGGACTCCGACCAGCCGTCGGAGGCGATGTGGTGCAGCGTCAGCAGCAGCACGTGCTCGTCGTCGGCCGGCCGGATCAGCAACGCCCGCACCGGGTGCTCGGCGGCCAGGTCGAACGGACGGGTGCCGTCCTCGGCGACCAGCTCGTCGACCCGCAGCTCGGCCGCGGCGCGCTCGGTGCCGCGATCGGTGCCGCGGTCTGTCCCGCGCAGGTCGACGGTGCGGAACGCGACCCGGCCCGGCTCGTCGACGACCTGCACCGGCTCGTCGTCCAGTGTCGCGAAGCGGGTGCGCAGCACCTCGTGCCGGGCGGCCAACTCGTCGAGCGCCCGGCGCAGCGCCGCCGCGTCCAACTCGCCGCGCAGCCGCAGCCGCAGCGGCATCAGGTACTCGGTGCTGCCGGGCTGCATCCGGTCGAGCATCCAGAGCCGGCGCTGCGCGAACGACGGGCGCAGCGCGCCGTCCCGTGCCACCGGCGCGATGCCGTCGGACCGCTTCGCCTTCGCCAGGCCCTGCAGGCGCCGCTGCAGCAGCTCCGCGCGGGAGATCGAGCTCGTGCTCATCCTTCGCCTTCCTGTGTGCGCGGTAGGCCGACCGCGGAATCGGGTGGTCGGGGACTGACCGGGGGCCGGGTTCAGCCTGCACAGCGGGCCGGGGCCGGGCGCAGAGTCAGCGCGGCGCTCCTTCGCGCAGCGGTTCCCGCGCACATGAGTGCCGGTCCTTCTCTGTCCCGGGCGGTCGTCGGCCGCCCAGCATCGCCCTATGACTGAGAAGGAGCCGCCGACCGATCAGGGCCCGCCGACCGATCAGGTGCCGTCAACCGAGCAGGTGCCACCGGCCGAGCAGGTGCCGTCGCTGCTGCGCAACCGTGACTTCCTGCTGCTCTGGCAGGGTTCGGCGGTGTCTGGCCTGGGCTCGAACGCCTCCAGCGTCGCCTACCCGCTGCTGGTCCTCGCGCTGACCCGCTCCCCGGTCAACGCCGGCCTGACCGGCTTCGTCGCGCTGCTGCCGCAACTGCTCTTCCAGCTCCCGGCGGGCGCGCTGATCGACCGGTGGAACCGCAAGCGGGTGATGATCTGGTGCGACGTGCTGCGCGCGCTGGCCATCGGCAGCATCGCCGTCGCCCTGCTGGCCGGCCGGCTCTCGCTGCCGCACATCCTGGCCGTCGGGTTCTTCGAGGGCACCCTGACCGTCGCGTTCCGGATCGCCGCCTCGGCGGCCGTGCCGAACGTGGTGCACTCCTCGCAGCTCGCGCTCGCGCTCTCCCGCAACGAGGCGCGGGCACGCGGCGCCGCGATGCTCGGCCAGCCGCTCGGCGGGATCCTGTTCGGGATCGGCCGGGCGGTGCCGTTCCTCTTCGACGCGCTGAGCTATGCCTGGTCGCTGGGCGCGCTGCTGCTGATCCGCAAGGACTTCCAGGTCGCGCGGACCGGCGAGCGCCCCCGGGGGCGCATCGCTGCCGAGATCGGCGAGGGCATCGGCTGGCTGTGGCGCCACGCGTTCCTGCGCACCACGACGGCGCTGATCGCGGGCAGCAACCTGCTCTTCCAGTCGCTCTTCCTGACCGTGATCGTGATCGCCGGCGGCGGCAAGGGCGGCTCCTCGGCCGCGATCGGCGTGATGTTCGGCGTCGCGGCGGTGGGCGGCGTCCTCGGCTCGCTGGTGGCGCCCGCGCTGGAGCGCCGGCTGTCGATGCGGGTCGTGGTGGTCGGGTCCAACTGGGCCTGGGCGCTGCTGGTTCCGCTGCTGCTGCTGGTGCACAACGCCTACCTGATCGGCGCGGTCTACGCGCTGATGTGCTTCGTCGGCCCGGTCTGGAACGTGGTGACCTCGGCCTACCAGCTCGCCGTCACCCCCGACCGGATCCGCGGCCGGGTGCTCGGCGCGGTCGGCCTGGTCGCCTTCGGCGCCGTCCCGCTCGGCTCCCTGGTCGGCGGCCTGCTGCTGGACTGGCTGGGCCCGCACGCGACCGTCCTGGTGCTGGCGGCCTGGATGCTGCTGCTCGCCGTGGTCGCCACCCTCAGCCCGGCCGTCCGCGCCGCCCCGAGCCTCGCGGACGCCCAGCCTGTGGCGGACGAGCCGGCAGCGGACGCGCAGGCGCAAGCCGCGGTCGCGACGGCCTGACCCACCGCCGGCGGGCGCGCGGGCCGGCCCGCGCACACCCCCCCCCCCCCCCCTCCCCCCCCCCCCACCCCCTCCCCCCCCACCCCCCCCCCCCCCCCCCCCCCCCCCCCGCCCCGGCAGTCACTGCGGTCACGAAGGGCTGGTTCCTGCGCAACGTACCGCTGTCACAGCGCAACTGTGGGTACGGTGACCGTGAGCCGCCCGGCCCACCGGTCGGGCGCCGGCTGCTGCGCAGGGGGTCTGCTGATGTCCGCTCGGGACGACCACGGGGATACGGCGCTTCACGGGGGCCCCGGACAGGCCCCAGGCGAGCCGCGCCCGCTGGGCCCTCTCCTGGGCGCATGCTGAACCCCGGCACCGCCCTGGCCCGGGTCCTGGTGGACGAGTTGGCCCGGGGCGGCGTCACCGAGGCGGTCATCGCGCCGGGCTCGCGCTCGGCCGCGCTCGCGGTGGCCTTCGCGCAGCACCCGGGCATTCGCCTGCACGTGCGGATCGACGAACGCTCGGCCGCCTTCCTGGCGTTGGGGCTCGCCAAGGCGTCCGGCCGGCCGGTCCCGGTGGTCTGCACCTCGGGCACGGCCGCGGCCAACTTCCACCCGGCGGTGCTGGAGGCCGAGCACGCCCGGGTGCCGCTGGTGGTGCTGACCGCCGACCGGCCGCCCGAGCTGCGCGGCACCGGCGTCAACCAGACCATCGACCAGACCGGGCTGTACGGCGGGGCCGTCCGGTTCTCGACCGAACTCGCCGTCGCCGAGCCCCGGCGCGGGATGAGCGCCTACTGGCGGTCCGTGGTCTGCCGGGGCCTGGCGGCCGGGCGCGGGCGCGGCCCGATCCACCTGAACGTGCCGTTCCGGGTGCCGCTGCTCGCCGAGCCCGGCGACGAGGAGTGGATCGACTCGCTCGACGGCCGTCCGGACGGCGGCCCCTGGACGGACGTGGCGCCCACCGGTGCCCCGGCCATCGTCCCGGAGCTGCTGGATCCGCCCGAACGCGGCCTGCTGGTCGTCGCCGACGGCGCGCAGGATCCGCAGCGCGCGGTGGCGTACGCCGAGGCGGCGGGCTGGCCGGTCCTCGCCGGGCCCACCAGTGGCGCCCGGCACGGACCGAACGCCATCACCACCTACGGTCACCTGCTGGCGGTCCGGGAGCTGGCCGAACGGCTGCATCCTGACCTGGTGGTGACGGTCGGACGCCCCGGACTGGTCCGCCAGCTGCTCGCGCTCTACCCCCGGGTGCGGCACCTGGTGATCGCCCCGCCGGACCGCTGGCCCGACCCGACCCGCACCGCCGCCCGGGTGGCCGGCGCGCTGCCCGAGGCCACCGCGCTGCCGGGCGGGCCGCGGCGCACCGGCGCCTGGCTGGAGCGGTGGCGCCGGTACGAGGCGGTGGCCCGGCAGACGCTGGACGCGGCGCTGGACGGGCACGAGCAGCTCAGCGAACTGCGCCTGGCCCGCGACCTCGTCGCACTCGCCGGCCCGCAGGCACTGCTGTTCGTCGGGTCGAGCATGCCGATCCGCCATCTGGACCTGACCATGGGCGTGGGAGCTGCCGCGCGGGTGCTGGCGAACCGCGGGGTGAGCGGCATCGACGGCTGCGTCTCGACGGCCGTCGGCCTGGCCCTGGCCCACCAGCGCGGCGGCTCGAGCCCGGCCCTCGCGCTGCTGGGCGATCTCGCGCTGGTGCACGACCAGGGCGGCCTGGTGATCGGCCCCGGTGAGCCGCGCCCCGACCTGACGATCGTGGTGGCGAACAACAACGGCGGCGGGCTCTTCTCGCAGATGTCCTACGCCGCCCTGGGAGCGGACTTCGAGCGGCTCTTCGGCACTCCGCACGGCGTCGACTTCTCCCTGGTCGCGGCCGCGACCGGCTGGGCGTACCAACGCATCGACCGGGCCGAGGAGTTGCCCACGGCGCTGGCCGGCGGCGGCACCCGGCTGGTGGAGGTCCGCACCGACCGGGCCGCCAGTGCGGCGCTGCTGCGCGCGACGAAGTCGGCCGTCGCCGAGGCGCTGCGCGACTGCGAAAGGTCCGGGTGACGGGTGTCCCGGCCACGGCGCGCGCCCCGGGCGCTGATCGACATCAGCCCGCTGCGCGGGAACCCCGCCTTCGCCCGGCTGTGGACCGGGACCACGCTGTCCGCCTTCGGCGGCCAGCTGAGCTCGTACGCGATCCTCTTACAGAGCTGGACGATCACGCACTCGGCGGCCGCGGTCGGCGGCACCGGGCTGGCGATCGGCCTGCCGCGGATCCTCTTCGCACTCTTCGGCGGCACCCTGTCCGACCACCTGGACCGGCGGCGCCTGGTCCTGCTCACCAGCCTCGGGCTGTGCGCCGGTTCGGCCGCGCTGACCGCGCAGAGCGCGCTGCGGCTGGACAGCATGCTGCTGCTGTACCTGATCGCCGCCGCCAAGGCCGTGCTCTCCGCCGTCTCCGGGCCGGCCAGGGCCACCTTCGTGCCCTCGCTGCTCGGCAGCGATCAACTCGCGGCCGGGATCGCGCTGAACCAGATGAGCAGCCAGTGGTCCGTCCTCGCCGGGCCGATGCTGGCCGGCTGGCTCACCACCTGGTTCGGTCTGACGGCCTGCTACCTGCTCGACAGCCTCAGCTACCTCGCCTCGCTCTACGGGGTCTACCGGCTGCCGGACCTGACGGCGCCGGTCAAGAAGCGCCCTGGCCTGTCGGCGATGACGGACGGGCTGCGCTACCTCGCGGGCCGCCCGGCCGTGCTCGGCTGCCTGCTCGCCGACCTCTGCGCGACCGTGCTGGCCTATCCGGTGGCGCTGCTGCCGGAGCTGAACAGCGACTACTTCGGCGGCGCCTCGCAGACCCTGGGATACATGATCTCGGCGATCGCGGTGGGCGGCATCGTCTCCAGCCTGCTCTCCGGCCGGGTGACCGCGTTCGGCCGGCCCGGCCTGCTGGTCCTGCTGGCGGCCATGGTGTGGGGCGCCTCGATCGCCGTGCTGGGGCTGCTCGGCTCGTCGTGGATCATCGTCGGCCTGCTGCTGATCGCGGGCGCGGCCGACACCATCAGCGTGATCAGCCGGGGCATCGTGGTCCAGCTGTCGACCGAGGACGCCTACCGCGGGCGGGTCAACGCGGTCTCCCAGTCGATCGGGGTGGCCGGCCCGGCGCTGGGCAACTTCCGTGCCGGGCTGGCCGGTTCGCTGCTCGGGGCGGAGCGGGCGATCGTCCTCGGCGGGATCACCTGCCTGGGCGGCGTCGCGCTGATCTACGGGCTGATGCCCTCGGTGCGCAGGTACTCCGCGCCGGCCGCCGGTCTGGTCGCGCAGCACGACTGAGCCGATCGGAGGTGTAGCCAGCCCCGGCTCAGGGCGCGAAGGCGAGGTAGCTGGCCACGGTGATCAGCGAGAACGGGACCAGCCCGCGCGGCTTCAGGAACGTGAAGACGGCATGCATGCCCAGCCCCACCCCGAGGCAGAGCAGCCGGACCGGCCCGTACAGCAGGCCCAGCGGCAGCAGCAGCTCGACGCCGATCGTCGAGAGCGCGAGCAGCCGCCAGCGCCGGACGTCCACGTCCCGCCCCTGGCTGAACGGCCGCCAGGCCCAGCCGGGCAGACAGTACTCCCGGTAGCTCACCTGGTCCCTGGTCCGCTCCGCGACGTGCACCACCTGGGCCAGCACCCGGCCCGAGCGGAACTGCGCGGAGCGCAGCTTCATCCAGGCCGAGTTCCAGTACAGGTGCGTGGTGGTGAGCGCGATCAGGCACTGGGCCCAGGTGTTGGCCGTGCTCTGGGTCGCGTCCAGCCGCAGCAGCGAACCGGAGGCGCCGGCCAGCAGCAGGTAGAGGCCGTTCAGCATGAAGTAGACCGGGTGCTTGCGCGGCTCGTAGACCAGCTCGACGGCCAGGAAGCCGATCACCAGGATCAGGCAGGCAGCGGTCCAGCACCCGAGCAGCACGCCGAGCGCCGCCAGGCAGCGCAGCACCGCCAGCGCCCGGTAGCTCTGCGCGATCCGCAGCCCCAGCACACCCTTGCGGCGCACCAGCTGGAAGCGGTTGAAGGTCCCGGGGTCGAACCGGTGCCAACCCCGGTGGCGGAAGGTCTCCAGGAACTTCCACAGGCAGCCGAGCCCGAAGAGCATCCGGAACAGCTGGACGCGCCACTCACTGGTCAGGGTGCCGAAGTTGTGTGCGAGCGCGTTCCACATCCACACGGGAGTCCACAATCGTCAGGTCGAACGTCTTGGCGTTCCCGTAGAACGTGCCGCGGCCGCTCACCTGCCCGTCCCGGGAGAGGAACTCCAGCAGCAGGTCGAACTCGCGCGGGGTGATCCAGGGAGCGTGCGCCGGCAGGTGGTGGAACATGTTGACCGCCGTCACCTGCCCGTCCGCGGTCGTCAGCTCCAGTTCGGCGACGACCGCGCAGTGGCTGGTGAACATCGGCCACCGGAAGAAGCCGCCCTTGCGCCGCAGGTAGCCTGCGTAGAGCATCCAGGCCAGCAGCGCCAGCGTCAGCCCGCTCTTCAGGCCGAAGCCGCCGGGGTCACTCACCGCCGGCTCCCCCGGTCACGCGGAAGCGGTCGTCCAGCTTCTGGTAGGCCGCGTCGCGGGCCTCCTCGGTGGCGTACGCGAGTGCGAACACCAGGCCGCGGATCTCGTCGAAGGGCGTGGCGAGGATCATCCCGGTCCGCTCGACCGGGTCGTAGCCGCAGCCCGACTCGGCGGCCGCCTCCAGGAACTCGTCGAAGCCGACGACCTTCCAGTGCGCCGGCCAGTGGTACTCGACCACGGTCCGCTCCGGCCGGCGCCACACATCGACGACCCGGTGCGCGATCGCCTCGTAGAGGTGGGCCGAACCGGAGACCTGCGCGTTGACCTCGGTGAACACCACCTCGCCGGTCGGCTCGACCACCGCGTCCGCGCTGAGGTAGCCGCGGTAGCCGACCGCGCCGTACGCCTCGGCGAGCCGGCGGCCGAGCGCGATCAGGCGCGTCCGCACCTGGTCGGGCTGGCCGCGCAGCGGGACCGCCTGATGGCTGAGCCGGCGCCCGACGTAGAACAGCGTGCCGGTCTCGGTGGGCCGCGCGCCGCCGTCCCCGACGTGGTACTCCGAGTAGACCGAGGTCGACCGCTGCCGGAACTCCTCCACCACCACCGGGAACCGCCCGCCGGCCGAGGCCCAGTCCCAGCGGTCCAGCCAGTAGGCGCGGATCCCGGCCGGGCCGGGGGCGAGTCGGTGCAGGTGTTTGGCCCCCGCGTGCGCCGTCTGCACGGCGTCGTCGCTGACCAGTACCTGGTTGCCCGAACCGGCGCCGTTGTGGGCCTGCTTCACGAAGACCGCGGCCGCCGTGGCCAGCAGTCGCCCGGTCGCCTCGACCGCTTCGTCGAGGCTGCGGCACACCTCGCCGGGCGCCGTCGGCACCCCGGCCGCAGCGGCCAGGGCGCGGAAGTTCGCCTTGTTGTTGACGAGTTCGCCGCCGCCCTGGGCGAAGAAGTCCGCGGCGGGCAGGCTGTGGGAGAGCCGCAGTGCCTCGGCGAAGCGCGAGACCTGCGCCGAGGGCCAGAGCGCGAAGACCTCCTCCACCTCGGCGGGCTCCGCGATCCTGGCCGCGACCGCGCGACGGAATCCCTCGTCGGCCAGCCGCGGCGGGTCGAGCAGATGGCGGCCGTACTCGCCCGGCGGCGGCACCAGGACGGTCAGCGACGAACGGTCCACCCCGGTCAGCGAGGTGACATAGCGCAGGAAGGTCTCGTCCGGCTCATCGGGAAGGATGATCAGATCACCGTCCCTGGCGAACCACAGAATGCGCTGGGTCCAGGACCGCATGTCCTTGCGCAGCCGGATCGACACGTCGATGTGATTGCCGATGAGGACCCTCATGTCCTGCCACTCCTTCGGTCGGCGCTGTCCACGGGAGGAACGCGAGGCCGCAGGGTGGTACCCGAACGGCCCCGCGTCGTTATTCAGCGACGGGAATTCAGCAGTCGTGCTCGGTGTCGTTCATCTCGTCCCACATGGCGATCCCTCCTTTCCTCTGCTCGTTTCGGTGATAGGACCGCGACTTCTGCACCGCGACTTCACAGCGCGGCCTCAACACCGCGACTTCGCGGCAGCGGCCCTACCAAATCCGGGTCACCGGTAGTCTTCGAGCCCGCCGTCGCGGACCGTGTCGAGCGTGAAGCAGTGGAATCCGCCGCCGAAAAGCCGGCGATGGCGATGGCGGACCGGCACGACGGTGAATCCCGCGCGCTCCAGCGTCTCGCGCAGTTCGACACAGGCCTCGTTGACGAGCACGGTTTCCGGGCTGACCGAAAGGACGTTCAGGTCGATGTACGGGCTGGCGAGCAGCAGGTCGCCGTCGTCGTAGGACGGGAAGTTCCGCGGGTCGGGCTGCGGCGGCACGATGATCTTCCACCGCCTGAACGGCTCGGGCAGCAGGTCGGCGATTCCCTCGTGGCGGGCCAGGAACACGCCCGGCCGCAGCGCGAGCAGCATGCTGTCGATGTGGCAGTCGCTCATCCGGTACGCCCGGTGGATCCGGTAGCGGTCCCGCAGGTGCCGCTCCAGCCAGTCCACCGCGAGCCGGTGGTTCTCGGTCGCGACGTTCACGATCAGGTCGCGGCCCAGCCGGATGCACTGGGCGCCGTCGAGCATCATCTCGAAGCCGACGTCGTACGGCGACGCCTCGGGCTCGCCGATCGGCTCGGTGGGTCCGCCCAGCGTGGTCTCGGCGCTGCGCGCGAACGACAGGTCGAAGGAGTGGTCGGTCAGCAGCGGCCTGGGCATGGTGGTCCAGCGCGCGCCGGCCTCGTAGTAGCGCCGGTAGACCGGCTCCAGCAGCCTGGTCTCCAGGTACCGCGAGCGGATGGCCGGCGGGGTCTCGATGATCTCGTCGCCGAGGATCAGCGTGTTGTCCCGGATGTTGAGCGGCGGAACCGGCATCGCCTGCCAGCCGAAGCCGCTGATCGCCGGCGCGTCCTTGGCGAGCGTCATCGGGCGGTGCACCGTGACGCCCAGCGAGCGCAGCACGCCGGCCAGGCCCTCGACGTCCTCGTGGAGCTCCTCCGCGTAACGCTGCTTGATGCCCCAGCTCCGGTCCTCCGCGGTCGGCCGGCTCGCCCGGTTCAGTCGCGGATAGGCCCAGTCGGAACGGAACAGGTTCTCGTGGAAGAACAAGTCGAACGAGAGTTCGCGGTCGTGCGACGTGTAGTTCTCGGCCGACCCGACGACGACTTCCCTGAGCGGGGACCACTCGTTGTGGCTGTTCAGCTTCACGGCAGGCACCTTCAGCTAGGTGATCAGGTCTGCGAGAGTGAGCCGGGAGCCGCAAACGGCTTTGCTGGGCTCCGGTTGTGATTGATCGGCGAAGTAATTCGGCCGTCAAGGAACCCGGATCGGTGACGTGACCGGGTCGCAGCAAAAAATCTGCCGGATCCTCAGTCCGCTGTCAATGGCTGGAACTTCGCATCCCGACCACCCGCTCTTTCGATCATCCGACGGCAGCCGCGGAAACGGCCGGTGCCCTGCCACCCCGGCATGCGGGGGTGACAGGGCAGGGATGACAGGGCAGGGGTGACAGGGCACCGGCGGTGCTGAGGATGACGGAATCACCCCTCCTGAGCCAGGAGTTCGGCGACCTCCTCGTCGGTCAGCTCCGCGATGTCGGCCTCCACGGCCTCGCGGACCACCTCCGCCAGGGTCGCCACGGTGGTCGCCTCGAAGAGCCGGCGCAGCGGGATCGTCACGCCGAAGACCGCGACCAGGCGGGCCAGCACCCGGGTGACCAGCAGCGAGTGCGCGCCGAGCAGGAAGACGTCGTCGTGCACGCCGATCCGTGCGATGCCCAGGATCTCGGCCCAGGCCTCGGCGATGAGTTGCTCGGTCGGATCGCTCGGCGCGGCGTACGGGGTCTCGTCGGCGAGGCGGTCGGCGACCGGGGCGGGCAGGGCCTTGCGGTCCACCTTCTTACTTGAGGTGAGCGGCAGTTCGGGGAGCGTGGACCAGAGCGATGGCACCATGTACTCGGGCAGCCGCGCGCCCGCGTACGCCCGCAGTTCGGCGACGTCCGGCGCCGCGTCGCCGTTCGGGACCAGGTAGGCGACCAGCCGGCGGTCCCCCGGCTGCACGTCCCGGGCCACCACCGCGACCGCGCGGATCCCCGGGTGCTGGGCCA
>NZ_JBWXUE010000065.1:0-19580 GCF_057158765.1 Kitasatospora sp. NEAU-69
CCCCCCGCACCGGTGGTCTCCGTCAGCATTCGTGACGGTCCGTCAGGTCATGCCCAAGGTTCAGCCCGGGATGATGGAGAAGGAGCCGTTCTGCAGGCCGGTCTCGGTGTACGGGCCGCTGTCCACCGAGAACGGGTTGTAGTTGTCGAAGGACTGGCCGTTCACCGTGACGTTGGAGAAGTCCAGTTCGTTGAAGGACGGGTAGCTCTGGGACGGCGACTCGATCACCGCCTCGGCGCTGATGTTCTGCGCGCTGAGCGTCTTGGTGACGGTCTTGGTCCAGTTCTGGGTGGCGTCGTGCAGCGTCAGCGTGTAGCGGTGGCTGCCGGTGTAGGTCACGGTGCCGGTGAAGACGTCGCCGGCGGAGACCGGGTTGCTGAAGAACTGCGGCGGCGCCGGGTACATCTCGTACCAGCCGGAGTAGACCGGCGCGCCGCTGGAGCAGTCGACCTGGACGCCGGTCTGCTCGACGGTCTGCGAGCCGTAGCCGTCGATGCCGACCCACGGCGCGAACAGGTCGTTGGTGGTGTTGCACTGGACGTCCGGCATGGTCCAGGAGCCGGTGATCTTCTTGAAGCCGTTGCCCTGGGCGATGTAGCCGCCCCAGACGCTGTTGCCGGAGAAGCCGGGGCCGTTGTGGCCGCCGTTGCCGAAGATGGTGCCGTAGTGGACGGCGCTGTGCGCGGGGGTGGCCGCGACGGCGGCGGGCGCGGCCAGGCCGGCGCCGGAGAGCGCGAGCAGCGCCGCGACGGCGAGTCGGGCGGGCTTGACGGTGCGAAGGCTGGTCATGGCGGAGGAACTCCTAGGGCGCAAGAAGTGGGGGTCGTCGCGCCGCGGCACTCCGCCGGGTGGGGCCGGGCGGCGTGCCGAGGTGATGCGGCTCAGCGTGGCGCCCGGCGGCGACCTTGAGGAAGGTGGCAGCCGGAGCCGGAATGCGACATGGCGGAAACATGTCAGGGTGCGAAACTCTTGATTTCCGGCCAGGTTTGGACCACAGTCGGGTCACGAACTGGGCGGATGCCGGAGCCGGGGAATGGTCGTCCAGCAGCGCGGGATGCTGGGGGTGGCGCCGTTGTCGGAGCAGTGGACCGGGCGGTTGGGCGGGTTGGGCCTGGCTGGCGATCAGGAACTGCTCTACCTGCACCTGCTGACCAGTTCGGGCCTCAGTGCCGCCCAGCTGAGCAGCGCCCTCGGGCTGGGCGCGGAGCGGACGTCGGCCGCGCTCGGCGCGCTGGCCGACCTCGGGCTGGTCGAACGGCCGGGCCCGCAGGGCGTGCTGTGGAGTGCCGCGGCGCCGGACGTGGCGCTGGAGGAGCTGCTGATGCGGCGCGAGCTCGAACTGCGCCGCACCCGCGGGCGGATCAACGAGCTGCTGCGCACCTACCGCCGGGCCCGTCCCGACGCGGAGGCCGCCGGCCTGGTGGAGATCGTCACCGGCCGGGACTCGATCGCCGAGCTCTGGCGCAGCCTCCAGCTCGGCGTGCGTGCGGAGTTGCGGGTGCTGGACAAGCCGCCGTACATCCGCCGCGCCGACCCGGAGCTCGAACTGGCCGCGCTGGCCCGGGGCGTGCGGATGCGGGTGGTCTACGAGAGCCGGGTGCTGCGCGAGCCCGAGCGGCTCACCGAGATCCACATGTTCACCGGGGCCGGCGAGCAGGCCCGGGTGCTGCCCGAACTGCCGCTCAAGCTCGCGCTGGTGGACGAGCGCTGGGCGCTGCTGCCGGTCAGCTCGGGGACCGAGCTGCAGAGCGTGCTGCTGGTCCGCCCGTCCTCACTGCTGGACGCGCTGGCCGGTCTCTTCGAGCTGTACTGGTCGCGCGCGATGCGGATGCCGGCGCCGGACTCCACCGAACTGCCGCAGGACCGGCACCGCCAGCTGCTGGCGCTGCTCGCGGCGGGGCTGACCGACGAGAGCATCGCCCGGCAGATGGGCGTCTCGACCCGGACCGTGCAGCGCTGGGTGCGCGAGCTGATGGACCGGTTCGGCGCGCGCACCCGGTTCCAGGCGGGCATCCAGGCCGCCCGGGCCGACCTGCTCTGACGCTGCGCGGGCCGGTCACCGCGTACCGGTCAGTCGGTGACCGTGAGTGTGACGTCGGAGCCCGGCCGGGCGGCGGGCAGCAGTACCCGGATCCGCCCCGGCGTGCTGCGTTCGGTCAGCACGATCGGGGTGCCGGTCACCGTGACCCGCGCGCCGGCCGGGGCCGCGAGCTCGGTCCAGTCGCCGGGCCGTCCGGTGCTGAACTCGACCTGGTAGGAGCCGGCTTGCCAGGACTCCTCGCGGGGCACTCCGGCGAGCGCCACCGCGTACGGCCCGAAGGCCGGCTCGTCGCCCGGCGCGGGCTGCCCGTCCGGCCCCAACGCGCAGTAGCCGCCGTCTCCTTCGCACCAGTACCACATGGTCCAGGCGCTCGCGAAGCCCGCCATCGCGGCGACCTGGCGGCGGACCAGCTCGGTGTTGCCCGGGGTGCGCGAGTTCGGCGGCCCCCACTCACCGACCAGCACCGGCATCCGGTGGGCCTGCGGGTAGGCGGTGATCGCCGCGGTGTAGTTCTCGATGAAGCCGTCGGCGGGGTTCCAGTCGGCGCCGTTCTCCACGGCGGTGTCGTAGAAGTGCGGCGCGTAGCCGATCCGGGCGGCGCCCGGGCGCGGGTCGGCGAAGCCGGGCAGCTGGGTCGGCACCCCTTGGCCGACCAGCACGGTCGGCTCGACGAAGAGCCAACTGCGCTGGTCCACCGAGCGGATGGCACCGATCAGCCGCTGGTACATGCCGGCCAGCCGGCCCTGTTCCAGCGTGGCGGCGGAGGCGGCGAGCACCGCCGGGTCGCTCGGGTCGCCGTCGATCGGGCCGAACGGCTCGTTGAACAGGTCGTAGCCCAACAGGCTGGGGTGGCCGCGCAGTTCACCGGCCAGGTGGGTGTAGAAGTCGCTCTGCCACTGGCGCAGGTCGGCGTCGTCGTAGAGGTGCCGGAAGGCGGCCTGGACGGCCGGCTGGAAGTAGCCGGCGAACCAGTCGTTCGGGTCCGGCACGAACGGCAGGCCGTCGTCCCGGGTGGCCCAGAGCGGTATGCCGCGGTCGCCGCCGCCGAACGCCGGTCCGTAGACGTCCTGATGGAAGTCGATCACGGCCAGCAGGCCGTAGCGGTCGGCCCAGCCGAGGAGTTGCTGCAGCTTGCCGATCTCGACCGGGTCGTACCGGTCGCGGGTCGGTTCCAGCCGGTTCCAGGAGATCGCGACCCGCAGCAGCGTGAAGCCGTGCTCGGCGATCGCGCGGACATCGGCCTCGGTGGTCTCGTCGTACTTGTCGACGTTGAAGCCGCGCGGCTCGACGGTGCGCCCGGCCGGGTCGGCGAAGAGCGTCCGCCCGTCCGGCGTGCCGACCGTGCCGGTCGGGAAGTCGGCGGCGGGGAAGCCGCCGGCTGGGACGTTGCTGCCTGGGACGTCGCTGCGCGGCTGGTCGGGCTGCGCGAGGGCCGTCGGCGCGCTGGTCAGCAGCGCGGCGACGGCCAGGGTCAGGGCGGCGGCGGTACGGCGGACGCGCACGGGCACCTCGCACGGGGCTGGCCGGGATGGGGTGAGCGCCGATGCTCCCCGAAGCCGCCGCCGGGCGCAAGAGCCCCTACGTGGTGTCAGGATCGGTCGGGGGAACCGGAGTTGTGCTTGGCGAGGAGGGCAGCGGCGCGGCCGGCAGTGGCGCCGCGGCGGCGAGCCGGCCCCAGAGCAGGTCGGCCAGTGCCTGCACCATCCGGGCCCGCGGGCAGGGGCGCTGCTCCAGCCACCAGTCCCCGGCGGCCAGCACCATCCCGGTGATCGCCCGGCCCCAGGCCTCGGAGAGCAGCGGCGCGTCGGGGCCGAGGTCCACCTGGGCGGTCACCGCGCGGGTGATCTCCTCGGCGATCTGCCGCAGCGCGGGCGCCAGTGCGTTGCCGACCCCGTTCGGGTCGCCGGTCTCGGGGTGGGTGAGCAGCCGGTAGACCTGTGGCCGGGCCTCGATGCCGGCCAGGTACGTGTCCAGCACGTGCTCGACCCGCTCGCGCCGCTCCAGCGGTTCGGCCAGCGCGGCGCGCACGGCGGCCAGCAGTCCGGAGGTGTGGCGGTCCGTCAACGCCTGGAAGAGCCCGCCGCGATCGCCGAAGTGCCGGTACAGGATGGGCTTGGTGATGCCGGCCTCGGCGGCGATCGCGTTCATGCTCGCCCCCGGGCCGTCCCGCCGGACCACTCGGTCGGCGGCGTTCAGCAGCTGCTCCCTGCGTGGTTGCTCCAGGGCGGTCACCGATCCCTCCCATCCTCTGCGTGACGTTGTGCACGCGTTGACAGCCGTTACCTATCAGTAGCAGACTCCGTCCATGTTACCCCCGGTAACACCCCGGGCGGCGCGATCTTGATCCTGGAGGAACTGCATGACCACCTTCTCGATGGCGCTCGGCGAGGACCAGCTCGCCGTGCGCGACTGGCTGCACGGCTTCGCTGCCGACGTGATGCGCCCGGCCGCGGCCGAGTGGGACGAGCGCGAGGAGACCCCCTGGCCGATCATCCAGGAGGCCGCCCGGCTCGGCATCTACTCGCTCGACTTCTACGCCCAGCAGTTCTTCGACCCGTCCGGCATCGGCATACCGGTCGCCATGGAGGAGCTCTTCTGGGGCGACGCCGGCATCGGGCTCGCGATCGTCGGCACCACGCTGGCGGCCGTCGCGGTGCTGGCGAACGGCACCGACGAGCAGATCGGCACCTGGGCCCCGCAGATGTTCGGCACGCCCGAGGACGTCAAGGTCGCCGCGTTCTGCTCCTCCGAGCCGGACGCGGGCTCGGACGTCTCGGCGCTGCGCACCCGGGCGGTCTACGACCAGGCCACCGACGAGTGGGTGCTGAACGGCACCAAGACCTGGGCGACCAACGGCGGGATCGCCGCCGTGCACGTGGTGGTCGCCACCGTCGACCCGGCGCTCGGCGCGCGCGGACAGGCCTCCTTCGTGGTGCCGCCGGGCACGGCCGGGCTGAGCCAGGGGCAGAAGTTCAAGAAGCACGGGATCCGCGCCTCGCACACCGCCGAGGTGGTGCTGGACGGCGTCCGGGTGCCCGGGCACTGCCTGCTCGGCGGGAAGGAGAAGCTCGACGAGCGCCTCGCCCGGGCGCGCGAGGGCGCCAGGAAGTCCGGCCGCAACGCCGCGATGGCGACCTTCGAGGCCTCCCGCCCGGCGGTCGGCGCGCAGGCGATCGGGATCGCCAGGGCCGCCTACGAGGTGGCGCTGGACTACGCGAAGACCCGGGTGCAGTTCGGCCGCCCGATCATCGACAACCAGGGCGTCGCGTTCACCCTGGCCGACATGCGCACCCGGATCGACGCGGCCCGGCTGCTGGTCTGGCGGGCGTCCTGGATGGCCGCCAACCAGCAGCCGTTCACGGCGGCGGAGGGGTCGATGTCCAAGCTCTACGCCGGCGAGACCGCCAAGTGGGTGACGTCGCAGGCGATGCAGCTACTCGGTGGCAACGGGTACACCCGGGAGTACCCGGTGGAGCGGATGCACCGGGACAGCGCGATCTACACGATCTTCGAGGGCACCAGCGAGATCCAGCGGCTGGTCATCGCGCGCAGCCTCTCGGGGCTGCCGATCCGCTGAGGAGCCGCTGAGGACCCGCCGACGCGCCGGGCGCGCTGTTAGTGCTCGCCGTTTGCCCGGCGCTCGACCATGCAGTCGGGCCCCGGGTAGATCAGCCCTTCGTGGCCGTCGGCGAAGCGGACCATGTAGGGCGGCTCGCCGTCCTGGCCGCGCACCTCGAGGATCTCGCCCATGCGGTCGTCCATGCCGACCGCCCGGCTGTGGATGTGGATGTGGTCTCCAACGTGTGCACGCATGTCCGGAAACTCCTTGCCTCGGGGTGGGACTGCTCCTGAAGGCATCTCACCAGAGAGTGACTGGACCCACGTCTCACGTTACTCCGTCGGGCCTAGCAAGGGCCGGAACGCCGGCTCACGCCGCTCCAGGAAGGCCGCCAGCCCTTCGCGGACGTCCGGTGCCTGGCGGGAGCGGCGCTCCCAGGGCGCCAGCGCGGCGCGCGCGCCCGGCTCGTCCACGGCCGCCAGCGCCGCCTTGGCCGCGCCGATGGTCTGCGGCGAGCGGCGGGCCAGCAACCGGGCGAACTCCAGCGCGCGTGCGTCCAGCTGGTCGGCCGGGTGCACCTCGTCCAGCAGGCCGAACAGCTCGGCCCGCCGGGCGTCCACCAACTCCCCGGAGAAGAGCAGGTACTTCGCGCGGGCCGGGCCGACCAGCCGGGCCAGCCGGGTGGTCGGCACGGCCGGGTAGACCACGCCGAGCTTGGCCGGCGTGATGCCGAGCCGGGCGTCCTCGGCGCCGAACCGCAGGTCGCAGGCGGCGGCCAACTGGCAGCCGCCGCCGACGCAGGAGCCGTGCACCACCGCGATGGTCGGGTGCGGGAAGCCGGCCAGCGCCTGCTCCGCCTCGACGTTCTGCGCGTGGTACGCGTCGGCGGCGGCCGGATCGCCGTACACCTCGGAGAGCTCGGCGATGTCGGCGCCCGCGCTGAAGGTGCCCGCCGCGCCGGTGACCAGCAGCGCCCGTACGTCCGGCCGGGCGGCCAACTCGGCGAGCAGCGCGGGCAGTGCCTGCCACATCGCGAGCGTGACCGCGTTGCGGCGGTGCGGCCGGTCGAGCAGCAGCACGGCCACGCCGTCCCCGGCGCCGTCCCCGGCGGTGTCCACGGTGGTGTCCTCGGCGGGACCGAACGCCCGCAGGCCGGTGACGGGCGTGGGCAGCTCGGGGCGGTCGGCGAGCAGGATCTGGTCGGTCATGGCGCCAACTCTCCCAGGTCGCCGACACGCGGGACGGCCCGGGCTCCGCGCCGACGTGGTTGAATGCCGCCGAACGCCCGAGCACCGTCCGCACCTGCTGGAGGAGCGACCATGGACGAGCAGCAGCAGTCGCAGTCACAGTCGCAACCGCAGCCGCAGCAGCCCGAATCGCGGGACCGCTGGCTGGCCTCACTGCCCCGCTCCTACACCGCCGCCGCCACGCTGCTGACGGACGAGGCCGGCCGGGTCCTGATCCTCAAGCCGAACTACCGCCCCGGCTGGCAGTTCGCCGGCGGCACCGTCGACCTCGGCGAGGACGCCCGCGAGTGCGCGCGGCGCGAACTGTGGGAGGAGACCGGCCTGGTGATCGATCCCGGGCGGCTGCTGGTGGTCGCCTGGACCCACCCCTCCGACCAACTCGACCACCCCGCCGTGCACTTCATGTTCGACGCGGGCACCGTGCCGGTGGACACCCCGGTCACGCTGCAGGAGTCGGAGATCGAGGACTACCGCTGGCTCACCCCCGAGAAGGCCTATCCGCTGCTCGGCCCGGCCCGTGCACCCCGGCTGCAGGCCGCGCTGGAGGCCCGGGCGGACGGCGAGACCCGGATCCTGGGCAGCAGCATCACCGGGATCTGATCTACCGTCACATCACCTGCTGTGAAAGTCGATGCATCGGTGTGTCGGCCTCACTAGGCTGGGCGCATGCGAATTCTGGTGCTGGGTGGGACGTCGTTCGTCGGCCGGGCCATCGTGACGGACGCGCTGGCGCACGGCGCCGAGGTCACGCTGTTCGGGCGCGGCAGGACCGGACCGGAGCTGTTCCCGGGCGTCGAGCGGCGGCTCGGTGATCGCGACCTGGGCGACTACTCGGCGCTGGCCGAGGGCGGTTGGGACGCCGTGGTGGACGTCAGCGGCTACCGCGTGCGCGAGGTCGGCCAGGCGATGGACGCGCTGGGCGACCGGGTCGGCCGCTACCTCTTCATCTCCAGCCACGCCGTCTACGTGCGCGAGGGCCTGGCGCCGGGCTCGGACGAGGACACGCTGCGCCGGCCGGCGGTGCGCGATGCCGAGGAGCTCGACGAGTCGACCTACGGGCCGTCCAAGGTCGCCTGCGAGGACGATGTGCTGGCCCGCTACGGCGCGCGGGCGACGATCGTGCGCGCCGGAAAGGTGGCCGGCCCGTACGACTCCTCCGACAGCTTCACCTACTGGGTCCGGCGGGCCGCGCGCGGCGGCCGGATCGCGCTGCCCGGTGATCCGCAGCAGCCGGTCCAGATCATCGACTCGCGCGATCTGGCCCGGCTGGTCGTGCAGTTGATCGCCGACGACCGCCCCGGTGCGTTCCACGCGGTGGGCCCGGCCGAGCCGGTCACGCTCGGCGGGCTGATCGAGACCTGCGCCCGGGTGGCCGGCAGCAGGATCGAGCTGGTGCCGGTGGCCCCGGAGACGGGCGGCGGGTTCTTCCCGCTGGTCCGGTCGGACTGGGCGGGCCAGCAGCGCAGCGCCGCCCGGGCCCGGGCGGCCGGGATGCCGGCGACCCCGCTGGAGGTCACCGCGGCCGACGTGCTGGCCTGGGACCGCGAGCGCGGGGAGCCGCCGCTGCGGTCCGGGTTCTCGGCTGCGGAGGAGGAGAAGCTGCTGGCGGAGCGCTGAGCGCGGGCTGCCCGCGCCGGTTGTCCGCGCTGACTGCTCGCGCCGGCTGTTTGCAACATCGCGAACCATGGGATGGGATGACCCGGGACGAGCGGCGGTCGCTATGAGGGGTGTGGGGATGGCAACGGAGTCCGACGTCGAGGTCTGGCGGGTGGCCGTCACGCCCGGGAACGCCGCGGCCGCCGTGCGCGCCGATGCGCTGCTCGACCAGGCCGAGCGCGCCCGCGCGGCCGCCTTCCGCCGCGACACCGACCGCGAGCTCTACCAGGTCGCGCACGTCGCGCTGCGCACCGTACTGGCGAGCCGCGGCGCCGGCCGAGCCGACGCGCTGCCGTTCCGCCGGGCCGCCTGCCCCGGCTGCGGTGAACTGCACGGCCGCCCCGAGCTGGCGATCGACGGCCCGCCGCTGGAGTTCTCGCTCTCGCACACCGCCGGCCTGGCGCTGATCGCGGTGGCGGCCACGCCGGTCGGCGTCGACGTCGAACACCGCTCCGCGTTCAGCGCCGCGGCCGCCGCCGACGTGGCGGGCCAGCTGCACCCCGCCGAGCGGGCCGAGTTGGCCGGGCTGGCCGGCGTGCCCGAGCGGTGGCGGGCGGCGGTGCTGCGCTGCTGGGTGCGCAAGGAGGCGTACCTGAAGGGGACCGGCATGGGGATCGGGCAGGGCGTGGACCAGGACTACGTCGGCCTCGGCAGCGAGCGCCCGGGCGGCGAGCAGCAGCCCGGCACCGGCGGGCCGGCGGGCTGGCAGTTGCGCGGGCTGGACGTTCCGGCCGAGTACGAGGCGGCGCTGGCGCTGCGGACGACGCGCTCCGCCCTGCGGGTCACGGTGGCGGACCTGGACCTGGCGGCCGCGCTGGTGTGAGCAGGGGGGTGTGAGCGGGGGCGTGACAGCGGGGGCGGTCAGCTGTGGCTGGAAGAATCCCCGCTGTGACCACTGCGCCAGATCAGACAGCCGGCCTGCCCGGCCCTGCGGCAGCCGAGTCGGTGCGCCCGCTGGAGCTCTTCTTCGACCTCGTCTTCGTCTTCACGATCACCCAGATCGCCTCGGTCCTCGCCGCCCGGCCGACCGGCGCGGGCCTGGCGCGTACCGCCGTCCTGCTGACCATCACGTGGTGGATGTACGCCGGGTACGCATGGCTCACCAACGCGCTCGACCTCGACCGCACCGGCCCCCGGCTGATCCTGATGACCGGGACCGCCGGCTTCTTCGTGATGTCGATGGCCGTTCCACGGGCGGACGGGCCGGGCCCGTGGGGCCTGGTCTTCGGCGTGGCGTACCTGGTGGTGGTGGCCGTGCACGCGCTGGGCTTCCTCGGGACCTCCGGTCACCGCGGCATCACCCGGATCGGCCCGGTGAACGTCACCAGCGCGCTGATCGTGCTGGCCGCCGGCGCCCTGCCGCCGCACCTGCGGATCTGGGGCTGGGCGCTGGCCTGCGCGCTGGAGTGGGTCACCCCGTTCGTCATCGGCACCGGCGGATTCACGGTCGGCGTCGGGCACTTCGTCGAACGGCACGGTCTGGCGGTGATCATCGTGCTGGGGGAGTCGATCACCGAGGTCGGCGCGGCGGCGATGCGCCTCGACGACCTGGTCACGGTCGTGGTCGGCGCCCTGCTCGCGCTGGCCTCCAGCGCCGCCATGTGGTGGCTCTACTTCGACCGGGAGGAGCACGACGGCGCCCGGCTGCTGGAACGCGTGCCGGTGCCGCGGCGCTCGCGGGTGGCGGTCTACTCGTTCGGCTACGCGTACCTGGTGATGATCTTCGGCATCGCGGTCTCGGCGGTCGGCATGCAGGAGGCGATCAACTCCTTCGGCGCCGGGCTGCACGGCGTCCCCGCCGCCCTGCTGCCACTCGGCGTGGCGCTCTTCCTGGCCGGCCTCTCCGGCTTCCACCGCGCCCTCGCCGGCAGCTGGCCGCTCGCCCGGCTCGTCGCAGTGCCGGTGGTCGCGGCGGCAGGCCTGCCGGCGGCGCGCTGGGGCAGCGGCGCGGCCGCGCTCTGCGTGACGGGCGCGGTGCTCGTCGGCCTGATCGCCTGGGAACGCCATCGCCCCGGCGCCGGGCCGCTGCAGCACGTCGCCTGAGCCGGTCCGCCGGTCCGGCCGGCGGGGTAGGAGTAACTCGTCTGGATTTGCCGACCGGCGGATGTCGAAAGGCGCCGGGCGGCTCCGACTTCCTGTCGAGCCGCCCCCAGAGGGTGGACCCGACGCAAGGAGCAAGGACATGAAGTATCTCCTGATCATGCAGGTCAACCAGGAGGTCCTGGACGCCCTCTCGGAGGACGAACGCAAGCTCGTCATGGAAGGCCACGGCGCGTTCATGAAGACCGTCCAGGATTCCGGCGAGTTCGTCCTCACCCAGGCACTCGCCGACCCGGCGAACTCGACCGTCGTCACCGGCACCGGCGGCGCGCCGGTCGTCACCGACGGGCCGTTCATCGAGGCTAAGGAACACATGGGCGGCTACTACCTGATCGACTGCGAGAGCAAGGAGCGCGCGATCGAGATCGCCAAGCTCATTCCGGACACCCGGATCAAGGGCCTGTCGATCGAGATCCGCCCGGTGATGTTCTCGTGCGGGGCCGATCTGTGAACGGCCGTCCGTGAGTGCTGAGATCCGTGAGTACTGAGATCCGTGAGTACTGAGATCGAGGACCTGCTGCGCGGCCTGGCGCCGCAGGTCCTCGGCGCGCTCGTGCGCAGGCACGGGCAGTTCGAAGCCTGCGAGGACGCCGTGCAGGAGGCGCTGCTCGCGGCGTCCGTGCAGTGGCCGGAGCAGGGTGTGCCGAGCAGGCCCGTGGGCTGGCTGGTGACGGTCGCCAGCCGCAGGCTGACCGACCACTGGCGCAGCGAGGTGGCCCGGCGGGAGCGTGAACTGGCCGTCGGCCTGGAGCCGGTGCCGGACGACGACCCGTCCCGTGACGTGGACGACACGCTGCGCCTGCTGTTCCTGTGCTGCCACCCGAAGCTGTCGGCGCCCTCCCAGGTGGCGCTGACGCTCCGGGCGGTCGGCGGCCTCACCACGGCCCAGATCGCGCACGCGTTCCTGGTGCCGGAGAGCACCATGGCACAGCGGATCAGCCGGGCGAAGCAGACGATCAAGGGCACCGGCTTCCCGGACGGCCCCGAGCGGCTGCCCATCGTGCTGCAGGTGCTGTATCTGATCTTCAACGAGGGCTACACCGCCACCTCCGGGCCCGACCTGCAACGGGTCGAGCTGTCCGCGGAGGCCATCCGGCTCGCCCGTGAGGTGCACCGGCTGCTGCCGGACGACGGCGAGGTCGCCGGGCTGCTCGCGCTGATGCTGCTCACCGACGCCCGGCGGGGGACGCGCAGCAAGGACGGCGTGCTGGTACCGCTCGCCGAGCAGGACCGCAGCCGCTGGGACCGCGCGCGGATCGAGGAAGGCGTCGCGCTGGTCTCCGGCGCCCTGGTCTCCGGCGCCTTGGCCAAGGAGCCGGCCGGGCCGTACCTGTTGCAGGCCACGATCGCCGCGATCCACGACGAGGCGCCGTCCACCGAGGAGACGGACTGGGCCGAGGTGCTGATCCTCTACAAGATCCTGGAGCGGACCGCGCCGAACCCGATGGTCACCCTGAACCGCGCGATCGCGACCGCGATGGTGCACGGCCCGGCCGAGGGGCTGGCCCTGCTCGCCACGCTCGACGCCGACAAGCGGGTGGCCGGCCACTACCGGCTCGACGCGGTGCGCGGGCACCTGCTCGACCTGGCCGGTCGGCACGAGCAGGCCCGCGAGCACTACCGGCGGGCCGCGAGGCTCACGATGAGCCTGCCGGAGCGCGAGTACCTGCTGCGCCGGGCCGGGCGGTAGCGGCCGGGCCGCCGGTTACTCCAAGTGAGGCTTATATATCTGGGTCTGCCATGCTTGATTCCTTATATGGGAGACGTGAGGGGTGTGGCCGGCCATGAAGACGATCGGGCTGATCGGTGGGATGAGCTGGGAGTCGACGGCGGAGTACTACCGCCTGCTGAACGAGTTCACGCGTGACCGCCTCGGTGGACTCCACTCCGCCCGGTGCGTGCTCTACTCGGTGGACTTCGCGGAGATCGAGCAGTTGCAGGTCCAGGGCCGCTGGGCGGAGGCCGGCGAGATCCTGGCGTCGGCCGCTCGGGCTCTTGAGGCGGCCGGTGCCGACATGGTGCTGATCTGCACCAACACCATGCACAAGGTCGCCGACCAGGTCGAGGCGGCGGTCGGCATCCCGCTGCTGCACCTGGCCGACGCCACCGCGGCCGCCGTACGGGCGTCGGGCCTGCGCCGAGTCGGCCTGCTGGGCACCGCGTTCACCATGGAGCAGGAGTTCTACCGGGGTCGTCTCGAAGCCGGCGGGCTCGATGTGCGCATCCCGGACGCCGACGGGCGCGCGCTCGTCCACCAGGTGATCTATGAGGAGCTCTGCCTGGGCATCGTGCGGGAGGAGTCACGCGCCGCCTACCGGAGGGTCATCACCGACCTGGTCGCCGGCGGCGCGGAGGGCATCATCCTGGGCTGCACCGAGATCGAGCTGCTCGTCGGTGCCGAGGACAGCCCCGTCCCGGTCTTCCCCACCGCACGCCTCCACGCCGCGGCCGCCGTCGAGACGGCACTGTCCGGCACCCGGAGCGACGCGCCGAGCTGAGGGACCGGAATGCCGCTGTCCTGTCCTGTCCTGCCCTGCCCTGGTCGCACCTGCCCTGGTCGCAGTCGTCCGGTGGATCTAATCTGACGGTATGGCCGCCTTGCGCGCCTGCCCGACAGTTGCGCCGACCATCGGTCGTGGGCGGCCCTGACCAAGCGGTGCTGCGGCGGACGTCCCGTTGCCCCGACCCGCCCGCAACGCCGCGGGAAGGTGGGATCATGCGCGCTACGACCGGATCCAGGGGGAAGTTACTCGGAACGAGGTCGGGTGTTCTCGTCGCGGCGGCGGTGCTGGCGACCGCCTTCGGCGCGAGCGGTCAGCCCGTCCAAGCCGCGACGCCGACCCGCACGGCGCCCGTCCAAGCCTGCCCGAGCGAGCCGCTGCCCCCGGGCTCGCCACCGCTGACGGCCCCCTCGGGCACCGTGCCGGTGCCCGACCCGGTCAACCTGCCGCAGGGCAGCGCGGTCTTCGGCGCGAGCTACCCGGGCAACGCCCAGTACGTGGTCGCGCCGGGCAGCTGGTCCTGTGACGTGGTCTTCTTCGCCGCCGACGGCGGCCAGCAGGTGTACGTCCACCCGGGCGCGCACCTCGCCGACCCGCTCGGCGCGACGTTCGACTCGGTGCTGGTGCAGGCCGTCTTCGACAGCGGCGGCGCTCAGACCAACATCGACCTGGCGTGCCCGTTCATCGCTGAGGCCACGGCCGCCCCGCCGGGCGGACAGCCGGTCACCTGTGGGGCCCCGCCCCGCCAGTCCGCGGACCAGGTGCACGCGATACCGACGAACGTCCCCGGCCTCTCGCTGGCCGCCGTCGGCGTCCCGGTCGGCGTCCGCGAGCCGAACATCGCCGCCAGCGGACAGGCTCCGCCGAGCGGACAGACCAACCCGGTGGTCGCGCTGGTGGCGCTCCAGGGCCCGCAGGGGAACGCTCAGGAGATCTCCTGTGCACTGCCCGCGGACACGGCTGCCGCCAAGGCCACGGCCGTCAGCAACTGCCAGGCCAGCCTCGGCTTCTTCCTGGCCAACAGCTCGGTGGGCCACCAACTGAACACCACCGACCTGGCCGGCGCGATCGCGAACCTGAACACGTTCGTCGCCTCGTTCATCGGCTGAGCAGCGGCATCGACAGCGGCAGCGGCCGAGCCCCTGCGCGGCGCGCTCGTGACAGGCGGCCTGGCAGCAGTCGGACGGGCGCACGGCCAACCCCCGTGTGGCCGTGCGCGGTCCGACTGCTGCCGTGTCCACCGCCGAAATCTACGACGGCGCCCGTCCATGCGCGGGACCTGGTTGCACCGTGACGCGGGCCTTCCGGTGTCGGATCGCACAGTGAGCCGGTTGTGCGCGTGTGATGGCCCGGCTACTCTCCCGCCGAACGGTTTCTCGTGTGCCTCGGGGGAGTCGCATGGACGGTGACCTGTCGGCGGACACGACGGCCGGCGGACGGGTTCGACGGGCTGAAGACGTGCTGGGCATGCAGCGTGCCGCCCGCAGGGGCGGCACCGAGCCGGTGCTGCGCTGGCTGGCCCGGCGTACCGGGGGTGACGTATTCCTGGTGGACGGCGGGGGCGATCCCGCCCTCGCTCCGCAGCCCACCCTCGGCGAGACCGGGCGCGCTCTGGCGCTGCGCGGAGTGCGGGAGATGACCGCACGCCGGCTGAGGTCCGCAGTCATCGACCAGGACGGGCTCACCTGCATCGTCCTGGCTCTCGATGTCCCGTCGGGTCACCGTGCACCGTTCCTCGCCGCCGTGGTCCCCCGGTCGAGGCCAACGGAACTGTCACTCCTGCTCGCTGACGCTGCATCGGTGCTGAGCGTCACCTGGCTGGCGGCTCAGACCGAACGCCGGCAGGACCGGCTGCGGATCGCCGATGCCAGGAACCGGGAGGCCGTCCTCCACCTGTTGATGAATGGTCAGACAACGGCCGCACGCCAAGTGGCGGGTGCGCTGCGGCCGCCGCTGCCCTCGGCGGTGCGGGTGTACGTCGTCGAGGGTCCGCGTCGCGACCGTGCCCGGGTGGCCGAGGAGCTGTCCCGGGTCGCGGAGAGCGCATGGATCGTGCCGTGTCCGGTCTACGCCGACCACATCTTCGTACTGGTTCCCGCCGACGGCGCCCATGCGTGGGTGTGGCCCCCCGGACTCGCGGCGAACTGCCACATCGGCGTGAGCGACAGGGTGACCTTGCGTGATACCGCCACTGGCTACGGGCAGGCGTTCCACGCCTTGGCCGCCGGACGCGACGGCTCGGGCGGGCCGTCCTCGTTCCTGGCCAACCCCGACCTGACGCTGACCATCGGGCCCGCCGCGACGGCCTGGGCGGCTGCCTTCCTCGCGCCGATCCTCGCCCACCGCGCAAGGCGGGCCCAGGATCCGGACGCTTCCGAGCTGCTGGCCACCGCCGCATCGTGGCTCAACTTCCACTCACGCGCCACGGCCCACCTGAAGATCCACCGCAACACCTTGAGCGGGCGCCTGACGTGCATCCAGGAGCTACTGGCGCTGGACCTGCACCGGCTCGGCGACCAGGCGGCACTGGCCCTGGCATTGAGTGCGACCGCCGCAGCGCCACTACTCCACCAGGGGCAGTCGGCGACCGGAGCAGGGGGTACGTCACCGCCGACCCTGGACGAACTCCTGTCGCTGCCACAGGTTTCGGCGTGGGCGCAGGCCAGGATCCGCCCGGTCACGGCGCCCGATGTGCCGGCCTACATCGCGGACACGCTCACCACCTGGCTGCGTCTCGACGCGCGGATCGGCCCCACGGCAGACGCGCTGGCGGTCTCGGTCTCGGCCGTGCGGAAGCGACTGGCACGCGCCGAGGCGCTGCTCGGACGCTCGTTGCTGCGGCCCCCCAGTGCCGTCCATGACCAGTGGATCGCACGACGGTCCCTCGAACTGACCAAGGGCGCTTGAACGGAGACCCGTCGGCGCGGTCGGTCGGCACCAGCCGCCGGTGCATCACCCACGACGAACACGGGCGCCACCAGCCCCGAGATTACCGTGACCTTGCATGGGGTAGATGGTCTCCGCTCAGGACGATGATCGTATAATCATCAGGGAGTTGACCTTGGACTACCATGCGCGAGCGCAGCGGGCCCATGCCTTATTCGACCTCTATGACGTCGACAAGGACCGGCACATCACGCGTTCCGATCTCAGGGCCTATTCGAACCGCATGATCTCCGGGCTGAGTGCCGGGGAGGACATGACTCACGACCACTCGCACGCCCTGCGCACCGCCTTCTCCCACCTGTGGATCCAACTGGCGGCGGTCTCGGACACCGATCACGACGGGTCGATCGGCCAGCAGGAGTTCATCGCGGCCACCGACCGCGGCGCCTTCGACGCCGATCCCCGGTTCCGTCGAGCAGTGCTCGAAGCTCTCGATGCGATCGCCGAAGCGCTCGACGTCAAAGGCGACGGGTACATCGCCCGGGTCGACTACGACCGCCTGTTCGACGCCTCCGGGCTCGACCCGCACGAGCACGGCCTCAGCTTCGACGAGCTCGACACCGAGCACTCCGGGTTCCTGCACCACGAGCAACTGCGCGCGCTCGCCCTGCACCTCTTCCCGCTCGCCGACCCCTCCTGGCTCGATCCCGAAAGCGCTCTGGTCGTCGAGCGCCCCGGCATCGCGCTCGTCGCCCACGACACCCGCAAGCCCGACCTGATCGCCTGGGCCGCAGACCGGAGCGCCGACCTCGAGCCGTACCGGATCTTCGCCACCGGCACGACCGGCTCGCTGCTCGCCGACAAGCTCGGCCTGGAGGTCACGGCCCTGCACAGCGGGCCGCTGGGCGGCGACCAGCAGATCGGTTCGCGCATCACCGAAGGGGAGATCCACGCGGTGATCTTCTTCTGGGATCCGCTCACCGCCCACCCGCACGGCGACGACGTACGCGCACTGGTGCGCCTGTCCACGCTGGCCAACATCCCCATCGCACTCAATGCAGCGAGCGCCGACCTGCTGGTGACCGGCCGGACGCTGGCCACCGGCTGAGGGCTCGCACGAGAAACATCGGCTGAGCCCACCCCCTATCCGCATAAGAGCGTCCGCCAGTAGGTCATCGGATGCGGGGGCTGTGGGGGCGTGTGTCCCAGCGGTGGGTGAACCATGCTCGTCGTATCAGGCTGCGGATGGTGACGATGGCCGTAGCCAGGGCGATGTAGAACTCGACGCACGCCCGGCGGCGCTCGGTGCAGCGGCGGAGCTTGCCGAAGTTGTTCAGCCACGAGTTCGTTCTCTCCACCACCCAGCGGCCGTCCGCCTGGATCGGGGTCTGCTGGCCGCGTTTGGCGATCCGCGGAGCGATCTGGCGTTCTGTCAGGTCCTCGTAGACGATGCGGTAGTCGTATCCGGCGTCCAGGCTGAGGCTGGGGTGCTCGGGCAGCGGGCCGAGTTCCTTGCCAAGGTCGCGGTACTGGTCGAGGGTCGTCGGAAGGAGCGTGTGGTCGCGGATGTTGGCCGGGGCCGGGTGAGTGACCAGCGGGATGCCGTAGGCCTCGGTCAACTGCGAGCGTTTGACGCCTTGTTTGGCACGGTCAACCGGGCTCCTGCCGGCGCATTCGCCTCCGGACGGTGCCTTGGTCTGGCAGCCGTCGGCAGCCAGATGCTCCAGCTCCAAGCCGACCATGCGGTCGTAAGCGGCCAGAGCCGCCAGGCGCAGGACCTCGCCCATCCCCAGGGCGATCCAGTGGTCCCGGCGGCGTCGGATCGTGGTGGCTGAGCAGGCCTGGTCCGCCACGCGCTCGTAGCCCATGCCGGACACCAGGACCAGGATGAGCCTGTCGAAGACCAGCGCGTCGGGGATGCGCGGGTTGTGGCAGCCCAGCGGGTGGTCGTCCCGGTGTTCCGGCAGCAGCGCGAGGAACTCCTTGCGCAGCGGATCCAGGATGCAGGCAGGAACGACAGGCACGAGCCCTCCCCGAACACGCGGACGTCACAGCGCCGCGCCCGGGCGGTTCAGCGCAGCGCGCCGGCCCTGGTGTGCAGTTCGGCCCGGTCGGCGGCGGCCGTGCCGTGGGCCCACCCCTCGCGGTCGTTGGCGTATGCCGAACCGTGACTGTACGACAGCTCGCCGAACAGCTCGTCCACCTGGTCGTCCACGGCTTCGGCCCGCGAGGCCAGCACCGGCAGCAGCCCTGCCGTCCGGCCGACTTTTCCGGCCGCCTTCACCGCCTGCTCGGCGACCCGCCCGAGCCGCTCCTCGATCCTGGCGGCGTAGGCCACCAGGAACGACTGCCTGAAGGACCGGGTGCGCGAGCTACCGTCCCCACGCTTGCGCGCGCCCGCCGCCTGCAGCGCCGCCTGGGCCTGGACCAGCAGCGAGGTGAACAGCAACTCGACCGCCTCCACATCGGAGGCGAAGCCGACCACCGTGGAGAACCCCAGGTTCCTCGACCACACCGTGCGACAGCGGTTCGCCTCCGCCACCGCCTGCAGCAGCACCACCTTCGGCTCCTCATACGGGGCATCCACCGCCACCCGCACCCCGCCCGGCGTCTGCCGCTCACCCCGCTCCACCGCCAGCAGCGCCATGTCGATGCTGTGCTGGGACATCAACTGCTGCGCCTTGGCCGTCAGCGCTTCCGCCTCCTCGGGGAAAGAGGTCGACTCGGCCTTCGCGAGCAGTGCCCGAATCTTGCCCAGCAGCGAAGACTCCACCCCGCCGGCCTCGACCATCCCAGCGCTGCCGGTCTCACAGGGCACCGGCATCAGCCGCGGCACCTCGGGAAGCCGGCTCAGCAGTTCGAACAGTTCAACGACGGCCCGTCCCAGCACCACCGGATCGCTCTTCTCCCGCGCGGCCGCACCGTCGACGTAGGCGTCGTCGTCACCCCACCACGCCGTAGCCGATGCCTCCGCAAGCTGCTCGGCCCAGCGATTGGGCAACCGCCTCGCCGGATACTCGCGGTGCTCCGCGGCGACCAGATCGGCGGCGATCCGCGCGTGCCGCACGGCCAGCTCCCGGCGTGCGACACGCACCACATCCATTGGCTGCCAGCCACGGTGCCACAGATCGTGCACCACCACTCCACCCACCTGGAGCACCGCACGGCCGATACCGCGCCGGGCGAACAGCGCAGCGGCTCGCTCAAGCGCCGCTGCGCGACGCCCGGCGTCTCCAGCCGGCACAGCACACAACCGTGCCATCGCCTCATCCAGGAGATCCGCGACAGTCCGCGCACCACCCGGCCGAGGAACGGGCCCGCCACTACCCAGGCAGAACGGATCACCGCACTCGCAGGAAGCGAACCCGAAAGCCGCCCCTTGCCCCGCCCCGCTCCGCCCTCTCGCGTCCCGCTGCTTCTTCTTGGCCCGCCGACGCTCCTGGTTGCGCTTACCCAACCCAGTTCCCCAAGCCCTCTATCGCTGTCCCACTGCCGATACCGAGCGTAGCGGCAAACCGGAGCACACCACCTGCCGACAACGGAACAGAGCACCAGCGCGAGCGATCACCGGACCTACTGGCGGACGCTCT
>NZ_JBWXUE010000066.1:0-17676 GCF_057158765.1 Kitasatospora sp. NEAU-69
GTGCGGGGCCCCACCCACCCGCCGGTCGATCGAGTCCAGCAGGTGTTTGTGCCCGGCGTTGCCCGGGTGCACCGGGATGTCCCCGGCGTCCTGCAGCCCGGCCCGGTCCACCTGGCCGGTCAGCGTCATCGCCGGGTGCAGCGTGAAGCCGGCCGCGCGGTAGCGGCGGGCGGCGCCCGGGTCGGCGGAGGCGGCGATCATGCCGCGCAGGCAGCCCCGGGCGTACTCGCCGGCCCGGTCCAGCAGCAGCCGTCCGACGCCCCGGCCCTGCGCCTCGGGCAGCACGGCGAAGAGGTTGAGGATCCACACCCCCTCGCGGCGCGCGGAGAGCGCGAAGCCCACCGCCCGGCCGCCGTCCTCGGCCAGCCAGCAGCCGGCGGGGTCGGTCGCGGCCAGATGACGGGTCCGGGCGAGTTGCAGCGTGGTCTCGTCCGCGGTCGGCGGCCGGTTCGGCCCGTCGGGCATCGCCCGGTACGCGGTGTCCCTGATCTCCAGCACGGTTTCGGCATCGGCGCGGAGGTCGCGCACCTGACGAAGGATCATCCGCCCATCCTGGCAAACGCCGAGCGCCCGGGGGAGTGCCGGGTGCCGGCCGGACGTGATCAGGGGCACGCCACCGGCGGGCGATCGCTCGCTGACCGGTGCGCCGCGGTGTGCGAGCATGGGATCTGTGAGGTGGCGGGCCTGTGCCCGCTGGAGAACTACCTGACCACTGTCCGGAATCAATCCGGGCGGCCGCTGGTTGGCACTGGCGGCAGTTTGTCGTCATAGACCGGGAGTAAGCAGATGACCGTCCAGGACGAGACCACCGTCGAGAGTGGTCTGCTCCTTACCGATGCCGCCGCGGCCAAGGTCAAGGGCCTGCTGGATCAGGAAGGCCGCGACGACCTCGCGCTGCGCGTCGCCGTGCAGCCCGGCGGCTGCTCGGGCCTGCGCTACCAGCTCTTCTTCGACGAGCGCTCGCTCGATGGCGACGTCGTCAAGGACTTCAACGGCGTCAAGGTCGTCACCGACCGCATGAGCGCCCCCTACCTCGGCGGTGCCACGGTTGACTTCGTGGACACCATCGAGAAGCAGGGCTTCACGATCGACAACCCGAACGCCACCGGCTCCTGCGCCTGCGGCGACTCGTTCAGCTAACTCGCGTAACGCGCGTACCCCGCGCGGCTCTCGCATTGCTGCGTGACAGAGCGGCGGTGCCCCGGATCTCCTCCGGGGCACCGCCGCTCGTCGTTTGTGTCGCCTGCCGGTTGGGCCGGCTCGTTGTCCTGGCTCAGTTGTCCCGGCTCAGTTGTTCTGGCTCACCGGGCCGCCGTTCGGCGCCGACTCCAGCGGGATGTCCGAGCCGCTGGCCAGGTCCACCACCGCACGGCCCTGCAGCGGCTGGGACAGGCCCGCCACCGCGGACTGCTGCTTCACCAGGTCCGGGCAGAGGTGGCCGACCGGCGGACGCTGGGTGACCACGACCCGGACCCCGACCTGCCCCGGCTTGCTCTCGTCCACCGTGAGGCCGTACTTGTCGCAGACCCCGGCGAAGAAGAAGACGGTCAGCTGGTTGTTCTGCACCAGGTAGCCGGTCGGCTTCTGCTGGGCCAGCGGGTTCACCGGGCTCGCGGGCGGCGGGACGGTGCCCGGAGCGGTCGGGACGGGCGGGCTGGTCGGCACGCCCGGCTGGATCGCGATGGGCGGTGCGATCGCCCCCGGCGGGGTGGCCGCCGCGCCGCCGGTGGGGGCGGAGCCGGCCGCCGGCGCACTCGCGCCCGGGGCGGGGGCGCTCGCCGCGCCGCCGCCGGCCGCGGCGGAGCTGGAGGCGCCCGGCGCCGGTGCGACCGGGCTGGCGCCGCCGGCGGCGCCCGAAGCACTGGCGGAGGGGCTGCTCGAAGCGCTGGCGGACGCACTGCCGGAGGCGGTCGCGCCCGCCAGCGACGCCTTGGCCGACACGCTCGATCCGCCACATGCGCTGACCGTGGCGGCGACCGTGAGCAGCAGCGCGGCGGCCGCGAGCGAGCGCCGCCGCCGGCGCCCGGCCGGGGCGGGCGAGTCGGTCAGCGGGCGGGTGGGCTCGGCCGTGGTCTTCTCGTCCATGGTGCGACGTCCTCCAGTGTTCTGCGGATCCCTGCGGCAGCTGTGGCTGCGCGGATCTGACGTGACACCGAGGAATCCGGTTCCCACCCCCGGCGGAGGAATTTCGCCGACGGCTCCCAGCCCGGCCGGACGGGCCTGGGGCTTGTCCGGCGGACCTTGCCCTAGAGCCCGTACTCGGCCATCCCGGCGACCAGGTCGCGGGTCCGCGCGGGGACCGAGATCGAGCCGCTGGCCCGGCTGCCCGGCTGCGGACCGGCGGCCATCACCGGCCAGAACGCGCCGAGCCGCCGGGAGGAGTCCACCAGCGCGTCCAGCGTGTCCGGATCGGCCTCGCCCACCAGCGCCTCGGGCGAGCGGCCGGGCAGCAGCTCGGCCTTCCACGGCCCGTGCGGCAGCGGGGACATCTGGAACTTCTCGGACATGGCGCGCGCTCCGATCACCGACCGCGGCCTGGTCGCCACGGGCCTGAGGCACTTCGCTGGGGCACTTCCCGGTGACGCCGACCGGCGCCGACTGGCACCGAACGGCACCGACGGCACGTGGGACGCCCCTGATCGCGACCCTAGGCCGACCGGACGTACCGGGCCAGACCTACCCGCAGGTAGTCGCTCGAACGGCAGTAATCGGCCAGGATCCCTTGACCGCGAGCGGACAGCCGGGGCAGGGCCGGTACCGTAGGGGGGTTGTCCGTCTTCTACCGAGGAGCCCATCCGTGCGCATCGCCGTCGCCGGTTCGATCGCCACCGACCACCTGATGACCTTCCCCGGCCGCTTCGCCGACCAGCTGGTCCCCGAGCAGCTGCACACGGTGTCGCTCTCCTTCCTGGTGGACACCCTGGACATCCGGCGCGGCGGTGTCGCGCCGAACATCACCTTCGGCATGGGCCTGCTCGGCCTGCGCCCGGTGCTGGTGGGCGCGGCCGGCGCGGACTTCGCCGAGTACCGCGCCTGGCTGCAGCGGCACAACGTGGACACCGACTCGGTGCACATCTCCGAGACCCGGCACACCGCCCGCTTCATGTGCACCACCGACGAGGACCACAACCAGATCGCCTCGTTCTACACGGGCGCGATGGCCGAGGCCCGCAGCATCGAGCTGAAGCCGGTGGCCGACCGGATCGGCGGCCTGGACCTGGTGCTGATCGGCGCCGACGACCCGCAGGCGATGGTCCGGCACACCCAGGAGTGCCGCAGCCGCGGCTACGCCTTCGCCGCCGACCCCTCGCAGCAGCTGGCCCGCCTGGAGGGCGACGACATCCGCGAGATCGTGGACGGCGCCGCGTACCTGTTCAGCAACGAGTACGAGGCCGCGCTGATCGAGTCCAAGACCGGCTGGACCGCCGCCGACCTGCTCGAGCGGGTCGGCACCCGGGTCACCACGCTGGGCAGCAAGGGCGTCCGGATCGAGCGCAAGGGCGAGTCGGTGATCACCGTCCCGTGTGCCGCCGAGCTGAAGAAGGCCGACCCGACCGGCGTCGGCGACGGCTTCCGGGCCGGCTTCCTGGCCGGCGTCTCGTGGGACCTCGGCCTGGAGCGGGCCGCCCAGATCGGCTGCATGCTCGCCACCCTGGTGATCGAGACGGTCGGCACCCAGGAGTACGAGCTGCGCACCGGCCACTTCCTGGAGCGCTTCGCCGCCGCCTACGGCGAGCAGGCCGCTGCCGAGGTCCGCGCCCAGCTCGGCTGACAGGCGGGCTGGGCTGACCGTCCGGCGCTCGGATCTGAATGCGAATCCGTGCGCGGAGTGACGGATGACAGATGACAGAATCGCGATTCTGTCATCTGTCATCCCGCGTACGTCATCCGTTGCGCGCGGCTCGGCCCCGCAGCGTCAGAGCGCCCGGCGCACCAGATAGGCGACGCCCCGGTCGGCCCCGAAGCGGGCGGCCGGGGCGTCGCCTTCGTACGTCTGGTCGCGCATCCCGCACCAGGCGGGGATGTCCAGCCGGGCCGCCTCGTCGTCGGCGAGCACCACGACCAGACCGCCGACCGGCACCTCGCCGATCCGCTTGGCGAGCTCGATCACCGGCAGCGGGCAGCGCTTGCCCAGCGCGTCCAGCACCAGCGCGTCGAGCACCAGCGCATCCGGCTCCGACTCGTCCGTCACCGACTGCTCCGGCACTGACTCCTCCGGCAGCGGCTCGTCGGCTTCAGTTGTTGTCGCCGTCGCCGTCGCCGTCGCAGTGGCGCCCGCCGGCGCGGGCAGGTCGAGGCCGAGCGGCGCCCGTACGCCGGCCACCAGCTCCGGCAGCACCGCCAGGAACCGCTCCACCTCCGCCCCGGTCGTCCCGGCCGGCAGCGAGACCCGCACGTTGCCCTCGGTCAGCACGCCCATCGCGGCCAGCACGTGACTGGGGGTCAGCGTGCTCGACGTGCAGGAGGAGCCGGAGGAGACCGCGAAGCCGGCCCGGTCCAGCTCGCCGAGCAGCACCTCGCCGTCCACGTAGAGGCAGGAGAAGGTGACCAGGTGCGGCAGTCGGTGCACCGGGTCGCCGACCACCTCCACCTCCGGCACCAGCCGCGGCACGGCGGTCCGGATCCGCTCCACCAGCGCGTGCAGCCGCGCGTTCTCCGCCGCGGCCTCGGCCTGGACGGCGCGCAGCGAGGCGGCCGCCGCCACGATCGCCGGCACGTTGACGAAGCCGGGCACCCGGCCCGCCTCACGCTCGTCGGCGGGCAGCGCGGAGCTGAACCGCACGCCCTTGCGAACCGCCAGTACGCCCACCCCCGCCGGACCGCCCCACTTGTGCGCACTGGCCGTCAGCAGCGACCAGCCGCCGGGCACCGGCAGCCGCCCGGCGCTCTGCGCCGCGTCCACCAGCAGCGGCACCTCGCCCAGCGCGGCAGCCACCTCGGCGACCGGCTGCACCGTCCCGACCTCGTGGTTGGCCGACTGCAGCACCGCGAGCGCGGTGTCGGGGCGGACCAGCGCGGCGAAGTCCCCGGCCCGGACCCGGCCCAGCCGGTCCACCGGGACGGCAGTCGCCGTGCCGCCGTCGGCCTCGTGCAACTCGGCGGTGTGCAGCACGCTGGAGTGTTCGACGGCCGAGTGCAGCAGGTGACGGCCCGTCCGCCGGCGCCCGCGCAGCGCGCCGAGGACGCCCAGGTGCACGGCCTGGGTGCCGCTGCCGGTGAACGAGATCTCGTCGGCCCGGGCGCCGAGCACCTCGGCGACGGTTTCGCGGGCGGCGTCCAGCAGCATCCGGGCCTGTCGGCCGGAGCGGTAGAGCCGGGCCGGGTCGGCCCAGCCCTCGTCGAGGGCGGCGGTCAGCGCCTGCCGGGCGACCGGGTGCAGGGGGGCGGTGGAGGCGGCGTCGAAATAGGGCACGGACAGACACGCTATCCGGCCCTCACGCTCCGTCAGCCGAGCACCGCGTGAAGATCGTCACGGGAAGCGTTTTGTCCGCTTCGTCCGCGCCCGACAGACCGTCACCCGGGCGTTGCAACCGCCTCACCCGTTCGGGCGTACGGGCCTCGAAAGCCTGCCGTGACCTGGGAGTCCGCGCCTGCCGGGGCTGATCGGGTAGCCGGGCGGCGCGTTACCGGGACCTGCTCGTCAGGTCCGCATAAGGCTGGAGTAGGGTTTGGCCCGCATAAGCATTCAAACCGTGCCCGTGGGCGGGTCGCCGGGGAGGCAGACAGTACTCCCGGGGGCGGCGCGATCGCGGGCGAGACTTCGGGAAGGCGCTACGTGAGTCCCAACGGCTCCGACCGCTCGCCGCGGCGCACGATGCGGCGGAAGCTGCCTCAGGCGCTGGCACTGGGCCTCGTCATCGCGACCGCTACCGGCTGCTCGGCCAATGACCTCCCCAGGCTTGGCCTCCCCAGCCCCGTGACCACGACTGGACATCTCGTCCTTCAGATGTGGCAGGGATCCTGGATTGCGGCACTGGTGGTCGGCGCACTGATGTGGGGTCTGATCATCTGGAGCGTGATCTTCCACCGGCGCAGCCGCACCGGTATCCAGATCCCTCCGCAGACCCGGTACAACGTGCCCATCGAGGCGCTCTACACCGCGGTCCCCATCGTCATCGTCTCGGTCCTCTTCTACTTCGTCGCCCGCGACGAGGCGAAGCTGACGCAGGTCTCGGCGAAGCCGCAGCACATCGTCAACGTGGTGGGCTTCCAGTGGAGCTGGGCGTTCAACTACGAGAACTCCGAGAACCCGGACCCCAACAGCCAGCTGGCCGCGTACGACGTGGGCACCCCCAGCCAGATGCCGACCCTCTGGCTGCCCGTCAACGAGTCGGTCGAGTTCCGGCTGACCTCCCGTGACGTGATCCACGACTTCTGGCCCGTCAACTTCATGATGAAGATGGACGTGGTTCCGGGTCTCGTCAACAAGTTCGAGGTCACCCCGACGGTGATCGGCACTTACGACGGCAAGTGCGCGGAACTCTGTGGCGTGGACCACTCCCAGATGCTCTTCAAGGTGAAGGTCGTCTCGCACGACGACTACATCAACCACCTGCAGCAGCTGCGGAACGCGGGCCAGGCGGGCGCGGTGCCTTCGGGCATCACGAGCATGGGAAGTGAATCCAAGTGACCATCCTCAACGAACCCGCCGCGGCCGGCGGGGCCGGAGGCACCGTCACGGCGGGCGGGGCCAAGCGCACCCGCACGCCGGGGGCGACCATCATCAAGTGGCTGACCACCACCGACCACAAGACGATCGGCACGCTGTACCTCGGTACGTCGTTCGGTTTCTTCCTGATCGGTGGCATCCTCGCCCTCGTGATGCGGGCGCAGCTGGCCCAGCCGAACGGCCAGATCCTGTCGAACGAGCAGTTCAACCAGGCGTTCACGATGCACGGCACGATCATGCTGCTGATGTTCGCGACGCCGCTCTTCGCCGGTTTCGCGAACTGGATCATGCCGCTCCAGATCGGCGCTCCCGACGTCGCCTTCCCGCGACTGAACATGTTCGCTTACTGGCTCTACCTGTTCGGTTCGCTGATCGCGGTCGGTGGCTTCCTCACCCCGCAGGGTGCGGCCGACTTCGGCTGGTTCGCCTACTCGCCGCTCTCCGACGCGGTCCGCTCGCCGGGCGTCGGCGCGGACATGTGGATCATGGGTCTGGCCTTCTCCGGCTTCGGCACGATCCTCGGTGCGGTCAACTTCATCACCACCATCATCTGCATGCGCGCCCCCGGCATGACGATGTTCCGGATGTCGATCTTCGTCTGGAACGTCCTGCTGACCGCCGTGCTGGTCCTGCTGGCCTTCCCGGTGCTCGCCGCCGCGCTGTTCGCCCTGGAGGCGGACCGCAAATTCGGGGCCCATATCTTCGACCCGGCCAATGGTGGCGCCCTACTCTGGCAACACCTCTTCTGGTTCTTCGGTCACCCCGAGGTGTACATCATCGCGCTGCCGTTCTTCGGCATCGTCTCCGAGATCATCCCGGTCTTCAGCCGCAAGCCGATGTTCGGCTACTCCGGCCTGATCGCCGCGACGATCGGCATCGCCGGCCTCTCGGTGACGGTGTGGGCGCACCACATGTACGTCACCGGCCAGGTGCTGCTGCCGTTCTTCTCGTTCATGACCTTCCTGATCGCGGTCCCGACCGGTGTGAAGTTCTTCAACTGGGTCGGCACCATGTGGAAGGGCTCGCTGAGCTTCGAGACCCCGATGCTCTGGACGGTCGGCTTCCTGGTGACCTTCCTCTTCGGTGGTCTGACGGGTGTGCTGCTCGCCTCCCCGCCGATCGACTTCCACGTCTCGGACTCGTACTTCGTCGTCGCGCACTTCCACTACGTGGTCTTCGGCACCGTCGTCTTCGCGATGTTCGCCGGCTTCCACTTCTGGTGGCCGAAGATGACCGGCAAGATGCTGGACGAGCGCCTCGGCAAGATCACCTTCTGGACGCTGTTCATCGGCTTCCACACCACGTTCCTGGTCCAGCACTGGCTCGGCGCCGAGGGCATGCCCCGCCGCTACGCCTCCTACCTGGCCTCGGACGGCTTCACCACGCTGAACACCGTGTCGACCATCGGCTCGTTCCTGCTCGGCCTGTCGATCCTGCCGTTCCTCTACAACGTCTGGAAGACCGCCAAGTACGGCGAGAAGATCGAGGTCGACGACCCGTGGGGCTACGGCCGCTCGCTGGAGTGGGCGACCTCCTGCCCGCCGCCGCGGCACAACTTCCTCACGCTGCCGCGCATCCGCTCGGAATCCCCGGCGTTCGACCTGCACCACCCGGACATCGCCGCGCTCGACTACCTGGAGCTGCACGGCCACCTGGCCAAGCACTTCGAGGGTGTCGTGCCGGCTGACTACGACAAGCCCGAGCTGAGCAAGGCCGAGAAGAAGAAGGAGGGCGACGCCTGATGAAGGAACAGGGCAAGATCTTCGCGGGCTTCGCCGTCTTCATCCTGATCATGGCCATCGTCTACGGTGTCTGGACCTCGCACGCCGACGGCCGCACCGAGACGGCCGGCACCACGGCGCTCTTCCTGGCCTTCGGCCTCTGCGCGTTCATCGCCTTCTACCTGGGCTTCACGGCCCGCCGGGTGGACCTGGGCGCGGGCGACAACCCCGAGGCCGAGGTTTCGGACGACGCCGGCGAGATGGGCTTCTTCGCCCCGCACAGCTGGCAGCCGCTCTCGCTGGCGATCGGCGGTGCGCTGGCCTTCTGCGGCGTCATCTTCGGCTGGTGGCTGATGTTCTGGGCCGCTCCGATAATCATGATCGGGCTGTTCGGCTGGGTCTTCGAGTTCTACCGCGGCGAGAACCAGAACCAGTAGGTTCCGGTAGCTCCATGCACGGGCAGGGCCCCTCTTCGGAGGGGCCCTGCCTCGTTCTGTCCCCGCTGTCCTCGTTCTGTCCTCGTCCTGTCCTCGTTCTTCCGACGTTCCTGCCCACGTCCCGCTCTCGTTCCGGTACGGAGCAGCCGGGGCCTCCACGACAGGCCCCGGGCGCCCTTCACCCTCCGCGTTCACTCGGGCGGCCGCAGGCGGGGTGCGCCTGCCCTGTCCAAGTGCGGTGATGTTCCTACGATCTGGAACATCGTCCGAACGTCAGGAGACTCCGGTGGCCGGCAGATCTGCAGCAGGGCGGGAGAAGCACGGGGCGTACGGCCGGGGGAACGGCGACGGCGGGCGCCAGGCCCGCCGGCACAGCCCGATCTGGCTGGCGCTCGCGCCGCTGCTGGTCGGCCCGCTGGCCGCCTGCTCGGGCGGCGGCGGGAGCCCGGGGTCCGCGATAAGTCCGGCGCGGCACGTCGACGCGCTGCGCCTGGTGCACACCTCGGGCCTGCAGGACGCCGAGCCCGGGAAGCCCTTCACGGTGACCGCGGACCCCGGCGACACGATCACCGACGTCACCGTCAGCGCCCCGGACGGGCACGTGGTGCCGGGCGTGATGGACACCGACAGCCACACCTGGCACAGCACCGTCCCGCTGGCCCCCGGCACCCGCTACTCGGCCCGGATCGCGGTCGTGGACGGCCACGGCGGGCGGGGCGAGAGCACCAGCGACCTGACCACCAAGCCGGCCGACAAGCTGCTCACCGCGGAGCTCGGCCCCGACCTCGGCCGGGACGTCTACGGGGTCGGCGAGCCGCTCACCGTGAAGCTCTCGGAGGACGTCAAGGACCCCGCCGCCCGGCAGGTCGTGGAACAGGCCCTCACGGTGGTTTCCACGCCCGCGGTGACCGGTGCCTGGCACTGGGTGGACAGCCGCAACCTGCACTTCCGCCCGAAGGACTACTGGCCGGCCAACGCCCAGGTGAAGCTGGACTACGACCCCCAGGGCCGGCAGATCGAGGGCGGCATGTACGGCGGCGCGCCCGGCTCGGTCTCGTTCAAGACGGGCGACCGGGTCGAGGCGATCGTCGACGCGGCCGCCGACGAGCTGACCTTCAAGCGCAACGGCGAGGTGGTCAACACCATCCCGGTGACCACCGGCAAGCCCGGTTTCGACACCCGCAACGGCATCAAGGTGGTGCTCGGCCAGGAGCGGGAGGTGCAGATGAGCAGCGAGACGATCGGCATCGCCAAGGGCAGCAGCGAGGCGTACGACCTGAAGGTGGAGTGGGCGACCCGGGTGACCTGGAGCGGTGAGTACGTGCACGCCGCCCCCTGGTCGGTGGCCTCCCAGGGGGTGGAGAACGTCAGCCACGGCTGCACCGGGATGAGCATCGACAACGCGCGCTGGTTCTACCAGCAGACCCGGGTCGGCGACATCGTCCAGGTGGTCAACAGCATGGGGCACCAGATGGAGCCGTTCGGCAACGGCTTCGGCGACTGGAACCTGAGCTGGGACGACTGGGTCAAGGGCAGCGCCCTGGGCAAGCCGGTGGACACCACCGCCCCGGTCCCGGTGGTCCAGGCCGCCGCCACGCTGCGACCGCAGGTCTGAGCCGCGGTCACCGGCGGGATCACCCGGACAGCTGACCGTTCCGCCCGGCGGAACCCTCCCCGTAGACGAGGTCCAGCGCGCTGAGCACAGCCGCCAGGGCCTCGTCTCGCGTCACCCCGAGCCGGGCCGCCCGCTCGGCGTACTCGCCGGCCGCGGCGCTCGCCAGCCGGTGCGCGGCGTCCCCGACGGCGGCCACCAGCGTGCCGCGCCGGCCGTGCGTCTCCACCACGCCGTCGGTCTCCAGCTCGCGGTACGCGCGGGCCACCGTGTTGGCGGCCAGCCCGAGCTCCTCGGCGAGCGCCCGTACCGTCGGCAGCTTCATCCCGGCCTGCAGCGTCCCCGCCCTGGCCTGCTCGGCGATCTGGCGGCGCAGCTGCTCGTAGGGGGGAGTGGCGGCGGCATGGTCGATGCTCAACTGCACGGGTTCTCCTAGCTGACGGGGCGAAAGGTCGCAGTGTGGCCCCATTGTGCCCGTCTCCGGGAGGTCCGGGTACATATGCCAGGGACATCGGGCGGGGACGCCGGGGGAATGCCAAGAGCCCCCGTCCGGCGGTGCCGGACGGGGGCTCTCAGGTGGCTGACTGACCTGTCGGATCAGGCGATCAGTGGTGGCCGTGGCCGCTGGTGATCTCCTTGTGTTCCTCTTCGGTCGGCTTGGGGATCTGGTTGCCCTCGCCGAAGAAGCCCTCGGACAGCGCGGCCCGGGTCTTCGTCACGATGCCGACCTTGCGGGCGACACCGTTCTCGTCCACCTCGGCGGGCAGTTCGATCGGCTCGTACTGCTCGTGCGAGGTGAGCGTGTGCAGCGTGCCCTGCGGGAGCTGCGCGTGGATCTCGACGAACTCACCGTGCGGCAGGCGCTTGATGACGCCGGTCTCGCGACCGTGCAGCACCTTCTCCTTGTCACGGCGCTGCAGGCCGAGGCACCAGCGCTTGGTGACGAAGAAGACGATCACCGGGACGATGAACGAGCCGGCCCGCACGAAGTACGTGATGTCGTTCAGCGACAGGTGGAAGTGCGTCGCGATCAGGTCGTTGCCACCGCCGGAGAGCAGCACCAGGTAGAGGCTGATCCAGGCGGCGCCGAGCGCGGTGCGCACCGGGGCGTTGCGCGGGCGGTCCAGGATGTGGTGCTCGCGCTTGTCGCCGGTGATCCAGCTCTCGATGAACGGGTAGACCGCGACCGCGGCCAGCACCAGCGGGAAGAGCATCAGCGGGATGAAGACACCCAGGTTCAGGGTGTGGCCCCAGGCGCGGATCTCCCAGCCCGGCATGACACGGATCAGACCCTCGGCGAAGCCCATGTACCAGTCGGGCTGGGCGTCGGTGGAGACCTGGTCCGGGCGGTACGGGCCGTAGGCCCAGACCGGGTTGACCGAGGCGATCGCGGACATCGCCGCGATGATGCCGAAGACCAGGAAGAAGAAGCCACCGGCCTTGGCCATGTAGACCGGCATCAGCGGCATGCCGACGACGTTCTTCTCGGTCTTGCCCGGGCCCGCCCACTGGGTGTGCTTGTGGTAGAAGACCAGGATCAGGTGCGCCACCAGCAGGCCGAGCATGATGCCCGGGATCAGCAGCACGTGGATCGTGAAGAACCGCGGCACGATGTCGGTACCCGGGAACTCCCCGCCGAACAGGAAGAACGAGATGTAGGTACCCACCAGCGGGACGGCCAGGATCGCGCCTTCCATGAACCGGATACCGGTACCGGAGAGCAGGTCGTCCGGGAGCGAGTAGCCGAGGAAGCCGTCGAAGAAGCCCAGGAAGAGCAGCAGGAAGCCGAAGATCCAGTTGATCTCGCGGGGCTTGCGGAACGCGCCGGTGAAGAAGACGCGCATCATGTGCACGAACATCGCGGCGACGAAGACGATGGCAGCCCAGTGGTGGATCTGCCGGATCAGCAGACCACCGCGGACCTCGAAGCTGATGTTCAGCGTCGAGGCGTAGGCCTCGGAGACCCGGATGCCGTTCAACGGCGCGTACGAGCCGTTGTAGATGACCTCGCCCATGCTCGGCTTGAAGAACAGGGTGAGGTAGACACCGGTCAGGATGATGATGATGAAGCTGTAGAGGCAGATCTCACCGAGCATGAAGGACCAGTGGTCCGGGAAGATCTTGCGCAGGTTGGCCTTGGCCAGGGAGTAGATCCCCAGCCGGCCGTCCAGGTAGTCCGCGGCGGCTTCCGCCTTGTTCGCGGGCTTGGCGCGGGTGCTGGCCGGAGCGGCCTGCTTTGCGCTGGTTGACGCGGAACTCATTCGCTGCGCTCCCAGAAGCTCGGGCCGACGGGGTGGCTGAAGCCCCCGGTGGCTACCAGGTAGCCCGAGGCATCAGTGGTGATCTTCAGCTGCGGCAGGGGGTGCCCGGCCGGGCCGAAGATCACGCGGGCGCCGTCCGACAGGTCGAAGGTCGACTGGTGGCAGGGGCAGAGCGCGTGGTGGGTCTGCTGCTCGTACAGCGAGATCGGGCAACCGACGTGGGTGCAGATCTTGGAGTACGCGAGCACGCCCTGGAAACCGAGGTTCGCCGAGTTGGCGTCCTTGATGTCCTCCGGCTGGATGCGGATCAGCATCAGCGCGTCCTTGGCGATGGCCTCCTGGAAGTCCTCGTCGGTCTCCTGGAGACCGGCGGGGCGCAGCGCCGAGGGGCCGGGCTTCGCGAAGGTCAGCGAGCCGGTCACGATGTCCGAGGCCAGCATCGGCTGGTTGGTGTTCATGTTGACCAGGCGGATCGGCGCGGCCGTGGTGGCCTCGTTCCAAGCCGTCTCGTCGAGCTTCTTCTCGGGCAGCGGGCCGAGGTCGCGCAGCAGCATCACGCCGGAGAGCGGGACCAGGGCCATCGAGCCGATCAGCGTGTTGCGGATCAGCTTGCGGCGACCGAAGGCGGACTCGTTGGCGCCGTCCTTGAACTGCTGGATGACGTTGGCACGGGTCTCGTCGTCGGCCTCGATCGGGTGCCGCTCGGCCGCCTGCTCGACGTCCGACATCAGGGTGCGGGCCCAGTGGACCGCGCCCGCGCCGATGCAGAAGAGCGCCACCGCGAGGGTCATGCCGAGCGCGAAGTTCATCGCGCTGACGTGGCCCAGCGGGAAGATGTAGATGATCTTGTTCGGGTCGATGCTCACGTACGAGGCGATGAAGCCGACCGTGGCGACCATCGAGATCACGAAGAGCAGCGACACCTGACGTTCGGCCCGGTTGGCGGCCTTCTCGTCGATGTCGGTCCGACGCGGCAGGTGGGCGGGCATGCCCGGGTCCGCGAACGGGTTGTCGGCGCCGGCGAGATCGCCGTGCCCTTCGGCGGCATCGTGTGCCGTCGGCAGCTTGTCGTCTGACATGTCGTGGCTCATGACTTCTTGGCCTTGGTGGTGTGAGCGGCGACCCAGATCGCGATGGCGATCAGGACACCGAGACCGAAGATCCAGCCGAACAGACCCTCGGTCACCGGACCGAGGCTGCCCAGCGAGAGACCGCCGGGGTTCGGAGCCTCGTTCGCCTGGTAGCGGACGAACGCCACGATCTCCTGCTTCTGCTGCTCCGGCATGGTGGTGTCGGGGAACGAAGGCATGTTCTGCGGGCCGGTCTGCATGGCCTCGTAGATGTGCTTCGGGTCGACGTTCTCCAGCGACGGAGCGAACTTGCCCTGGGTCAGGGCGCCACCCGCACCGGCGAAGTTGTGGCACTGCGAGCAGTTGGTACGGAACAGCTCGCCACCCTTGGAGATGGCGTCGGTCTCCGTGCTGGTGTACTGCTCGGCGGTCGGCGTCACCGGGCCGGGGCCCAGCGAGGCGACGAAGGCGGCCAGCTGGTCGATCTCGGCCTGGCTGTAGATGTTCTTCTTCTTCGGGACCTGTGCGCCCGGCTGCTGGGCGGGCATCCGGCCCGTGCCGACCTGGAAGTCGACCGCGGCGGAACCCACGCCCACCAGGCTCGGGCCCATGCTGCCGCCCTCGCCGTTGAGGCCGTGGCAGGAGGAACAGCCCACGGCGAAGAGCCGCTTGCCCTCATCGATCGCGAGCGACTGCGCCGAGCTGTCGGCCTTCGCCGTCTGGGCGGGCGCGAATTCTTCGTACAGCCCCCCGGTGGCCGCGAGGGCGAAGAGTAGGACGACCAGCGCCGCCAGTGGGTGGCGCCGTCGTGCGGAGAGCTTTTTCACGGATTAACCCCGGTGTCAGGATCTGGTCGGCTGGTCTGGTTGGCCCGGTGTCGGTGTCAACACCGGCAGGGGCATGGGCACGGGCAAAGGACCCGGAGCCTTTGGGGGCAGCGGGTCCGGCCGGCGGCCAGCGACCTGATCGGTTACTTGATCAGGTAGATGGTCGCGAACAGGCCGATCCAGACCACGTCGACGAAGTGCCAGTAGTACGACACGACGATCGCCGCGGTGGCCTGCTCATGCGTGAACCGCTTGGCCGCGTAGGTCCGCCCCAGCACCAGCAGAAAGGCGATCAGACCGCCCGTCACGTGGAGCCCGTGGAAGCCGGTGGTCAGGTAGAACACCGAGCCGTACGGGTCGGAGGACAACGAGAGGTGGTCCTTCTTCACCAGCGAGGTGTACTCGTAGATCTGACCGCCGATGAAGGTCGCGCCCATCACGAAGGTGACCGCGAACCACGACCGGAGCTTCTTGACGTCACCGCGCTCGGCGGCGAAGACGCCGAGCTGGCAGGTGAGCGAGGAGAGCACCAGGATCGTGGTGTTCACGGAGGAGAAGGGGACGTTGAGGGCATGCGCCTTCTCGGCCCAGAAGTCTGGTCCCTTCACGGATCGTGCCGTGAAGTACATCGCGAAGAGGGCCGCGAAGAACATCAGCTCGGAACTCAGCCAGACGATGGTTCCGACGCTGGTCATGTTCGGTCGGTTGACCGATCCATGAGCGTGCCCGGTTTCTGTTGCTGTTGCTGTCGCCACGACCGACATTATGTCGGTCCCTTATTCCGTCTTCACGTCGGGGGGTCTCCCTCGGAGTGTCCGGTGCGTGCGGTATGCCCGGATGGCCGCGCCGGACCCCCGGCGCGTCGCCGGTACCGCGCCGAGCAGCGGCGATTCGTGGACGGCCGGGAGGACGCCGGGAGGATTATGACGGCGCATCGGCCCCGACCACCCGTCTGCCGCTCGTGTCCTGACGCCCGCGGGGGCGTACCGGGGGTACCGGCCTGGGCCGTACGGGTGGAGTGTGTACACGGGGGTGACGTCAAGTCGGCCGAGTGGGTGAAGGTCCGCCGGTGGCGGCTCCGGCCCGGTGTAGGACCCCTCCGGCGGTGCTCCGGCAGCCTTCCGGCAGTGGTCTTTCGGCGCTCCGGCGGCGCTCCTGCCGTGGTCCGCGCCCGGCCCGGTGCGGCGGGTGCCCCCCGGTACCGACGAGATCGCGCGAGGCGCTCACCGGGACGGGTGATCGGGAGTAGCATCCGGTGGTGACTGGACGTGGTCTGGATCACATGGGAGCAGGGCCGATGACGCACACGAGCGACGAGACTCTCACCGTTCTCGTCTACAGCGACGATCGCAACACCCGCGCGCAGGTCACCGAGGCGCTCGGCCGCCGGCCCGCCGCCGACCTGCCGGAGCTGACCTACCTGGAGTGCGCGACCACCCCCGCGGTGCTCCGCGCACTGGAGAAGGGCGGCGTGGACCTCTGCGTCTTCGACGGCGAGGCGGTGCCGGCCGGCGGCCTGGGTCTGGGCCGCCAGGTGAAGGACGAGATCTACGGCTGCCCGCCGGTGCTGGTGCTGATCGGCCGCCCGCAGGACAGCTGGCTGGCCGCCTGGAGCCGGGCCGACGCGGCGATCTCGCACCCGGTGGACCCGGTCGCGCTGGCCGAGGCGGCCGCGACGCTGCTGCGCGGCCGGCTCGGCTCGCGCAGCCTGTCGCGCTGACCGTCCCGCCGATCGGACGGCCCGGGCGGGCCGCCCGGCCCGGGACGTCTCAGCAGGAGAGAAGGGCCGCCGCGGATCGGACGACGGCCCGGCACCGATGGCTAGGCTGGCCGCATCCCCTATACGTGCACCGGATGCGAGCTGGAGTCGGCCATGGTGAATGTGAACCCTGCGAACGGCGGTCAGGACCCCGCGCAGGTGGTCCGCACCTGGCCGGATCTGCTCGGCACGCTGCTGGACGGCTGCGACCTCGCCCAGGCGGACACCGCCTGGGCGATGGACCAGATCATGAGCGGCGAGGCCAGCGCCGCCCAGGTGGCGGGCTTCATGGTCGCGCTGCGGGCCAAGGGCGAGACCGTCGCGGAGATCTCGGGACTGGTCGAGGCGATGTACGCGCACGCCGAGCCGCTGCACATCCCGGGCCCGGCGGTGGACATCGTCGGCACCGGTGGCGACCGGGCGAAGACCGTCAACATCTCCACCATGTCGGCCATCGTCGCGGCGGCGGCCGGCGCCAAGGTGGTCAAGCACGGCAACCGCGCCGCCTCCTCGGCCAGCGGCTCCTCGGACGTGCTGGAGCGGCTCGGGATCCGGCTGGACCTGGCGCCCGAGCGGGTCGCCGAGATCGCCGAGGAGGTCGGCCTGACCTTCTGCTTCGCCGCGCGGTTCCACCCCGCGATGCGGCACGCCGCGCCGGCCCGGCGCGAGCTCGGGGTGCCGACCGCGTTCAACATCCTGGGCCCGCTGACCAACCCGGCCCGTGTCACCGCGCACGCGGTCGGCTGCTTCGACACCCGGCTGGCCGGGCTGATCGCCGGCGTGCTGGCCCGGCGCGGCGCGAGCGCGCTGGTCTTCCGCGGTGACGACGGCCTGGACGAGCTGACCGTCTGCTCGACCTCGCAGGTCTGGATCGTGCGGGCCGGCCAGGTCACCGAGACCGTGCTGGACCCGCGTGAGCTCGGCATCGAGCTGGTCGGGATCGAACGGCTGCGCGGCGCGGACGCCGGCTACAACGCGGACGTGGCCCGCCGGGTGCTGGCCGGCGAGCGCGGTCCGGTGCGCGACGCGGTGCTGCTCAACTCGGCCGCCGCGCTGGTCGCGCTGGAGCTCACCGACGCGCCGCTGACCGAGCAGCTGGCCGCCGCGATGGTCCGCACCGCCGCCGCGATCGACTCCGGCGCGGCGCAGAGCACCCTCAAGCACTGGGCGGACGCGACCACGCGCTGAGCCCCTCGAGCCGTCCGACAAGGGCCCGGGGCCTGTCGTCAGACCCCCTTCTGCTCGGCGACGCCATGCACGCACTCTCGCCGCGCCGGGCACAGGCCCAAGTACGTCCAGTACGAGGGCCTGTGCCCGGC
>NZ_JBWXUE010000067.1:0-16252 GCF_057158765.1 Kitasatospora sp. NEAU-69
GACGAGCCGATCGCGGTGGTGGGTATGGGGTGTCGTTATCCGGGTGGGGTGGTTTCGCCGGAGGATTTGTGGCGGCTGGTGGTGGAGGGCCGGGATGCTGTTGGTGAGTTCCCGGGTGATCGTGGTTGGGATGTGGAGGGGCTTTTCGATCCGGATCCGGAGAAGATCGGTAAGTCGTATACGCGTCGGGGTGGGTTTCTTTATGAGGCTGCGGATTTCGATGCGGAGTTCTTTGGTCTGAGTCCGCGTGAGGCGGTGGCGACGGATCCGCAGCAGCGTGTGTTGCTGGAGGTGGCGTGGGAGGCGTTGGAGCGGGCGGGTATTGATCCGGGCTCGTTGCGGGGTTCTTCGACGGGTGTGTATGCGGGTGTGATGTACAACGATTACGGGTCGCGGTTGGGGAGTGCTCCGGAGGGTTTCGAGGGGCATTTGCTGACGGGGACGATCGCGAGTGTGTTGTCGGGTCGGGTGGCTTACACGTTCGGTCTTGAGGGGCCGGCGGTGACGTTGGATACGGCGTGTTCGTCGTCGTTGGTGGCGGTGCATCTGGCGGCTCAGGCGTTGCGTCAGGGTGAGTGTTCGATGGCGTTGGCCGGTGGTGTGACGGTGATGTCGACGCCGAATACGTTTGTGGAGTTCTCGCGTCAGCGTGGTCTGTCGGCGGATGGGCGTTGCAAGGCGTTCTCGTCGTCGGCGGATGGGACGGGTTGGGGTGAGGGTGCGGGTGTTCTGGTGCTGGAGCGTCTGTCGGACGCGGAGCGCAACGGGCACAACGTTCTTGGTGTGATTCGTGGTTCGGCGGTGAATCAGGATGGTGCGAGTAATGGTCTGACGGCGCCGAACGGGCCCTCGCAGCAGCGGGTGATCCGGCAGGCGCTGGCGAATGCGCGGTTGTCGGCGTCCGAGGTGGACGTGGTGGAGGCGCACGGCACCGGAACGCGGCTGGGTGACCCGATCGAGGCCCAGGCGCTGCTGGCGACCTATGGCCAGGATCGTGAGGACGACAATCCCCTGTGGCTGGGTTCGATCAAGTCGAACATCGGTCACACGCAGGCCGCGGCGGGTGTGGCGGGGATCATCAAGATGCTGATGGCGATGCGTCATGGTGAGCTTCCGGCGACGCTGCACGTGGATGAGCCGACTCCGCATGTGGATTGGTCGGCTGGCGCTGTGGAGCTGCTGACGCAGGCACGGGCGTGGCCGCAGGTGTCGCGTCCGCGTCGCGCGGCGGTCTCCTCCTTCGGTATCAGCGGCACGAATGCGCACGTGGTGCTGGAGCAGGGTCCGGAGCCGGTCGAGGTCGTCGCTGGGCCGGTGGGGCTTCCGCTGGTGCTGTCGGCGAAGAGTGAGGCGGCTCTGGCGGCGCGTGCGGGGCAGGTGCGTGAGCTGCTGGTGTCGGGTGTGGTGGAGCCGGCTTCGGTGGCGTCGGCTCTGGCGGCGCGGGTTGCGCATCTGCCGGTGCGGGCGGCGGTCTCCGGCGCCGGCCGCGATGAGCTGCTGGCGGGCTTGGAGGCGTTGGCCTCGGGTGGTTCGGCGGCGAATCTGGTGCAGGGTGTGGCCGCGGGCTCGGGGCGGACGGTGTTCGTGTTCCCGGGTCAGGGTTCGCAGTGGCAGGGCATGGCGCTGGAACTCCTGGAGTCCGCACCGGTGTTCGCGCAGCGGTTGGTGGAGTGCGAGCGGGCGCTGGCGCCGTTCACGGACTGGTCGCTGCTGGATGTGCTGCGCGGCGCGGAGGGCGCCCCCGGCTTCGATCGGGTGGATGTGGTGCAGCCGGCGTTGTGGGCGGTGATGGTGTCGCTGGCGGCGTTGTGGCGGTCGGTGGGTGTGGAGCCGGCGGCGGTGGTGGGTCATTCGCAGGGTGAGATCGCGGCGGCGGCGGTGTCGGGTGCGTTGTCGCTCGATGACGCGGCGAAGGTGGTGGCTCTGCGCAGTCGGGCGATCGTGCGGTTGGCGGGTACTGGTGGCATGGTCTCGGTCGCGTTGCCGGCCGACCAGGTGCGTGAGCTGATCGCTCGTTGGGACGGCGCGATCGACATCGCCGCACACAACGGCCCGCGTTCCGTGGTGGTCGCCGGCGAGGTGGCCGCTCTCGAGGAGCTGGTCGCCCACTGCAAGGCCAACAAGATGCGCGCCAAGCGGATCCCGGTCGACTACGCCTCCCACTCCGCCCACGTCGAAAGCCTGCGGGACGAGCTGCTGGACGCCCTGTCCTCGGTCACCCCGCGCGCCGTCGAGGTGCCCTTCCTCTCCACCGTCACCGGGCAGTTGCTGGCCGGCACCGAGCTCGACGGGGCGTACTGGTTCCGCAACCTGCGCCAGACCGTCCAGCTGGAGGAGGCCGTCCGGACCCTGCTCGACCAGGGCCACCGCGTCTTCATCGAGGCGAGTGCTCACCCGGTGCTGACCGTCGCGCTCCAGGAGACGATCGACGACACGTCGTACGACAGCGCCGTCACCGTACCCTCGCTCCACCGTGGCGAGGGCGGACTCGACGACTTCCTCGCCTCCGCGGCGCAGGCCCACGTCTCGGGCGTCCCGGTCGACTGGGCTGCCGTGATCGGCGGGCCCGGTGCGGTCGTTGACCTGCCGACCTACCCGTTCCAGCGCCAGCGGCACTGGCTGGAGGGCCCGGCGCTCGCCGGTGACGCGGGCGGGCTCGGCATGGCCGCCGAGCGGCACCCGCTGATCGGCGCCGCGCTCTGGATGGCCGACGCGGACAAGCTGGTCCTGAGCAGCAGGATCGCGCTGAACGCGCAGCCCTGGCTGGCCGACCACGCCGTGGCCGGCACCGTGCTGCTCCCCGGTACGGCCTTCGTGGACCTCGCCATCCGGGCGGGTGACCACACGGGCCTCGACCAGCTCGACGAGCTGACCCTGCAGGCACCGCTGGTGCTGGCCGGCCGCGGCGGAGTGCAGCTCCAGGTCGTGGTCGACGCTCCCGACAAGGAAGGCCGGCGCGCCCTGTCGGTCCACTCACGCCCGGAGCCCGAGTCCGACGACGCCCCGGTCCACCCGTGGACCCTGCACGCCACCGGCGTCCTGGGCCACGCGGAAGGGCCCGCGGGCGGACCGACCGACACCGCCTGGCCCCCGGCCGGCGCCGAGCCGGTCGATCTCACGGCGGCGTACGACACGCTCGCCGAGCGCGGCTTCCAGTACGGCCCCGCGTTCCAGGGCCTGCGGGCGCTGTGGCGCGCGGGACAGGAGACGTTCGCCGAGGTCGCGCTCCCGAAGGACGTCCCCCTGGGCGAGTTCGGGATCCACCCGGCCCTGCTCGACGCCGCCCTGCACCCGCTGGCGCTCGCGGCGGACGGCCGTCTGGTGCTGCCCTTCGCCTGGACCGGCGTCCGGCTGCACGCGGTGAAGGCCGGCGTGCTGCGGGTGCGGATCACCCCGGAAGGCTCGGGCGTCGCCCTGTCCCTCGCCGACGCGAGCGGTGCACCGATCGCCTCGGTGGCGACGCTCGGCCTGCGGGCTGTAGACCCCGCGCAGCTGGCCGGCTCGGGCACCCCCCGTCAGCCGTTGCTCCAGGTGGAGTGGACGGCCGCCCCGGAGGCCGCCCCGGCCGCCGGCTGGGCCGTCCTGGACGAGCCCGGCCACGGTCTGCCCGCCCCGCTGGGGAGCTACTCGGATCTCGCCGGGATCGTCGGAACCCCGCCGCTCGTGGTGGTCCCGTTCCCCGGTGCGGACGGCCCCGTCGCCGTGGCGCACCGTGCCCTGCGGCTGGCCCAGGAGTGGCTCGCCGAGGAACGGTTCGCCGACTCGCGCCTGGTCTTCGTGACCCGTGACGCGACCACCGCCCGCACGGCTGAGGGCCTCGGCTCGGCTCCCGTCTGGGGGCTGGTGCGCACCGCGATGGCCGAGAACCCCGACCGGTTCGGCCTGCTGGACCTGACCGACTGGGACGTCTCCGAGGCCGAGCTCGGCCGTGCGCTGGCCGTACCGGAGGCGCAGGTGAGCCTGCGGGACGGGGCACTGCTCGTACCGCGGCTGGTCCAGTCGCCCACGACGGGCGACACCGTGCCCGCCCTGAACCCCGAGGGCACCGTGCTCATCACGGGCGCCACCGGCACCCTGGGCCGGCTCTTCGCCCGCCACCTCGTCGCCGAACACGGCGTGCGGCACGTGCTGCTGGCGAGCCGGCGCGGCTGGGACGCCGCGGGCATGCTGGAGCTGGAGGCCGAACTCATCGCCCACGGAGCCGGCGTGTCCGTGGCCGCCTGTGACACGGCCGACCGCGCGGCGGTGGCCGCGATGCTGGCGGCGATCCCCGCGGAGCACCCGCTCAGCGCGGTCGTCCACGCCGCCGGGGTGCTCGACGACGCCACGCTGCAGGCCCTCACGGCCGAGCAGCTCGACACCGTCCTGCGTCCCAAGGTCGATGCCGCCCGCCACCTGCACGAGCTGACGGCGGGCCTGGAGCTCGACGCGTTCGTTCTCTTCTCCTCGCTGGCCGGCACGGTCGGCACCGCGGGACAGGCCAACTACGCGGCGGCCAACACCTACCTGGACGCGCTCGCGCTGCACCGCCAGGCCCTGGGCCTGCCGGGTACCTCCCTCGCCTGGGGCCTGTGGGCCGAGGGCAGCGGGATGACCGGTCACCTGACCGACGCCGACCTCGCCCGCCTGTCCCGGGGCGGCATCGCCCCGATCGGCAGCGAGCAGGGGCTGGCGCTGTTCGACGCGGCCCTCGCGACCGGCCGGCCGGTGCTCGTTCCGGCGCTGCTGGACTACACCGGACTGCGGGCACAGAGCGAGGAGGGCACGTTGCCCGCGCTCTTCCACGCACTGGTGCGCCCGGCGCGGCGCGCCGCCGCCGGCGAGCAGGCGGGCGGCAACTCGCTCCAGGAGCGGCTGGCGGCCCTGGCCCCCCAGGATCAGGAGCGCGCGCTGCTGGACCTGGTCCGTGGCGTGGTGGCCTCCGTGCTGGGGCACACCGACGGCGACCAGGTCGCGCCCGACCGGGCCTTCAACGAGCTGGGCTTCGACTCGCTCAAGGCGGTGGAACTGCGCAACCGGCTGAACGCGGCCGCAGGTCTGAAGCTGCCCGCGACGCTGGTGTTCGACTACCCGAGCACGGTCGAGCTGGCCGGCTTCCTGCGGAGCGAGCTGCTCGGCTCGGTGGCCGCCGTGGCCGCGGTGGCCGTGGCCGAACCGGTCACCGGCGCTTCGGACGAGCCGATCGCGATCGTCGCGATGGCCTGCCGCTACCCCGGCGGGGTCGGCTCCCCGGAGGAGCTGTGGGCGCTGCTGTCCGACGAGCGGGACGCCATCGGCCCGTTCCCGAACGACCGCGGCTGGGACCTGGACGGCCTGTACGACACGGACCCCGACCACGTGGGCACCTCGTACACCCGGCACGGCGGATTCCTCTACGAGGCACCGCAGTTCGACCCCGAGCTGTTCGGGGTGAGCGCCCGCGAGGCCACCGCCATCGACCCGCAGCAGCGCCTGCTGCTGGAGACCTGCTGGGAGGCCTTCGAGCGCGCGGGCATCGACCCGACCTCGCTCAAGGGCAGCCAGACCGGTGTGTTCGCCGGTGTCATGGCGAACGACTACGCGGCGCGCCTCAAGGACGCCCCCGAGGCCCTGGAGGGCTACCTGTCGGTCGGCAGCACGGTCAGTGTCGCCTCCGGCCGGGTCGCCTACACCTTCGGCCTGCAGGGACCGGCGATCACCGTGGACACCGCCTGCTCCTCCTCGCTCGTCTCGATCCACCTCGCCGCGCAGGCGCTGCGGAACGGCGAGTGCGGGCTGGCCCTGGCCGGCGGTGTGACCGTACTGGCCGCGCCGACCCTGTTCGTCGAGTTCAGCCGCCAGCGCGGACTGGCGCCGGACGGCCGGTGCAAGTCCTTCTCCGCGCAGGCGGACGGGGCGGCCTGGGCCGAGGGCGCCGGCATCCTCCTGCTGGAGCGGCTCTCCGACGCACAGCGCAACGGCCGCCGGATCCTCGGTGTGATCCGCGGAACCGCGGTCAACCAGGACGGTGCGAGCAACGGCCTCACCGCTCCCAGCGGCCCCGCCCAGGAGCGGGTGATCCGTCAGGCCCTGAGCAACGCGGGCCTGACCACCGCGGACGTGGACGCGCTGGAGGCCCACGGCACCGGCACCACGCTGGGCGACCCGATCGAGGCCCGGGCGGTGCTCGCCACCTACGGGCAGCAGCGCCGGTCGCCCCTGCTGATGGGCTCGCTGAAGTCCAACATCGGACACGCCCAGGCCGCCGCCGGTGTGGCCGGCGTGATCAAGATGGTCATGGCGATGCAGCACGGGGTGCTCCCCAAGAGCCTCCACATCGACGAGCCCAGCCCGCACGTGGACTGGTCCGCCGGTCAGGTGGAACTGCTCACCGAGGCGGTGCCGTGGCCCGAGTCCGAGCGGCTGCGCCGGGCAGGCGTCTCCTCCTTCGGTATCAGCGGCACCAACGCCCACGTCATCGTGGAGCAGCCGCCGGCCGAGGGCGCGCTTCCCCCGGCCGAGCCGATGCCGGTGGTGCCGCTGGTGCTGTCCGCGCACAACGATGCGGCCCTGCTGGCGCAGGCCGACCAGGTGGGCGCGGCCCTCACCGGCCTGGGCCGGCAGGAGCTGGCGGCCGCGGGCCGGACCCTGGCCGTCGGGCGCGCCGGACTGTCGCACCGCGCCGTGGCGGTGGCCGCCACCACCGCCGAAGCGGTCGACGCACTCGCGGCGCTGACCGTGCGGGGCACACCCGTGGACGGCCGTACGGCCTTCCTCTTCACCGGTCAGGGCAGCCAGCGCCTCGGCATGGGCCGCGAGCTGTACCGCGCCTACCCCGCCTACGCCGAGGCCCTGGACGCCGTCTGCGAGGAGCTGGACCAGTGGCTGGAGACGCCGCTGCTCGACGTCCTCTTCGGTGCGGACCCCGCGCCGCTGGACCAGACCGGCTTCACCCAGGCCGCGCTGTTCGCCACCGAGGTCGCGCTCTACCGGCTGCTCGAAAGCTGGGGCGTACGGCCGGACTTCGTCGCCGGCCACTCCATCGGTGAACTGGCCGCCGCGCACGTCGTCGGCGTGCTCTCGCTGGCGGACGCGGCGCAGCTGGTGGCGGCCCGCGGCCGGCTGATGCAGGCCCTGCCCGGCGGCGGCGCGATGTACGCCGTACAGGCCGAGGAGCAGGAGGTGCTGCCGCTGCTCGCCGGACGGGAGCACCTGCTGGGCATCGCCGCCGTCAACGGCCCCACCTCCGTGGTGCTCTCGGGCGACGCGCAGGCCGTCGAGGCCGTCGCGGCCGAACTCGCGGCCCAGGGACGGAAGACCAAGCGGCTGCGCGTCAGCCACGCCTTCCACTCCCCGCACATGGACGCGATGCTGGACGAGTTCCAGACGGTCGCCAAGGGGCTCACGTTCGCCCCGCCGGCCATCCCGATCGTCTCCACCCTGACCGGGCAGCTGGTCGGCGCCGAGGACCTGACCACGCCCGAGTACTGGGTCCGGCACGTCCGCCGGCCGGTGCGCTTCCTGGACGCGGCACGCGCCCTGGAGGCCGAAGGCGTCCGGACCTTCCTGGAGCTCGGCCCGGACGGCGTGCTCAGCGCGATGGGTCAGGACTTCCTCGACGCGGGCTCGCTGCTGGTCCCGGTGCTGCGCGGCGGGCGCGACGAGCCGCACACCGCCGTCACCGCCCTGGCCCAGGCGCACGTGCGGGGCGTTCCGGTGGACTGGCGCGCACTGTTCGGCGAGAACGCCGGACCGGTCGCGGAGCTGCCGACCTACCCGTTCCAGCGGCAGCGCTACTGGCTCACGGAGCGGCCCGGCGGCGGCGACGTCACCTCGGCCGGACTGGACTCCGCGCAGCACCCGCTGCTCGGGGCCGCGGTTCCGCTCGCCGACTCCGACGGCGTCCTGTTCACCGGCCGGATCTCGGCCGGCAGCCACCCGTGGTTCGCCGACCACGCCGTCGCGGGCACCCTGCTGGTCCCGGGCACGGCCCTGGTGGAGCTCGCCCTGCACGCGGGCGCCGCACTCGGCTGCGAGCAGCTGGAGGAGCTCACCCTCCAGGAACCCCTGGTCCTTCCGGGCGAGGGTGCGCTCCAGCTCCAGATCACCGTCGGCGACCCCGACGGGGACGGCCGCAGGCCCGTCGCCGTCCACTCGCGCGGGGACCGGGACGGCGACGTCTGGGCCCGGCACGCCACCGGAACCGTCGTGCCGGCCGGTCCCGTCAGCCCCGAGCCCGACCTCGCGTCCTGGCCGCCGGCCGGCGCCGTACCGCAGCCGGTGGAGGACCTGTACGACCGCCTCGCCGACCAGGGCTACGGCTACGGCCCCGCGTTCCAGGGCCTGCAGGCGGCATGGCGGTCGGGCGAGGACCGCTACGCCGAGGTACGGCTGCCCGTCGAGCCCGACGGATTCGCCCTGCACCCGGCCCTGTTCGACGCCTCGCTGCACGCGCTGCTCCTGGAGGAGTCGGCCGAACTCCGGCTGCCCTTCTCCTTCGGCGGCGTCCGGCTGACCGGGCTCCGGTCCGGCACCCTGCGGGTGAAGCTGTCGGCCGGCCCGGACGGAACCGTCGCGGTCGCCATCGCCGACGACACCGGCGCGCCGGTCGCCACCGTCGCATCGCTCGCCCTGCGGGCGCTGCCCGCGGGGACCGCGCTGACCCGCCCCCACGAGCAGCACCTGTACGCGGTGGAGCGGGCCAGGGTGGACCTCCCGGCCGGTGGCGACGCGATCATCGCGGTCCTCGGCTCGACCGACCTCGGGCTGGTCGCGGAGCAGCACGCCGACCTCGCCGGACTCGCCGCCTCGACGGCGGCCGGTGCGGCTGCACCCGAGGTGGTCGTCCTTCCGGTCCGCCCGGCCACCACACCGGAGGCCGGCCAGGTCACCGAGGAGGTGCTGGCGGTGCTGCGGGAGTGGCTCGCCACCGACGCCCTGGCAGGCGCGCGGCTCGCCGTGGTCAGCACCGGGGAACTGGCGCACAGCGCGCTGTCCGGGCTGATCCGGACCGCCGAGTCGGAGCACCCGGGGCGCTTCCAGCACGTGATCACGGACGGCCTGCCGGCCGGCCGCGAGCTGCTGGCCGCAGCCCTGGCCGACCCCAGGCCGCAGCTCGAACTGCACGAGGGCCAGGTCTACGTGACCCGGCTGGCGAAGGTCGCGCAGCCGGCCCGGACCCCGGACGCCGACGGCGCGTTCGACCCCGAGCGCACGGTGCTGATCACCGGTGGCACGGGCGCGCTCGGCGCCCAGGTCGCTCGGCACCTGGTCACCGCCCGCGGTGCGCGCCGGCTGCTGCTGACCAGCCGGCGCGGCGGCGGGCAGGACCTGGTCGCCGAACTGACGGCGCTCGGCGCGGACGTACGGGTCGCGGCATGCGACGCGGCCGACCGCGACGCGCTGGCCGGGCTGCTCGCCACGATCCCGCAGGAGCACCCGCTCACCGCCATCGTGCACGCGGCCGGCGTCGTCGAGGACGCCACGCTGGAGGCCATGAGCCCGGAGAGCCTCTCCCGGGTCCTGCGGCCGAAGGTCGAGGCCGCCTGGAACCTGCACGAGCTGACCGCCGGAACGGAGCTGACGGACTTCGTCCTCTTCTCCTCCGTCGCCGGCCTGGTGGGCAACGCCGGGCAGGCCAACTACGCCGCCGGCAACACCTTCCTGGACGCGCTCGCCGAACACCGGCGCGCCGGCGGCCTGCCCGCCGTGTCCCTCGCCTGGGGCATGTGGCAGGACGGCATGGCGAACGACCTCGACCGTGCCGACCGGGCCAGGCTCGCCCGCAACGGGATCCTCCCGATGCCGGCCGAGCAGGCACTCGCGGCCCTCGACGCGGCCCTGGCCGACGGCGGGGCGGGGACCGCACCGGTGCTCGCGCCCGTGGCACTCGACCTCGCGGCCCTGCGCACCCTCGGGGACGCACTGCCCGAGCTCTACCGGGGTCTGGTGCGCACCGAGCGCCGGGCCGGCCGGCGCACCTCGGCTCCGGCGGAGATACCGCTGGCGCAGCGGCTCGCGGGCCTGGACGAAGCGGAGCAGCAGCAGCTGCTGCTCGACTTCGTCAGGGAGCAGGTCGGCATCGTGCTGGCCCACCCGGCGCCGCGCACGATCGACGTCCAGCGCGGACTGCTGGACCTGGGCTTCGACTCGCTCACCGCCGTCGAACTCCGCAACAGGCTGAACACCGCCGCCGGGCTGCGGTTGCGCAGCACGCTCGTCTTCGACCACCCGACCACGCAAGCCGTCGCCGAACACCTGCGGGGCGAGCTGGTCGGCGAGATGGCAGACCCGGTCCAGGCCGCCCTGGACGCCCTTGAGGCCGCTCTCGCGGCCGCCGGCCGGTCGGACGGCGACGGCCCGGCAGGAACGACTGCCGCGCGACTGCGCGGCCTGCTTCGGACGGTGGACGGCGCTCCCGCCGAAGCCGACCTCGGCCTGGCAACCGACGACGAACTCTTCGCAGCTCTCGACAACGAACTCGGCAGGTAGACATGGACAACGAGCAGAAACTTCGCGACTACCTCAAGCGGGCAACGGTCGACCTGCGGGAGAGCCGCCAGCGCATCCAGGACCTGGAGGAGCGCGCCCACGAGCCGATCGCGATCGTGGGCATGGCGTGCCGGCTCCCGGGCGGGGTCGGCTCCCCGGAGGACCTCTGGGAGCTGCTGAGCGCCGAACGTGACGCGGTCGGCCCCTTCCCGCAGGGCCGCGGCTGGGACCTGGAGAACCTCTACCACCCCGACCCCGACCACCTCGGGACCTCGTACACCCGCGAAGGCGGTTTCCTGTACGAGGCGGACCGGTTCGACGCCGAGTTCTTCGGCATCAGCCCCCGTGAGGCGACGACCATCGACCCCCAGCAGCGGCTGCTGCTGGAGACGGCGTGGGAGGCCTTCGAGCAGGCGGGCATCGACCCGGCCACACTGCGCGGCAGCCGCACCGGCGTCTTCGCCGGCGTCATGTACGACGACTACGGCTCCCGGATCCCCAACGCCCCCGAGGGTTTCGAGGGCTACCTGCTGACCGGCAGCACCGGCAGCATCGCCTCGGGCCGGGTGGCCTACACCTTCGGGCTGGAGGGCCCGGCGGTCACGGTCGACACCGCCTGCTCGTCCTCGCTGGTCTCGCTGCACCTCGCGGCGCAGGCCCTGCGCCAGGAGGAGTGCACCCTCGCCCTGGCCGGCGGCGTGACCGTGATGGCCACGCCCGGCACCTTCGTGGAGTTCAGCCGGCAGCGCGGGCTGTCGCCGGACGGGCGCTGCAAGGCGTTCTCCTCCTCGGCGGACGGTACGGGCTGGGCCGAGGGCGCGGGCCTGCTGGTGCTGGAGCGGCTGTCGGACGCGGAGCGCAACGGGCACCAGGTGCTCGCGGTGATCCGTGGTTCCGCCGTGAACCAGGACGGTGCGAGCAGCCAGCTCACCGCCCCGAACGGGCCTGCGCAGGAGCGGGTCATCCGGGCCGCGCTGGCGAACGCCCGGCTGTCCGCCGCCGAGGTGGACGTCGTGGAGGCGCACGGCACGGGCACGCGACTGGGCGACCCGATCGAGGCGCAGGCGCTGCTGGCCACCTACGGCCAGGCCCGCCAGGACGACAACCCGGTGTGGCTCGGTTCGCTGAAGTCGAACATCGGTCACACGCAAGCCGCGGCGGGTGTCGCGGGCGTGATCAAGATGGTCATGGCGATGCGCAACGGCGTTCTTCCGGCGACGCTGCACGTGGACGAGCCGACCCCCGAGGTCGACTGGTCGGTGGGCGCGGTGGAGCTGCTGACGCAGGCGCGGGAGTGGCCGGAGCTGGACCGTCCGCGCCGGGCCGGTGTCTCGTCCTTCGGTGTCAGCGGCACCAACGCCCACGTGATCGTGGAGCAGGCCGTCCCGGCCCCGGCCGAGGACCTTCCTGCTGAGCCGGTGGCGGAGCTGTCGGTGTCTGGTCCGGTGCCGTGGGTGGTGTCGGGTCGGTCGGGGGGTGCGCTGGCGGGTCAGGCGGGTCGGTTGGTGTCGTTCCTGGAGGAGCGGCCGGAGCTGGATGTTGCGGCGGTGGGTCGTTCGCTGGCGGTGTCGCGGGCTCGTTTCGATCATCGTGCGGTGGTGGTGGGGGAGTCTCGGGATGAGCTCCTTGCGGGTGTGCGGGCGTTGGCGGGTGGTGTGCCGGCGGCTGGTGTGGTGTCGGGTCGTGTGGTGCCTGGTGGTTCGGTGGCGTTCCTGTTCTCGGGGCAGGGGAGTCAGCGTGTGGGTATGGGTCGTGAGTTGTATGTGAGCGAGCCGGTGTTTGCGGCTGCGTTCGATGGGGTTGTTGCGGCTCTGGATGTGCATCTGGATCGTTCGCTGGCTGCGGTGATCGAGGGTGAGGCGGAGCTGCTTGGGCGGACGGTGTTCACGCAGCCGGCGTTGTTCGCGGTCGAGGTGGCGCTGTTCCGTCTGCTGGAGCATTACGGGGTGACCCCGGATTATCTGGTGGGTCATTCGGTGGGTGAGTTGGCTGCGGCTCATGTGGCGGGTGTGCTGTCGCTTGGGGATGCGGCGCGTCTGGTGTGTGTGCGGGCGCGGTTGATGGAGGGGGTTGCCGCGGGCGGGGCGATGGTTGCCCTCAATGCGGGTGGGGAGCGCGTCGCCGGGTGGCTTGAGGGTCGCTCCGGTGTGGAGGTGGCGGGGTTCAACAGCCCGGCGAGCACGGTGATTTCGGGTGACGAGGTCGCGGTGCTGGAGGTGCTGGAGCTGGCTCGGGCCGAGGGTGTGAAGGCGACTCGGTTGAAGGTGAGTCATGCGTTCCACTCGGCGCATCTGGACGGGATGCTGGCGGAGTTCACCGAGGTCGCCCGGACGCTGACGTATTCGGCTCCGCGGATTCCGGTGGTCTCGAACGTCACGGGCGGGCTGGTTGAGGAGTTCACGGCCGAGTACTGGGCTGCGCAGGCGCGTTCGGCGGTCCGTTTCGCCGATGGTGTCGCGACGTTGGCTGGTCTTGGTGTGACGGCGTTCGTGGAGCTGGGTCCGGATGGGACGCTGGCGGGTCTGACGAGTGAGTGCCTGGCCGACACCGAGGGCGTCGTCGTGGTTCCGGTGCTGCGCAAGGACCGTGCCGAGAAGCGCTCCCTCCTCACGGCGCTGGGCGCGGTGCACGCACATGGTGTCGGGGTGGAGTGGGAGCGGTTCCTGCCGGGGGCCGGTGTGGTGGAGCTGCCCACCTACGCCTTCCAGCGTGAGCGTTTCTGGTTGGATGCGCCGCGTTCGGGTGATGCGGCGGGTCTGGGGCTGACGGCTGTGGATCATCCGTTGTTGGCTGCGGTGATTGCGGATCCTGATGGTGATGCGGTGCAGTTCTCTGCGTCGGTGTCGTTGTCGTCGCATCCGTGGCTGGCTGATCATGCGATCGGTGGGACGGTGCTGGTTCCGGGGACGGTGTTCCTGGAGCTTGCGGGTCATGCGGCCGAGCAGTTGGGGTGTGGCACGGTCGAGGAGCTGACGCTCCAGGCGCCGTTGACCCTGACCGGTACCGCGCCCGTCTCGATCCGGCTGACCGTCAGCCGGCATGACGAGGACGGCCGGCGTGACATCTCCGTCTTCGCCGAGCGCGAGGAGGAGTGGGTCCGGTACGCGACCGGCCGCATCGCCGCCGAGGTGCCGGCCGCGGGCGCCGAACTGACGCAGTGGCCCCCTGCGGACGCCGTCCCGGTGGACGTGGACGACTTCTACCCGCGTCTCGACGACCTTGGTTACGGCTACGGGCCGGCCTTCCACGGCCTGCGCGCCGCCTGGCGCGCCGGTGACGACCTCTTCGCCGAGGTCGCGCTGCCCGACCGGCTGCACAGTGAGGCCGCTCGCTTCGGTCTGCACCCCGCGCTCCTCGACGCCGCCCTGCACCCGCTTCTCCTGGAGGCGGAGACGGGCCCGCTCCGCGTGCCGTTCGAGTTCAGCGGCGTCACGCTGCACCGGGTCGGAGCGACCGCGCTCCGGGTGCGCGTCAAGCGGCTGGGCGAGAACTCCGTGGCGCTCGACCTCGCGGATGCGACCGGCTCGCCGGTCGCGACGATCTCCCGGCTCGACGTGCAGGCCCAGGCGGCGAACGCCGGTGCGCCCGTGCCGTTCCGGATCGACTGGACGCCGGTGGCCGCCGAACAGGGTGAGCTGCCGAGCGTCGTCGAGATCGCCTTCGGCCCCGACGGCCGCGCCGATCTGCCGGCCTCGCTCGCGGACCCGGTGCCGGCGAAGGTCGTGGCCGTGCTCCCGGACCCCGACGGCGCGACGCCGCAGGACGCCCACCAGGTGGCGGGCTCGGTCCTCGCCCTGCTCCAGGACTGGATCGCCGACGAGCGGTACGCCGACAGCGAGCTGACCGTGGTCACGCGGGGAGCGGTGGCTGCCACTGCGGGTGAGCCGATCCGGAACCTGGCCCACGCTGCCGCCTGGGGCCTGGTCAGGTCGGCCCGCTCCGAGAACCCCGGACGCTTCCGGCTCGCCGACCTGGATGAGGGTGGTCTGGCGTTGCTGCCCGCGGTGTTGGCTTCGGGTGAGTCCGAGGTTGTGGTGCGTGGTGGTGGGTTGTTGGTGCCGCGGTTGGTGCGTGCGGCGGGTGTGGTGGCGGGTGCGGTTGGTGGTCTGGATCCGGAGGGTGCGGTCCTGGTGACCGGTGCTCTGGGGACGTTGGGTCGTCTGGTGGCGCGTCGGCTGGTTTCGCATCACGGTGTGCGGCATCTGGTGTTGGTGTCGCGTCGTGGTGGGGAGACGCCGGGGGCTGCGGAGTTCGTGGCGGAGCTGGCGGAGTTGGGTGCTCGGGCTTCGGTGGCGGCGTGTGACGTGTCGGATTTCGATGCGTTGGCGGGTCTGCTGGACGAGGTGGTGGTCGAGCGTCCGTTGACGGCTGTGGTGCACACGGCGGGTGTGCTGGAGGATGCGACGCTGGGGTCGCTGTCGGCGGGTCAGCTGGAGCGGGTGATGCGTCCGAAGGTGGATGCGGCGTGGAACCTGCACCGTCTGAGCTGGCATCACAAGCTCTCCGCGTTCGTGCTCTTCTCGTCGATCGCTGGCCTTGTCGGTAATGCCGGTCAGGCGAACTACGCGGCGGCGAACACCTTCCTCGATGCGCTCGCGCAGCACCGTCGGGCCCAGAATCTGCCCGCGACCTCCCTCGCCTGGGGCCTGTGGGCGGAGGACGGGATGGCCGGCTCGCTCGACGCCGCCGACCGCGAGCGCATCAGCCGGTCGGGCATCGCCCCGCTCGGCAACGAGGAAGGCCTGGCGCTCTTCGACGCGGCGCTGGCCTCGGCCGAGCCGCTGCTGGTCCCGGTCGCGCTCGACCTGGCCGCGGTCCGCCGGATGCCGTCCGTCCCCACGCTGTTCCGCGGTCTGGTGCGCCAGGCCGTCCGGCGCCCCGGCGCGCGCTCCGGCAACGCATCGGCTGCGCTGGCCGACAGGCTGGCCGGCCTCTCCGCCGAAGACCGCTCCCGCACCGTGCTGGACCTGGTCCGGGCCGAGGTCGCCCTCGTGCTCGGCCACACCGGCACCGACGCGGTCGCGCCCGACCACGCGTTCAAGGAGCTCGGCTTCGACTCCCTGACCGCCGTCGAACTGCGCAACCGGCTCGGTGAACTGACCGGCCTGCGACTGCCGGCCACCCTGGTCTTCGACTACCCGACTCCGGCCGTCCTGGCCGAGTACCTGGTGGGCGAGACCTCGCAGTCGGCCGCGTCCACCCGCACCCAGGTGGTCACCGCTGTCTCCACCGACGAGCCGATCGCGGTGGTGGGTATGGGGTGTCGTTATCCGGGTGGGGTGGTTTCGCCGGAGGATTTGTGGCGGCTGGTGGTGGAGGGCCGGGATGCTGTTGGTGAGTTCCCGGGTGATCGTGGTTGGGATGTGGAGGGGCTCTTTGATCCGGATCCGGAGAAGATCGGTAAGTCGTATACGCGTCGGGGTGGGTTTCTTTATGAGGCTGCGGATTTCGATGCGGAGTTCTTTGGTCTGAGTCCGCGTGAGGCGGTGGCGACGGATCCGCAGCAGCGGGTGTTGCTGGAGGTGGCGTGGGAGGCGTTGGAGCGGGCGGGTATTGATCCGGGCTCGTTGCGGGGTTCTTCGACGGGTGTGTACGCGGGTGTGATGTACAACGATTACGGGTCGCGGTTGGGGAGTGCTCCGGAGGGTTTCGAGGGGCATTTGCTGACGGGGACGATCGCGAGTGTGTTGTCGGGGCGGGTGGCTTATACGTTCGGTCTTGAGGGGCCGGCGGTGACGTTGGATACGGCGTGTTCGTCGTCGTTGGTGGCGGTGCATCTGGCGGCTCAGGCGTTGCGTCAGGG
>NZ_JBWXUE010000068.1:0-15926 GCF_057158765.1 Kitasatospora sp. NEAU-69
CTGTGTTGTTCTGAAACAACGACCCCACACCAAGGTCACGGTGTGGTGCGGTTGACAGTTTCATAGTGTTTCGGTGGTCATAGCGTGAGGGAAACGCCCGGTTACATTCCGAACCCGGAAACCCGGAAGCTAAGCCTTACAGCGCCGATGGTACTGCAGGGGGGACCCTGTGGGAGAGTAGGACGCCGCCGAACAATCATTCAGGGAAAGCCCCTGGCCAGCAATGGCCAGGGGCTTTTTCGCGTTTATCGGGCCTTCGTGTTCAGAGCTGCAGCTTGAATCCAAGGTGCGATCCGGTGAAGCCGAGTCGCTCGTAGAAGCGGTGCGCGTCGGTCCGGCTGAGGTCCGAGGTGAGCTGGACCAGGCCGGCGCCGAGTTCGCGGGAGCGCTCGATCGACCATTCCATCAGCAGGGTGCCGAGCCCGTTGCCGCGTTCCTCGGCGTGCACCCGGACCGCTTCGATGATGGTGCGGGTGGTGCCGGTGCGGGAGAGCCCGTGGATGACGCTGAGCTGGAGCGTGCCGACCACCCGGCCGTCCCGGACGGCCACCGTGGGGTGCTGGTTCGGGTCGGCGGCCATCCGCTCGAAGGCCGCGTAGTAGGGCGCCAGATCGTCGGGTGTCTCGCGCGAGACGGCTATCGAGTCGGCGGCCAGCAGCGCCACGATGGCGGGGATGTCTGCGGCAGTCGCAGGGCGGATCTCAAGATCGTTCATGCCCCCACCCTAGGGCCGCCCCGGGAGCCCCGAGGGCTCACTGTTGCCGGCTCACTCTCCGGCGGGCGTGCTCGCGGCACTCGCGATGACCGAGAAGACCGCGCCGTGCGGGTCGGCGAGCTGCGCGAACCGGCCGACCCCGGGGGCCTCGAACGCGGGTGCGCGCAGGCTGCCGCCGAGCTCGCGGGCGCGCGCGACGGCGGCGTCGGTGTCCGCGACCTCGAAGTACGGCAGCCAGTACGAGCCCGCGGACGCGCCCTGGCCGGTCGCCTTGTCGTCCGGGACCAGCTCGGCGATGCCGCCCTGGCTGGAGTCGGTGCCGCCGGCCGCCGGGGTGATCACGGTGTACGTGAAGTCGCCGAACGGCACGTCCTGGGCCCGCCAGTCGAAGACGGTCCGGTAGAAGGACTTGGCCGCCGCCGGGTCGCTGGTGTGCAGCTCGGTCCAGCAGAGCGTGCCGACGTCCGTGACGGCCTCCAGGCCGATGGTCTCGCCCGGCTGCCAGACCGCGAACCGGGCGCCGGTCGGGTCCGTGTAGCCGGCCATCCGGCCGTCGCTGAAGACGTCGAACGGGCCGAACCGCAGCGCGCCGCCGGCCTGCTCGACGAGCTTGCTCGTCTGGTCGGCGTCCTCGGTCTTGAAGTAGACCGTCCAGGCCGGGGCGGCGCCCTCCTCGGTCAGCGGGCCGAGCGCGGCGACGGTTCGCCCGTCGTGCGCGAAGAAGCCGTAGCCGCCGGAATTCGGGCCGGCCGAGGCGAAGGTCCAGCCGAGCAGGCCGCTGTAGAAGGCCTGCGAAGCGTCCGTGTCGGGGCTGCCCAGATCGATCCAGTTCGGGGCGCCGGAGACGTAGTTGGTGGTCAGCATGGTCAGCTCCGCTTCGTTCGGGGCGTTCGTTCCCGGCGGTGGGGTGCCGCCGGGGTCCCCCTGTCATGGTCAGCCCGGGGGCGGATGCCGACAATCGCGCGCCGCCGTGTCGGCGCGGAGAGGTACGGTGCGTAACGCAAGGCTCACGAGTGGCGTAAGGGGGTCCCCGCGATGGCCGGGCCGCAGCAGACCCAGGCAGTTCCCGCGCAGCGGCAGCTCGCCGAGGTCGAGGGGGTGCTGGAGCGGATCACCTACGCCAACGAGGAGACCGGCTACACGGTCGCCCGGGTCGATACCGGGCGCGGCGGCAACGACCTGCTCACGGTGGTCGGCGCGCTGCTCGGGGCCCAGGTCGGCGAGTCGTTGCGGCTGCACGGCCGCTGGGGGTCGCACCCGCAGTACGGCAAGCAGTTCACGGTGGAGAACTACACCACGGTGCTGCCGGCCACCGTACAGGGCATCCAGCGCTATCTCGGGTCCGGTCTGATCAAGGGGATCGGGCCGCGTTTCGCCGAGCGGATCGTGGCGCACTTCGGTGCCGACACGCTGACCGTGATCGAGCAGCAGCCGACCCGGCTGGTCGAGGTGCCGGGCCTCGGTCCGAAGCGCACCAAGATGATCGCCGCGGCCTGGGAGGAGCAGAAGGCGATCAAGGAGGTGATGGTCTTCCTCCAGGGCGTCGGCGTCTCCACCTCGCTCGCCGTGCGGATCTACAAGAAGTACGGCGACTCCTCGATCGGCGTGGTGAAGAACGAGCCGTACCGGTTGGCCGCCGACGTCTGGGGCATCGGCTTCCTGACCGCCGACCGGATCGCGCAGGCGGTCGGCATCCCGCACGACAGCCCCGAGCGGGTGAAGGCCGGCCTGCAGTACGCGCTGTCGCAGAGCAGCGACCAGGGCAACTGCTACCTGCCCGAGGAGCGGCTGATCGCGGACGGTGTGAAGCTGCTCCAGGTGGACGTCGGCCTGGTGATCGACTGCCTGGCCGAGCTGGTCGCCGAGGAGGGCGTGGTCCGCGAGACCGTGCCGGGTCCGGCCGGCGCGGCCGAGCCGGTGGTCGCCGTCTACCTGGTGCCGTTCCACCGGGCCGAGATCTCGCTCTCCAACCAGCTGCTGCGGCTGCTGCGCACCGACGCCGACCGGATGCCGGGTTTCGGTGAGGTGGACTGGCCGGCGGCGCTGGCCTGGCTGTCCCGGCAGACCGGTGCCGAACTGGCGCCCGAGCAGCAGGAGTCGGTCAAGCTGGCGCTGACCCGGAAGGTCGCGGTGCTGACCGGCGGCCCGGGTTGCGGCAAGTCGTTCACCGTCCGGTCGATCGTCACGCTCGCGCTCGCCAAGCGGGCCAAGGTGCTGCTGGCCGCGCCGACCGGACGGGCGGCCAAGCGGCTCGCCGAGCTGACCGGCCACCAGGCGTCCACCGTGCACCGGTTGCTGGAGCTGCGGCCGGGCGGCGAGGCGGCCTACGACCGGGACCGGCCGCTGGACGCCGACCTGGTGGTGGTGGACGAGGCCTCGATGCTGGATCTGATCCTGGCGAACAAGCTGATCAAGGCGGTCGCGCCGGGCGCGCACCTGCTGCTGGTCGGGGACGTCGACCAGCTGCCCTCGGTCGGTGCCGGGGAGGTGCTGCGGGATCTGCTCGCCGAGGGCGGGCCGATCCCGTCGGTGCGGCTGACCCGGATCTTCCGGCAGGCGCAGCAGTCCGGCGTGGTGGTCAACGCGCACCGGATCAACGAGGGCCTGCCGCCGCTCACCGAGGGCCTGGCGGACTTCTTCCTCTTCGTCGAGGACGAAACCGAGCGCGCGGCCGGCCTGGTGGTGGACGTGGTGGCCCGTCGGATCCCGCAGCGGTTCGGGCTGGACCCGCGCCGGGACGTCCAGGTGCTGGCCCCGATGCACCGCGGCCCGGCCGGCGCGGGCAACCTCAACACGCTGCTCCAGGCGGCCGTCACGCCCGGCCGGGAGGGACTGGCCGAGAAGCGGTTCGGCGGGCGGACGTTCCGGGTAGGCGACAAGGTGACCCAGATCCGCAACAACTACGAGAAGGGTCTGAACGGGGTCTTCAACGGCACGGTCGGCGTGGTCACCGCGCTGAGCGTGGAGGACCAACGGCTCACCGTGCTGACCGACGAGGACGAGGAGGTGCCCTACGACTTCGACGAGCTGGACGAGCTGGCGCACGCCTACGCCGTCACGATCCACCGTTCGCAGGGCAGCGAGTACCCCGCCGTGGTGATTCCGGTCACCACCTCGGCGTGGACGATGCTGCAGCGCAACCTGCTCTACACGGCGGTCACCCGGGCCAAGAAGCTGGTGGTGCTGGTCGGCTCGCGCAAGGCGATCGGGCAGGCCGTCCGCACGGTGAGCGCCGGACGCCGGCACTCGGCACTCGATCACCGGTTGGCCATTGGATGATCACCCGAGGCCGAATGGGGCCGGGGGCCCCGACGGGGGTATCTTGACGTGAAGAAATTGATGGACCAGCCTAGTCTTGCCATGATCTTGTCCGGTTCGTACCGGCTGGGACCACGGCTTTTGTAGAACAAGGCTCTTTCGGGCCACCCCGGGTGCGCAACCGTCCTCCGGATGGGGGAGGGTGGGACAGTCAGGGCAACCCCTTGGAAGAGTCTTCATTTTCGTCGGTGAGGAAGCGCGTGAGCGAGAACAGTCAGGACTCTGTCGTACTGCGGTACCAGGGCGGCGAGTACGAGTACCCCGTCGTCGAGAGCACTGCGGGCAACGCCGGCTTCGACATCTCGAAGCTGCTCCCGCAGACCGGCCTGGTCACCCTGGACAACGGCTTCGGCAACACCGCTGCCTACAAGTCCGCGATCACCTTCGTGGACGGTGACAACGGCATCCTCCGCTACCGCGGTTACCCGATCGAGCAGCTGGCCGGGCAGGGCAGCTTCATCGAGACCGCGTACCTCCTGATCAACGGTGAGCTGCCCACCGCCGACCAGCTGGCGGAGTTCAACAGCGAGATCACCCAGCACACCCTGCTGCACGAGGACGTCAAGCGCTTCTACCAGGGCTTCCCGCGGGACGCGCACCCGATGGCGATGCTCTCCTCGGTGGTCGGCGCGCTGTCCACCTTCTACCAGGACAGCCACAACCCGTTCGACGCCGGCCAGCGCCACCTGTCGACCGTGCGCCTGCTCGCGAAGCTGCCGACCATCGCGGCCTACGCGTACAAGAAGTCGGTCGGCCAGCCGTTCGTCTACCCGCGCAACGACCTGAGCTACGTCGAGAACTTCCTGCGGATGACCTTCGCCGTCCCGGCGCAGGAGTACGAGCTCAACCCGGTGATCGTCAACGCGCTGGACAAGCTGCTCATCCTGCACGCGGACCACGAGCAGAACTGCTCGACCTCCACGGTGCGCCTGGTCGGCTCCAGCCACGCGAACCAGTTCGCCTCTATCTCGGCCGGCATCTCGGCGCTCTGGGGCCCGCTGCACGGCGGCGCCAACCAGGCCGTGCTGGAGATGCTGGAGCAGATCCAGAAGGACGGCGGCGACGTCGACGCGTTCATCACCAAGGTGAAGAACCGCGAGGACGGCGTGAAGCTCATGGGCTTCGGTCACCGCGTGTACAAGAGCTTCGACCCGCGTGCCCAGCTGGTCAAGGGCCTGGCGCACGACGTGCTCGCGCAGCTCGGCAAGTCCGACGAGCTGCTGGAGATCGCGCTCAAGCTGGAGGAGCACGCGCTCAACGATGACTTCTTCATCTCGCGCAAGCTCTACCCGAACGTGGACTTCTACACCGGCCTGATCTACCGCGCCATGGGCTTCCCGACCAGCATGTTCACCGTGCTGTTCGCGCTCGGCCGGCTGCCGGGCTGGATCGCCCACTGGCACGAGATGATCAAGGAGCCGGGCAGCCGGATCGGCCGTCCGCGCCAGATCTACACCGGCACCGCGATCCGCGACTACGTGGAGCTCGACAAGCGCTGACCGCGCTGACCGGACACCACCGGATGTGCCGAAGGCCCCGCAGCCCAGCTGCGGGGCCTTCGGCGCATCCGGGAGGCCGGGAGGGGCAGAAGAGCGGCGGAAAGCGGCGGCGCACGGCGCCCGGTAAGTGGCTGAGGCCGGGGACGGCCGCTCAAAGCGTCCCTGGTCCCGCCACCGCCCGGCGCCGTGCGCGAGGACCGTCGCGGACTGCGACGGCCTTCCCGGGGCCCGCCGGAGCCCCGTCGGCGGCCTGGTCACTGCGTGTGCTCGGTCCGCCCCGGCAGGGGACGGGCCGGGCACTGCCGTTCCGCAGTCATCGAGCCGCACTCACAAGGTAAGACGTATCTGCGTCGGCAAAGTTACGTTTGGGCAGTGTGAATTGGCTCTCGCTACCCTACGCACACGTAGCGTCCGGCCGTCCATACCACATGATCAGCCGCGCTCGGCGTCACCCTCCCCGTAACTCTCGCAACCCAGCGTGATAGGAATCGTGTCATTCCGGTACGGACAGGGCGGGAGAACGCAGATGGCCAGGAATGTCGTCGTGACGGGTGGGGGCACCGGAATCGGCCTGGAGATCGCCCGGCGGTTCGTCGAGGCCGGCGAACAGGTGGTGATCGTCGGCCGGCGCCGCGCGGTGCTGGAGCAGGCCGCGGCCGAGCTCGGCCCGTCGGTCACCCCGCTGGTCTGCGACCTGGCCGACCCGGATGCGGTGGAGGCCGCGCTGGCGGTGCTGCCGAGCCGGATCGACGTCCTGGTGAACAACGCGGGCAGCCGCGAGACCCCCTTCGGCGCCGGGCCGCACGCGCTGCTGGCCCGCTGGCGCGGCGACTTCGAGCGCAACGTGCTGACCGCCGTGCTGCTCACCGAGTCGGTCCGCGACCGGCTCACCCCGGGGTCCGGGCGAGTGGTCACGATCAGCTCGATCGCCGCGCTGCGCGGCGCCGGCTCGTACGGCGCGGCCAAGGCCTCGCTGCACGCCTGGAACCACTTCCTGGCGGCCCAGCTCGGCCCCTCGGGCATCACGGCGAACATCGTCGCGCCGGGCACGGTGGCCGGGACCGAGTTCTTCGGCCCGCGGCTGGACGAGGCCGAGGTCTCCCGGCGGGCCGCCCGTACGCTGCTCGGCCGGATCGGTGAGACGGGCGAGGTGGCCGCCGCGGTCTTCTTCCTCGCCTCGGCCGACGCGAGCTTCATCACCGCCGAGATCCTGCACTGCAACGGCGGCGAGCTGCCCGGGCGCTGACCGGGCGCTGACCGGCAGGCGCTCGGGTGCCGACCGGGCCGCCGTCGGTCGGGGCGGCGCCGGTCGTCCCTGCGGCGGTGCTCAGGCGGACCGGCCGACCAGCTCGTAGCCGGCCTCGTCGATCGCGGCGCGCACCGCCGAGTCGTCCAGTGGACGCTCGGAGGAGACGGTGACCGTGCCGGTCCTGGCGTCGGCGGTCACGCCGGTCACGCCGTGCAGCGCGGTGAGCTCGGAGCTCACCGACTTCTCGCAGTGACCGCAGCTCATGCCGGTGACGGTGTAGGTGGTGCTGGTGGACACATGGGCCTCCGGGGATCCGAGGGGCGCCGGGTCGGCGCGCCGCGCTAGCAGACAGTAGTCGAATCAGCACTCTCCGCTCGCCAAGGCCTGGGGTGCGCCACGCCGGGGCGGTGGCCCGGCGGGCTGATTGTCCGTAATGTTCCGCTCGTGCCCCGCAACCGCCGCCTGCTCGTGCCGCTGTTCCCCGAGCTCACCGGGATCTCCCGGGGGCGCCGGCGGCGGGCACTGGCCACCGTGGACCTGCGGGACGTCGACTGGCGGCGGCGCGCCGCGCCGGGCCTGCTGGCGATCCTCGGGGTCTGCATCGCGGACCTGTCGACCGGCAAGGACCGCTACCTGGCCCCGCTGATGACGGTGGTGCCCTCGATCTCCGCGCTCACCCTCTCGGCGGTCGGCGTGCTCGCGGTCTGCACCGTCGGGCTCGGCGCGCTGGTCGGGCTGAACCGGTACGACCAGGTGACCGCCGTCTCCGACCAGCGCTTCCTCTTCGGCTCGATGATCACGTACCTCGCGCTGACGCTGTTCAGCGCGTACGTCGCGCAGATCCGGATGCGCCGGGCCGCCGCGTTCGCCGCCGTCAGCTCGGTGGCGGACGCCGCCCAGCGCGCGCTGCTGCGCCAGCCGGACCCGGAGGTCGGGCCGCTGCGGCTCGCGGTGCGCTTCGCCTCGGCCGCCGACGAAGCGCGGATCGGCGGCGACCTGTACGCGGCGCTGGAGACCCCGCACGGCACCCGGGTGGTGGTCGGCGACGTCCGCGGCAAGGGGCTGGAGGCGGTGCAGACGGCCGCCGTCGTGCTCGGCGCGTTCCGCGAGGCGGCCTACGACGAGCCCGGACTGCGCGGGGTGGCGGGCCGGATCGAGGCGAGCGTGCTGCGGCACGCACCCGACGGCGAGTTCACCACCGCGCTGTTCGCCGAGTTCCGCCGCTCCCGGGTGGTCGAGCTGCTGCACTACGGGCACGTCCCGCCGCTGCGGGTGGCCGCGGACGGCGCGGTCGACGTGCTGGAGGCGCCGGACCCCTGGGTGCCGCTGGGCCTGGGCCGGCTGGCCCCCGGCGAGCCGCAGACCTGGGACCTGGCGTTCGGTGACGCCGACGTGATGGTGCTCTGCACGGACGGCGTGGTGGAGGCCCGGCACCACGCGACCGGCGCGTTCTACCCGCTGGAGGACCGGGCCGGGCCGCTGGTGGCGGGCGCCGGCGGTTCGGTCGCCGAGCTGGACGCGGCCGTCGCCCGGCTCTACGCCGATCTGCTCGCGCACACCGGCGGGGAGCTGGACGACGACGCGCTGCTCCTGCTGCTCAGCTGCCGCTGACCGCCGGCGGGCGGCGGGTGGCGGGAGCTAGCGGCCGGAGGCCACGTCGGACAGGGCCCGGAAGAGCAGCGCGGTCGAGGTCGCGCCCGGGTCCTGGTGCCCGATGCTGCGGGCGCCCAGGTAGGAGGCCCGGCCCTTGCGGGCCTCCATCGGGATGGTCGCCCGGGCGCCCGCCTCGGCCGCCTCGGCGGCCAGCGCGGTGGCCTCGCGCAGCGTGAAGCCGTCCAGCGCGGCGCGCTCCAGCGCGGCGACGGCCGGCTCGAACGCGTCCACCAGCGTCTTGTCACCGGGCATCGCGCCGCCGAGCTTCTGCAGCGCGGTCAGGCCGGCGCGCAGCGCGTCGGCCAGCCCGGACAGGTCGGCGGCGGGCTCCGGCAGCGACTTGCCGGTGGTGCGCAGCGCGGTGCCGTACAGCGGCCCGGAGGCGCCGCCGACCTTGGCGATCAGGGTCAGCCCGGTCTTGCTCAGCAGCGCGGCCGCCGAGCTGTCCGCCGGTTGGGTGTCCAGCATCTCGGCGACGGCCACGAAGCCGCGCCGCAGGTTGCTGCCGTGGTCGCCGTCGCCGATCGCGGCGTCCAGGTCGGTGAGTTCCAGCTGGTGCTGCTCGACGGCTGCGGCGGTGGCGCGCAGCCAGGCGACGGTGAGGTCGTGGTCCATCTGCTTGCGTCCTCCTGGGGGCTCGGGCGATGGGGCTCGGGCGGTGCCGGTCGGTATCAGGCGCGGCGCAGTCCAGGGGTGTTCACGGGGGCGTCCCAGAGCTCCAGCAGCTCGGGGTCGGCCTTGGTCAGGGTGAGCGAGAAGCCGGCCATGTCCAGGCTGGTCACGTAGTTGCCGACCAGGTTGCGGACGATCCGGATGCCGCGCTCGGCGAGCCGTGCGCTCACCTCGCCGTAGACGATGTACAGCTCCAGCAGCGGGGTCGCGCCCATCCCGTTGACCAGCGCGATCACCTCGTCGCCGGCCGCCAGCGTGTGATCGGCGAGGATCGTGTCCACCACCTCGGCGACCAGCTCGTGCGCCGGGCGCAGCGGCTCGCGCCGGCGGCCCGGCTCGCCGTGGATGCCGACGCCGACCTCGACCTGGTCGTCGGGCAGGTCGAACCCGGGTTTGCCGGCCGCCGGCACGGTCGCGGCGGTCAGCGCGATCGCGAACGAGCGGGAGGCGGCGTTCACCCGCTCGCCGACCGAGGCGACCTCGGCCGCGCTCGCGCCGCGCTCGGCCAGCGCGCCGGCCGCCTTCTCGACCATGACGGTGGCGCCGGTGCCGCGCCGTCCGGCGGTGAAGGTGGAGTCCTTCACCGCGACGTCGTCGTCCACCAGGACGGTGCGGACCTCGATGCCCTCCTCGGCGGCCAGCTCGGCCGCGAGCTCGAAGTTCAGTACGTCGCCGGTGTAGTTCTTGACCACGAAGACCACGCCGGCGCCGGCGTTGCAGGCCCGCGCGGCGGCGAGCAGCTGGTCGGGGACGGGTGAGGTGAAGACCTCGCCGGGGCAGGCCGCGTCGAGCATCCCGGGGCCGACGAAACCGCCGTGCAGGGGCTCGTGCCCGGAGCCGCCGCCGGAGATCAGGGCGACCTTCCCGGGTCGTGGTGAACCGGCCCGCCGGATCACGCGGTTCTCCAGGTCCACGGTCAACTCCGGGTGCGCGGCGGCGATTCCGGCGAGCGCGTCGGTGAGTACCGAATCCGGTGTGTTGATCAGTTTCTTCATTGCTTCGTCTCCCGTGGGGGCGGTCGGACGGTGCTCTTGAAACCTACGCCACCGGTGCGGTATTGCTCACCCTTTCGGCAGGACGTGGCGTGGCGGCCGGACCGGTCCCGGTTCTAGGCTCGGTCGGTATGAGGACCTCGGTGGGAATCGTGCTGGTGTCGCACAGTCCGCTGCTCGCGGCGGGGGTGCGCGAGCTGGTCGAGCAGTTGGGCGGTGGCGGCGTGCGGCTGGCGGTCGCCGCGGGGACCGAGCAGGGGGAGCTCGGGACCAGCTACGAGCTGATCACCGATGCGGTGCGGCAGGTGGACGGCGGCGCGGGCGTGGTGGTGCTGCCGGACCTCGGGAGCTCGGTGCTCACCGCGCGGGCCGTGCTGGCCGACCTGGAGCAGGACGGGCTGGTGCTGGTGGACGCGCCGTTCGTGGAGGGCGCGGTCGCGGCGGTGGTCACCGCCTCGACCGGGGCCGGGCTGGACGAGGTGGTCCGGTCGGCGCAGGAGGCGTGGCAGGCGCGCAAGCTCTGAGCCCGGCCCGCCGCCCGGCCCGCCGCCCGGCCGGCCGCATGGTCAGCCAGTCAGCCGGCCGGCCGGCAGCGGCGTGGTCACTTCGCGTCCGCGTAGCACTCCACCACGGCGGTGCTCATCGGGAACCGCACCGGCGTCTCGCCGAAGACCAGCCGGCTAGCCTCGTCGGCGGCCTCGGTGACGGCGGCCGCGACCCGGTCGGCCAGGTTGGCCGGCGCGTGCACCACGACCTCGTCGTGCTGGAAGAAGACCAGCTGCGGCCGCTCACCCGGCTCGCCCGCCATCGCGAGCAGTCGGCGGCGCAGCGCGGCGAGCAGCGCCAGTGCCCAGTCGGCGGCGCTGGCCTGGATCACGAAGTTGCGGGTGAACCGGCCGCGGGCGCGGGTCGAGCGCCCGCCCTGCTCGGAGGCCTCGCCGCCCGCGCCGCCGGGCCCGCCGGCGGTCTCGGCGAGGTCCAGCCAGGCGTCCGAGGGCGGCGGGCAGCGTCGGCCGAGCCGGGACGAGACCACGCCGCCCTCCTCGCCGGTGCGGGCGGCCGCCTCGACGTAGCCCATCGCCGCCGGGTAGCGCTGGCGCAGAGTGGCCAGCAGCGCGCCGATGTCCCCGCTGGTCTGCCCGTACATCGCGCCGAGCAGGCCCAGCTTGGCCTTGTCCCGGTCGCCCTGGAAGGCGGTGGCGGCCAGTGCCTGGTACAGGTCGCCGCCGGCCGCCGTTCGGGCCAGCCCGGCGTCGGCGGAGAGCGCGGTCAGCACCCGGGGCTCCAGCTGCGCGGCGTCCGCCACCACCAGCAGCCAGCCGGGATCGGCGACCACCGCGCGGCGCAGGATCCGCGGGATCTGCAGCGCCCCGCCGCCACGGCTGGCCCAGCGGCCCGAGACCACGCCGCCGACCACGTACTCCGGGCGGAACCGGCCGCCGCGCGCCCAGGCGTCCTGCCAGGCCCAGCCGTGCGCGGCGTGGATCCGGGCCAGCTCCTTGTAGCGGATCATCAGCTCGGCCGCCGGGTGGTCCACCTCGCGCAGCTCCCAGGAGCGGGTGCTGGTCAGCCGGATGCCCTGGTCGGCGAAGGCGCGCAGCACCTGGTTCGGCGAGTCGGGGTTGAACGGCCGGCCGCCCAGCGCCTGCTGCAGCTGCACCGCCACCTCGGCCAGTTTGGCGGGCTGGGTGCCGGGGATGTGCGGGCGCGGGCCGAGCAGCTCGGTGAGCAGCGCGTCGTGCAGTTCGGCGCGCCAGGGCAGGCCGTCGAAGGCCATCTCGGCGGCGCACAGCGCGCCGGCCGACTCGGCGGCGAGCAGCAGCCGCAGCCGCGCCTGCTCCGGCTCGCCCGGGATCGCCCGCAGCCGGCGCTGCTGGTCGGCGTGCACGGCCAGCACGGCCGCCAGCGGGTCGACGCCGGGCGGCAGCTGCAGGCGGTCGGGGGCGAAGAGCGTGTCCTGCTCCTCGCTGCCGCCGGCGCCGGGCTCGGGGAGGTCCTCGGGGACCGGCAGCCCGTGCAGCCGGGCCCAGGCGGCGCCGAGCGAGCGTGCGGCGCCGTACCGGCCCTCGTGCGCCAGCAGCAGCGGCTCGACCAGCCGCAGGTCGTGGCAGCGGCCGAGTCGGTCCGGCAGCCGGGGGAGCAGCGGCGCGTAGCCGGACTCGGCGGCGGCCCACACCCAGCGCGGGTGCTCGGCGGCCTCCAGCTCGGCGACGGCGGCGGCCAGGTCGGTGGCGTGCAGCGGCCCACCAGTCGGCGTGCCGTCCTCGGCCAGCCGGTGCAGCCGGCCGCCACGGCCGTGCTCGTCCGGCACCAGCGCCATCCTCGGTGCGTGGTCGGCCGCCATGGCGGGCTCCTCTCTGGGCCGGCCTGCGCGGTCGGACGGGTGAGTGGGTGTGCGGGTGTGTGGGTGAGCGCGTGTGTGGGCGCGCGGGCGGTGTCAGTGCGACGGTAGCGGCTGGGTCGGACACTGCCTGGCCAGGCCGTCCAGCAGCGCGTCCAGCAGCAGTTCGAAGCGGGCCTGGTGGTCCTGCGGGCTGCCGAGCCCGGCCGCTGCGGCGGCGGCCAGCACGGGCAGTGCGGCGGGGTCGAGCACCGGCGGTTCGGTGGGCCCGGGGTGGCCCGGGGCGTCGGCGGCCTCGGCCAGGCAGTGGCCGGTGACCGTGGTGGCGACCGCGTTGACCAGGCGCAGCGCGAGCAACGGGGAGAAGCCGGCCCGGGTCAGCGCGGCGGCGGTCTCCTCCACGGCCGCGAGTGCCGCTGCCGAGCCGACCGAGCGGCTCGCCACCAGGGGCAGCACCGCGGGGTGGCGCAGCAGCGCGGCGCGGAGCGCGACGGCGAGCGCGCGCAGCTGCGCGATCCAGTCCGGGTCGGTGCCGCCGCGGGCCGCTTCGGCCACAATCGGAGCGGCCTCGGCAGGGGCCGGCTCGTTCGGCCGGACGGATGTGACGACCAGCTCGACCAGCCCCTCCAGCAGCGCGGCCTTGTTCGGCAGGTAGTGGTACAGCGTCATCGCCTCCACCCCGAGAGCCGCGCCGAGCCGGCGCATCGAGAGCTTCTCGATGCCTTCCTGGTCGGCCAGTTCCAGGGCAGCGGCCAGCACCTTCTGGCGGGTCAGTCCGGCCCGCGCGGTGGGCGTCGCACTCGTGCTCACGGTCTCCCCTTGACATTCTTACGGCGTAAGAGGAGCGTACTCCCCGGCGGAACCTTACAGCGTAAGACAAAGGGGTGGTCGAGGTGCGGCAGGGCGTGCTGGAGCAGAACAAGGACGTGGTGGGCGGGCTCTTCGAGGCGCTGAACGAGGGGCGCCTGAGTGACCTGACGGACTTCCTCGCGCCCGATGTGATCGACCACAACAAGATCATCTTTGGTGAGCCGGACGAGCCCGGCGCGGCCTTCGCGGCCATCGAGGCGCAGCTCACCGCGCTCGCGCCGTACCGGGTCCGGGTCGAGGACCTGGTGGCCGAGGGCGACCGGGTGGTCGCCCGGGTGGTGCAGAGCGGCACCAGCTCGGGCAGCCACGCGCGGATGCCGGTGCCGACGGGGCGTTCCTTCGAGAACGAGGCGATCTTCATGTTCACCGTCGTCGCCGGGCGGATCACCGAACTGCGCGCCGTCTCGGACCGGCTGGGCCTCTTCCTCCAGCTCGGCTGGGACTGGCCGACCGAGGACTGAGCAGCGCACGGCCGACCGGTGGTGACGTGGGGTCGGACAGGGGTGGGTGGGGGTCGGATCGGTCGTCTGACGGCGCGTAAAGTCCCCCCAATGACGGAGAACCCCTTCCTCACACCGAGCCCGTTGCCTTACCAGCTGCCGCAGTTCGAGCGGATCCGGGCCGAGCACTACCGGCCGGCTCTCGAACTGGGCATGGCCGAGCAGCTCGCCGAGATCGCGCGGATCGCCGCGGATCCCGAGCCGGCGAGCTTCGAGAACACGCTGGTGGCGCTGGAGCGCAGCGGCGGGCTGCTGCGGCGGGTGCTGGCCGCCTTCGACAACCAGAGCGCGGCGGTCACCGAGCCGCTGGTGCAGCAGCTGGACGCCGAGTTCCGTCCGAAGCTGGCCGCGCACGCGGACGCCGTCCACCTGGACCAGGCGCTCTTCGCGCGGATCGACGCGGTGCACGCCCGCAGTGCCGAACTCGGGCTGGACGCCGAGTCGCTGCGCCTGCTGGAGCGGCACCACACCCGCTTCGTGCGGGCCGGCGCGCGGCTGCCGCAGGCCGGGCAGCAGCGGCTGCGCGAGCTGAACGCCGAGATCGCGGCCGCCGGCAACACGTTCCACGAGAACACCTTCGGCGCGACCGCGGCCGGCGCGCTGGTGCTGGACACCGTCGCCGAGCTGGACGGCCTGTCGGCGGACGCGGTGGCGGCCGCCGCCGAGAACGGCCGGGCGCTGGGCCACCCGGGCAAGTACGTGCTGAGCCTGCTGAACTTCTCGATCCAGCCGGCGCTGGCCGTGCTGACCGACCGCGAGGTCCGCCGCCGCCTGCTGGACGCCTCGCTCGGCCGCGCCGCCGCGACCAACGGCCCGGTCGCGGCCCGGCTGGCCGCGCTGCGCGCCGAGCGGGCCGCGCTGCTCGGCTACCCGAGCCACGCCGCCTACGTCGTCGCGGACGAGACCGCCGGCAGCGTCGAGGCGGTGGACGCGCTGATGGCCAAGCTGGTCCCCGCCGCGGTCGCCAACGCCGAGCGGGAGCTGGCCCGGCTGGCCGGGCTGGCCGAGGCGGACGGCGTCACCGACTTCGGCGCGCACGACGTCGCCTACTACGCCGAGCGGCTGCGCAAGGCCGACTACGACCTGGACGCCGCCGAGCTGCGCCCGTACTACGAGCTCGAACGGGTGCTGCGCGACGGCGTGTTCCATGCCGCCGAGCTGGTCTACGGGATCACCCTGACCGAGCGCCCCGACCTGGTCGGCTACCACCCCGAGACGCGGGTCTTCGAGGTCTTCGAGGCGGACGGCAGCGCGCTCGGCCTCTTCATGATCGACTGTTTCGCCCGGCCGTCCAAGCGTGGTGGCGCCTGGATGGACCAGATGGTCCCGCAGGCCGCTCTGTTCGACCGCAAGCCGGTGATCTACAACAACCTCAACCTGGCCAAGCCGGCCCCCGGCGAGCCGGCGCTGCTCAGTCTGGACGAAGTCCGCACGCTCTTCCACGAGTTCGGGCACGCGCTGCACGGGCTCTTCTCCGCGGTGCGCTACCCGCTGCTGGGCGGCACGCTGGTGCCGCGCGACTTCGTCGAGTTCCCCTCGCAGGTCAACGAGATGTGGGCGGCCTGGCCCGAGGTGCGGGCCAACTACGCCAGGCACCACGAGACCGGTGCGCCGCTGCCGGCCGAACTGGTCGAACGGCTGGCAGCGGCCGGGCAGTTCGGCCAGGGGTGCAAGCTGGTCGAGGTGCTCGCGGCGGCGCTGCTGGACTGGGCCTGGCACACCGTTCCGGCGGGCCGGGAGATCGAGGACGCCGAGGAGTTCGAGGCCGCCGCGCTCAGGGCGGCCGGGCTCGCGATGGACGCGATCCCGCCGCGCTACCGGACCGGTTACTTCAACCACGTCTTCAGCTACGAGTACAGCGCGGGCTACTACGCGTACCTCTGGTCCGAGGTGCTGGACGCCGACACGGTGGAGTGGTTCCGCGGCAACGGGCGGCCGGTGCGCGAGAGCGGCGAGGTGTTCCGCCGTGAACTGCTCTCCCGCGGTGGCAGCGTGCCCGCGATGGACGCGTTCCGCGCGGTGCTCGGGCGCGACCCCGAGCTCGCGCCGCTGCTGGCCCGGCGCGGCCTGGCGGGCTAGCGGGTCGGTGGGCTGACTGGTCGGCGGTGACGCCGGTG
>NZ_JBWXUE010000069.1:0-13400 GCF_057158765.1 Kitasatospora sp. NEAU-69
TCGGCCTCGATCTCGTCCCCGTGTCGAGCCCGGCCTCGAAGTGCCTGTTCCGTCTGCTGCCGCGTGTCCTCCGTCACGCAACACACGCTACCCGTATCGCGTGCTACACGGCACTGGGTCCGGTCGAGCCGACGCTGCTGCCAGCAACTCGGGCCACCTGCCGTGGCTCGTCCACCCGGCCCTACAACTGCCCCGGGGCCACGCGAGGTCCGGATCACTCCCCGGCAGCGAGCCAGCGCAGCCGCCCGTCCTTGGTGTACGTCCGGTTTGCCGGGGCGACGCCCGCCGAGGACGTCGTGGTGGCGCCGGTTTCCCGGCACTTGCGGTGCGGCTCATTGCAGCTGCCCTTCTTCTTCCCGGGTATCTGGGCGCAGTTCTCGGTGTCGTGCGCCTCCTGGCCGGCGGGCGAGAGGTTGTCGTAGTTGCTCCCGTCGTGCCGTCCGGGAGAGTCGCTATCTACAACGCTGGCGCCGGGCCTGTCACCGGGGATGCTGGCGCTGGTCACGGTGCTGCAGTTCGCCGAGAACCTGACCGACCGCCAGGCGGCTGGGATGACGGTCCGGGCGATCGACTGGAAGTACGCGCTCGGCCTGGAGCTGACCGATCCGGGGTTCGACTTCACCGTGCTGGCGAAGTTCCGGGCCCGGCTGGTCGAGCACGGCATGGAGCACCTGGTCTTCGAACGGCTGGTGGAACACTGCCGCCGCGAGGGGCTGATCACGGCCGGGGGCAAGCAGCGCACCGACTCCACCCATGTCATCAGCGCGGTGCGGGACCTGAACCGGCTGGAGCTGGCCGGGGAGAGCATGCGCGCGGCCCTGGAGACGCTGGCCGCGGCGGCCCCGGCCTGGCTCGGGCAGGCGATGCCGGTGGCGGAGCTCGACCTGCGCTACACGGCCAGGGTCGACTCATGGCGGCTGCCCTCGTCGAAGACGAAGCGGGACCGGCTGGCCGAGGCCTACGGCCAAGACGTCCTCGCGCTGCTGCACGCTCTCCACGCGCCCGACGCCCCGATGTGGCTGCGGGAGATCGAGGCCGTCCAACTGCTGCGGCGGATCTTCATGCAGACCTACTACGTGCACACCGACACCCGGGGACGGGAGGTGGCCAGGAAGCGGGAGGCCGAAGTGGACGGCGTCCCGCCCGGCCGTCTGCGGCTCGCCCGCCGGCATCCAGGAACGTCTGACGGAACGGCAGGTCGATCCGGGCGAGCACCACCTCGACTCCGGCTACCCTTCCACCGACCTGGTCACCGCCGCCGCGCACGTGGGCATCGCCATGATCACGCCGCTGCTGGCCGACCACTCCCGGCAGGCCCGGGCCGCCGAAGGCTTCGACAAGGACGCCTTCCGCGTCGACTGGACAGCCCGTCAGGGCCGACTGGTGGGGCGAAGGCACCTCGTGCGCTTCGGACAGCAAGAAGCTCGGCTCCTTCATGACGGAGTGGCACCAGCGGTACCGGGGGCGTGTACGAGCCCAACAACCCCATGGCCGACCGGCAGACCGCCTTCCCCCGGTCCGCAGCCACTCTTCCGAGCAGCGACCGGTGCGGGCCGATGCTGCGCGATCAAGTTGCCCTACCCACCATCCGCACAGCGTGATCACCTTCGCGGCGTGTCGCCAGCGCGTGTCCCGGTCAGTCGATCTTGCCGTGCTCCACGCCCCGCCCCGCGCGCTCTGCCGCCTCACCCACCACTCCCGTCGCTCTGGGCATGCCATCACCATCGGGTTCAAGGAGGAGCACATGGCGCAGCGTCCCAAGGCCAGATCGCGGTGGGCACCGACCTACGTCAGCTGCTCTCGCCACACGGCGTGCGGGGCGTCCTCGCCCACGTCGGCGGATGAGAACCGCCAGGGTGTGGACCGCGCCCAGCAGCCACCGGCTCCACCAGACAGCCCCACCGCACCCGGCTCGCCCTGCCCGCCGAGGCCGACAACCACGCGCCAACAACCGACCAAGCAGCGTCGGTGGGCGCTCTGCTGTGCCCGGACGAGCCCTTGACCTGCAAGGATGACGCTTCGCCACCACACCCTCTAATCCGGGTCTGCGCAGCACCGAGCTGCTTCTCAGGCACCGGTGAGCTGAGGACGCAGGACAAGCACGCTGTCGGCGAGCAGGGCGCTCGCGGTGCGGGTGCCGGTCGGGTCGGCTGCTTCGGCCATCAACCGAGCGGCGTCGACGACGTCCGTGGACGGCGGGACGACCAGCAGCTCGAGTCGGCGCGGGACGTACGAGCAGACCGCGATCATGTGCTGGTCCTGTTCCTCGCTGAACCAGCCCACGTGCACGGTGTGCCCCGCGACCGGGATGCGCCGTGGAATGACCGGCCTCTGTGCCGGGTTCACGGTGATCCACAGGACCTCACCCCACCGCGCGTCCAATGCTGCGGCCAGCGAACGGATTTCGAGGAGAAGGTCACGCGATCGGGGCCACCAGGAGCCATCCAAGCGGCCCGGCCGAACGCCGTCAGGCGCGAGCGACAAACCGCACGGAGAATTCCGTGGACCGCCTCGCGGTCGCACGGCCAAGGGTCACAGTCATGATCAAGCGCCTGTCCCCGGATCCCCGCGCCGGGGTCCGGCAGAGCCGTTCGCCGGAGACGACGCCAGGGGCCTGTGCCGGCATGCGAGGTGCCTTCGGTGATCTCAAGCTACTCCGAGCAAGAGCGGAGCGGAGATGGCCGCGACGACCGGTACTTGCCGGAAGTTCGGCGGCCGGCAGCGCTGGGGGCACGCAGCAATGTCAGCGGCCGTCCCGCACCGGGCGGAGGTCAGCTGTTCCGGAGGCGGACTGGGCAGGAAGCGGGCTTGGTGGACCGGGCGGGCTGGAGGCGGTCGCGGCTCTGCACCACGGGAGCCGAGCGCGGTGAACGAGGCGGAGGAGGAGACGGTCCGGCAGGAAGACGGCATCAGCGATGATCATGGCGCCGGAGAAGACCGGCAGCCCCAGGAGTACGGCGATCCCCGCGTGCATGCCGAGCAGGAGGGCCAGGGTGACGTACTTGAGTCTGCTGAACAGGGCGAACGGGAAGGCCACTTGGACCAGCACGGTGAGGTATGCGCCGACCGCGAGGAGCAGACCGTGCTCGTCGGCCAGTTGGGACAGCGCCGGCCAGGGCCGGAACAGGTCGAGGTGCAGGACGTAGTGCAGCGCGGTGCCGTCGCGCCAGAGGCCACCCTGCACCTTGTAGAGACCGGCCGATCCATAGAGCACGCAGACCTGGGCCGCGATGACGAACATGCCGCAGTTGTGGACGAGCACGGCCAGCCGGCTACGGACGAGTACGGCCTGCTGCCGCCAGCCTGGAAGTGCCCTGGGGCGGGACGCACTGCGGCGCAGCCGGGCCCGACGGGCGTCGAGGGACCAACGGCGGCCGCATGCCGTCAGGGTGAGGTAGAGGGCCATCAGCACGATGAGGTTGTCCCCGCCGTCGGTCATGAAGACGGAGCGGCCGTCGAACGAGGTCACCACGACGGCGAACAGCACCGAGACCGCCCTGGTGTGCCACCCGAGCGCGAACAGCGCGGACGTCACGATGGCCAACACGTAGCAGGACTCGAACCAGGTGCCACTGTCCGAAAGCGTGAGAAGACTGAACCCTCCTGTCTGGCCCAGGAGTTCGCGCGCCAGGCCAGGGGTCCACGGTGAGCCCGGGCCCCAGATCTCCTCCCGGTGGGTGAACTCACGCAGCAGGTAGCCGAGATAGAGCGTCCCGTAGCCCATCCGCAGCACGGCTGCCGCGTGGAGCGAGACGGCCCGCTCGGTGAGAAGAGTGAGCGCCCTGGTGACGGGGTCGGGCGTCCGGTCAGTGGCCATGGGGCTCCATCTGCCACCACGGGAGGTAGCTGGTGTCGGAGGACGCGCCGCCGGAGGGCACATCGGAAGGTGCAGGCGATGCCGGAGGGGCGATCGGCGTGCTGACCACGCGCAACTGGACTGCGTCGAGGGAGGGGTGCGCTCCGGCGGCGAGGCGCTGGGCGGCGATGTTCGCCAGGTACTCCTGGAGCATCCGCGCCCGCTCCGAAGCGGACGCCCGGCCGGGGCCCTGCGTGTCGAGGTAGGCGGCCAGCGCCCGGCGCAGCATGTTCTGTGCCGTGTGGCTGGGGAAGGCCGAGTGCCGGACGGCCGCGTCGTCGATCGCGGTCAGGTCGAGCCACTCGCCGACCCGCCGCGAGCCGTCGGGAGCCGCCGTCGCCGCCCGGGCCGAGACCTGCCGGCGTACCGACTCCGGGTTCGGGGCGAAGAGCTGCCAGTTCTGCTCGAAGTAGGGATAGATCCAGGCGTCGGTCTGCTGCTGGTACCGCTCGGAGACCGTGTTGGAGGGTGCGACGTGCAGGAACACCAGGCAGACATGGCCGAGGGCCGCCAGGACGCAGAGGACGGTCGCGAATGCCACGATCAGTGCGGCCGGAAGTGACAGGGACTCAGCTGCCACTCCCCCGCCGCTCGCCGGCTCCGGCATCGTCGGGGCCCGGGGCGCGGTGAGGCTGTTCACCGGCGGAAGTTCGCTCTCCGCACCGTCCTGGTCGATGGTGCCCGTCGTCTTCTCGTGATCAGCTCGCACCTCGCGCCTTCCCGTCTGCTTGCTCACCGTCATGCGCCGCGGTGTCCCCACGCCAACTGCCCACGTGGGGACACCGCCACAGGTGTGTCGTGCGGTCAGGACGTGGTCAACCCGCGGCGGCGGACGACAAGGAAGCCGACACCGATCAGCGACAGTCCGATGAGACCGACACCGATCGTGACCTCGGTCGCACTCGGACCCTGCGCGGCACCACCGACCCCGGTGCCCACGCCGCCGACCGGATGCCGGCCACCGGAGTATCCGCCACCCGATGCGGCTCCACCGGTCGCCCCGACGGTCGTACCGGACGTCGTGCCGCCGGTGGTCCCAGCCGTGGTCCCGGCCGTCGTGCCGCCCGTAGTTCCGGCGGTCGTACCTGCGGTCGTACCGGCGGTCGTCCCACCGGTGGTCCCCGCAGTGGTTCCTGCCGTCGTACCGGACGTCGTGCCAGCCGTCGTACCGCCGGTGGTTCCTGCCGTCGTGCCCGCCGTCGTGCCCGCCGTCGTGCCGCCGGTAGTGCCCGCCGTCGTGCCGGCGGTCGTGCCCGCCGTGGTGCCGGAGGTCGTCCCGCCCGTCGAGCAGGTCTCCCGCGTGATGGTGTTGGTGTCCAGGGTGACCGACCCGTTGCGCGCGAGCGCGCGGCCGTCGATGGTCGCCCCGGTGGTGGCGGAGATCGACGTCAGCGCCAGGATGTTGCCCACGAAGGTGGAGTTGGTCCCGATCGTGGCGGAGCTGCCGATCTTCCAGAAGACGTTGCACGGCGCGGCACCGTTGACCAGGAGCACCCGGCTCGCGGAGGCCGTTGTCAGCGTCGACCCGACCTGGAAGATCCAGACCGCGTTGGGGTCCCCGTGGGCGTCGAGCGTGAGGGTGCCGGTGAGTCCGATGGACGAGGGCGCGGTGTAGACGCCCGGATTCAGCGTCCGGCCGCCGAGGTCGCCCGAGATACTGGCGTCGGAGGCCTGGCCGGCCGCATTGTTGTACGCGACGGTCAGATCGGTCTGCGCCTGCAGAGCAACGGCGTCAGCCGAGTGGATGACGCCGTTCACGGTGCCCGGAGGGAAGCCGGTCACCGAGGTCCCCGGACTCACCCCGACATCGCCGGTGATGGTGCTGGGACCGGTGTTCGTGACGGACTGGCCGGCCAGGACGGCGAAGCTGGACGCGGTTCCGAGGGGTACGGCGACCCCGATCGCGTAGGCGGGAGTCGGCAGCACCGCCATTCCCGCAGCGGCGAGGGCCAGCGTGAGGGCCGTGGATACCCGGGTGACAAATCCACGCCGGTCAGGCACGGCTAACGTGTTCGAGTTCATCGAGGCGTCAAGCTCCTTCGAGAGGGTCCGACGGAAGGGAGTGCAATCGATCGAAGAGTTCGAGCTCTCATCCCCGGGGGCTGCACAAGAGATGGAGAAGCGGAATCTGTCCCAACCCAGCCCTCTTGAAGAGAGTTCGTATACAAATACGATATGAGCAACCCAGTCCCACGCCTGCCACGCCGCCCCGCGCATCCGGGTGATTCACCTGGGCCTGCCAGGGTCCGTCGCATACGATCATGACACCCGGTCAGACGATCCCGACGGCTCCGACACCGGGATTCGTGCCCCGGTACGCACAATCACTCGTTCAGTCCGGTGACGACTGACGAGGGGGGCACGAGCCCGATGGCACGATGACCGAGTCTCGGACAGCGGCCCCGCGCCGACGGCCGGAGTTCGCCGCAGCTCCCGAGCCCGTACCGCCGGCGGTCCTCGTGGGCCGGCACGGCGAGCTCGGCCAGAGCCCAGCAAAGGAGGCGGCAGTGCACGGATCCAGAAGGCCCAAGCCGGCCGTCATCGGCTCCGCCCTACTCCTGGCCATCGGCGTGTGGCTCTTCCAGGACGGCCACCGGACGCACCTCCCACCCCGGCCGACAGCCGCCCAGGCACTGTCCGGGAGCGCCGGCCACAGCACTCCACCGGACGCGAAGTCCGACACCCCCGCCATGAACGCCTCGCCACCGACCCTGATCCGCATCGGCGCCATCCAGGTCGAGGCGAGGGTCATCCCCATCGCACTGGACACCGCCGGGCACCTCCAACCGCCTCCGCCGGACGACAGCAACGTCGTCGGCTGGTACCAGGGCGGCGTGACGCCGGGTCAGAGCGGCACCGCAGTCATGGCAGGACACGTCGACAACAAGCACGGCCTCTCCGTCTTCTACAGCCTGGGCCGCCTGCACCCGGGAGCCGAGGTCGAGATCGAGCGGAAGGACCGCACCACCGCCGTCTTCACCATCGACGCCGTCGAGGCCTACCCCAAGGACCACTACCCGGACGACAAGGTCTACGGGGCGACCGGCCGATCCGAACTCCGGCTGATCACCTGCGGCGGCCGCTTCTCCAAGAAGACCGGATACCTGGACAACGTGGTCGCGTACGCCCACCTGACGCGCACCAAGCAGGCATGAACGGCGATATGCGCTGCGCCACACGTGAAGCGATAGCGCAGCCGGCGAAGAAGGTGACGATGGCGACCAGCGGGGCCGGCCCGGAGCCGATCGGGTCGGCGGCCGGGACGACGCCCGGTCGGGCGGGCCAGCCACCCAGGTTCGCGGTTGCGAGATGGCCGCTGCGCGCTGGGAGCAGGGTCGAGCCGAGCAGCGGGATGGCCACATTCAGCGGCAGCGGGGCGGCTGTGGCCATCGTCAGCCTCGCAGGCCACTGAGGGCCTGCGGGTCGACGGTGTGGTGGCGCTTGCGCAGTCGCATCCGTCGCGCCGCGAACGCCCCGACCAGCGCGGCAAAGCCGGCCACCGTCAGTACGACGGGTGATGCGGAGCTGATCGACACCAGCGTCACTACGATCAGCACACTGCACCATGATCTCGCCCGTTCCAGCAGCAGCCGACCTCCTGTTGCCCAGGCCATTGTTGGGGTACGGGGCACGGACGCCCGGCGGCGGGTGGCGTGCCCAGGCCGCACCCGCATGGACCAGCGCCGCCCGCCCGCCGGTAGGCCGGAATGCCAAGAGGCCGCCTCCGCATCTCTGCGGCGGCGACCTTCGACCGGCGTGAACACCGATCGGGGCGGAGGGTTGACCCTGCACTCCACAAACCACGTGAGGATTCTATTTATTTCCCACTGAACAGCCGGGCGAGAATTTCGCGGCACGGGAGTGCAGAATCAGCGATCCTGTCCTGCCGAGTTTCATACGCACCTCCCGGAATCGCTCTGCCGGTAAGTCCTCCGGCACGTTCCAGCATACTCCGCATGATCGGCATTCATGACCGCCCAGCACAAATTGTGCTGTTAAATGTGTCCGTTCACGATTTTGTTGTACACCCCGCTCAGATGAACCAGAGAATTCACCGGTCGATCGCGGGAGCCGCCCGACACCCCACGCTGCCCGGCCGAGGTTCCGCGGCCGAGATCCAGCCAGGGGCCGGATCCGGCAGGGCCGTGATCCACGCTGGTGCGGGTATCGCGTTCTGGAGACCGGTGCGATGCTGAAACACGGGTAGTGGTGCGGCACTGGCCGACCACGCGCAGGCAGCATCGTCAGGTGGCAGCGGCCGAAGTCCGCCGCCGGGGCCGGGTGCCGAGCACAGAATGCGCACGAGAGAAGCGCGGGGCTGTTGTGGTGGACCGGTCGGAAGGGTTCGGTGAGCGGCTGCTGGGGTGGCTGCTGGACCGGGCTCACGAGCTGCCGCCCGAGCACATCGGTCTGCTGGTGGCGGAAGCGGCGCGCGCGGTCGGCGGCCGGGAGGTCTCGATCCTGCTGCAGGACTACGGCCAGCGCATGCTGGTGCCGCTCGCGGGCGGCGGACTCGCCACCGGGGATCCGGTGCCCATCGACGGTTCCCGGGCCGGCGCGGTCTTCGCCAGCGCCGCCCCGGCCGAGCACCCGCAGGCCGACGGCACCCGGGTGTTCCTTCCGCTGCTGGACGGCGGCGACGAAGTCGGGGTGCTCGCCGTCACCCTGGACAACCTCGACGATGACGACCGGCGGTTGCTCCGACGTCTGGCCGCACTGGTCGCCGACATACTGGCCACCAAGAACGGCTACACCGACCGGCTCTTCCAGGCTCGACGCCGAGAGCCGATGAGCGTGGCCGCAGAGATCCAGTGGTCACTGCTGCCACCGCTGTCGATGAACACCCCACGGGTCTCCGTCGCCGGAATCCTCGAGCCCGCCTACAACATCGCCGGCGACAGCCTGGACTACGCCCTGAACGACGACATCCTGCACCTGGCCATGATCGACGCAATGGGCCACGGCCTGAACGCCGCCGTGCTGGCGACCGTCGCCGTCGGCGCCTACCGGCACGCCCGCCGCGCCGGTGTCGGACTCGCCGAGTTGTACACGTTCATGGACACCGCCATCGACAAGCAGTTCGGCCCGGATCAGTTCGTCACGGCACAGATGATGCAACTGGACATCGAAACGGGCCGGCTGCAATGGGTCAACGCAGGCCACCCGGCGCCGCTGCTGATCCGCGACAACCGGGTGATCGAGACCCTGGAGAGCCCCGGAACCCTGCCAGTCGGCTTCGGCGGCGCCACACCACTGAGCAGCACCCGGCAACTTCGGCAGGGCGACCGGGTGCTGTTCTACACCGACGGTGTCGTCGAGGAACACCAGGCCGGCGGCGAGCAGTTCGGCGAGCAACGTCTGTTCGAGACGATCGAACGCATCGGGCCCACCGGTGGCGCCGTGCGGCAGGCGGTGCGAAGCCTCTCCCATGCCCTCATGCACGAGCGGGGCGGGACCACGACCGATGACGCGAGCCTGTTCCTGGTCGAGTGGCGCGGCGGCGCTGCCGACAGCCGTACACCGCCGGACCTGTAACCGGCCCAACATCGGTGGTGCCCACCGCCAACGGCGCTCCGCTCCCCAGCCCGGCCGATCCGAACGGCCGTGCCGAACGGCCGGACTCACCGCCCGGCCAGTGTCCGCAAGGGCGACGATGTAACGATCGGCGTCGAAGGCAGCCGAGCAGCCGGAGCCAGCGGCTCGGCGGTAGGGCGCCGAAGAGGCCGGGAATGCTGCTGCGGGTCGACGGCATACCAGCATCGCGGCACGAAAATCCGCAACGCCAAACGGACTTGGTGAACAGAAGATCATCTTTGCACCACCTGGCATCTTCTGGGCGACCTCGTCCCGAGATTCACCCCATTGCCACCCACTTCTTCAGTAACGCTGTGTAGCTGATCTGCAGACGGGAGGACGCCCGGAGGCCACCCCACACGCTTGCCATATCAGCCAATGCCCTTTATCACGACCATGATCCTCCGTCAATACTGAGCACTCTGTGCGCCAGTCGCATGTCTCCGAGTCAAGATCCCTAACTGCTCACGCACGGTAGCTGATTCCGGCGTCCGCACCGCCTCCGCAAGCGCCCGACAACCGGACATGGCGCCAGCGAACCCCGGCCGCAGTTACCCGTGCTGGCCCGTTCAGGTGCGGGCTCTCACCGCGCGCCGCAGGTCAGAAGCCCAATTCCGCGCTGGTGATCGCATGGTGGTCGCAGACGATCACCCGGGCGTGGGACCTGTAGCCTCCGCGAGCCGATCAAGGAGCCACAGCCGCAGGAGGCACAAGAAGTGCGCAGGTCACAACGGCGGGGCCGGGTCTACCGCCGGTGCGGATGCCGTGATGTCACCCGACGCCAACTGGGCGCCAAGTGCCCGCGCCTGGCCGAGGAGGAGCACGGCACGTGGACCTTCGCCGTCGACATCCCCTCCCTCAACGGCCGCAGGCGCACCGTGCGCCGCGGCGGCTTCGAGGACGCCTTCGCCGCCGAAACGGCGCTGCGACGCTTCCTCGAAGGCCGCCAACTCGGCTTCGACGCCGACCCGCACGAGACGGTGGCCGCCTACCTTACCAAGTGGCTCAAGACGATGGAGTTCCTACTCAAGCCCACCACCTACGCCCGCTACCGCACCTACGTACTCTGCGAACTCATCCCCGTCTTCGGCGAGATACGCCTTGAGGAACTCGCTCACGACCACATCGCCGCCTACACCCACGAGCAACTCGAGGCCGGCCGTGGACGCCAAGCCGTCTACCACTGCCTCGCCACCCTCTCCAGCGCCCTGGGCGCCGCCGTGCGCGCCCACCGCCTCCCCTACAACGCGGCCCAGCCCCTGCCCATGCGCAAGCCTCGCGCCGACGAACGCGTCCCCTGGAGCGCGGAGCAGGCCGTCACATTCCTCACCCACTGCCGCACCGAAGACCCCGCCTTCGCCGACCTCTTCGAGGTCATCATCGGCACCGGCCTACGCAAAGGAGAAGCACTCGGTCTCCAACGCCAGTGCGTTCGGATCGACGACCGCGTCATGTACATCCGCCACACCCTCTCCGCGATCGACAACCACGAACTCGTCCTGACCGCACCGAAGACCAAGAAAAGCCGCAACTGGGTACCCCTTTCCGACCGCGTCGCCGCTGCCCTCCAGCGCGCCATGGCCAGAAGCACCTCCACCGACAACGACCACGTCTTCCAGACCCCCGACGGCAAGCCCCTCCACCCCGCCGCCGTCCGCCGGCGCTTCCACGAACTGCGCGAACAAGCCGGACTCCCCCACGTGACCATCCACGACCTGCGCCACCTCGCTGCCACCCTTGCACTGGAGGGCAACGTGTCCATGGCCGTGATCTCCAAGACGCTGCGGCACTCCACGCTCTCGACCACCGCGAACATCTACAGCCACCTGACCTGGGACGTCGCCATGGCCGCAGTACACACGATTGAAGCCAGGCTCTGCCTCGTCGAGGCCCGCGCCCGCAATGGAGCCGACGCCCTCGCCGACAGCTCTTCCTTGCCGAACCCGCTGTTCAGCCACGCGGCCTGACAGCTGCACGGGCCGACACCACAGGTTCATAGCTGACGCCCGCTCAGGCAAGCTGCCCCAGCATGGCAGCTGACGCCGCGAGCTCCACCGGCATGCCCAACTGCCGGGAACCCATGCCCGTTTCGGCACTGGCAAGGCTCGCGGTCAGCCGCCAACAGCACTCAGCTGATCGACTGAACGAACAAAGGCCGCATTACGGTCGCGCCGGAGCGCCACAGCCCGCAGGAAGCAGCCACCGAGGCGATGTGAACGAGCGTTCACGACCACACTGCGACCACCGCAACACAAAGGCCGTCCTTGTCATCAGACAAGAACGGCCTCCGACCTGCGTAAACGCTGGTCGGGACGACAGGATTTGAACCTGCGACCCCTTGACCCCCAGGGCGGACGGTATGTCAGCTCGAAGGCTTTCAACTGGCCTGCGCTGCACGAAAGTTCACCACCAAAGACGGAATTACCCACAAGCGAGGTCAGCGCAGGCATGCATGACAGCTTCGTCCAAGAATGTCCATATCCGCTCATCTGCGCTCACCCCCACTCATCCAGCGTGGTCCCCAAGCGGTCCCCAGTCTTCAGGCGGACCGTACATCACTGCGCGTAAGGACCCGTCACATCCGTCTCAGTAAAGCCATGGTAGCCCCAATCACTAGTATGTGTCCAATGTCACTTCCCTCCTCGCCGCAAGCGGTAGCGGTCCGAGCGGCAGTAGCGAACTCGCTGTCGCTACGCTCCGCGATCGGTCGACCCAGGGTCGATAGCAGCCCCTGACCGTGGCCGCCGCGAGCATGCGGCTCGCCCCGTTGCGAACCCTCCCAAGGCCGATGACGACGCTGCTGACCTCCACACTGGAGATCCACCCGTACTGGTTGCAAGCCTTTCCAGGACTGATGCCCGGCCGCTCTGGACCCCGGAAAAGCCATCGTGGTGTGGCAGCTACGCGCTCTCCAGGGCTGACGACGACGGTAGAGCATCCCGAACAGGACCAGCTCGGCCGCGTGTTGTGAGCCCTCTAGGGCTGATAACGACCGGCGACGCGCACCTGCTGCGCGTCCCCTCCCCCGCGTTGCGAGCCCTCCAAGGCTGATGACGACTACCAGCAGGTGGTGGCGCACCTGCGCGAGCAGATGTTGCGAGCCCTCCAAGGCTGATGACGACGGGGGTAGCGAAGCTGGGAGAGGCGTACCCAGCGAGGTTGCGAACCCTCGAGGGCTGATGACGACCCGCCGGTTCTTCCCTCAGCCCCTGCTCCAGCTGGTGTTGCGAGCCCTCCAGGGCGGATGACGACGCGCGACGCCGCTGCCGGTCGGGGAAGGCCGGCCTTGTTGTGAGCCCTCCAGGGCTGATGGCGGCGGTGTTGGCGGTGCGGTACTCCTCGATCTGGCGGATGTTGCAAGCCCTCCAGGGCTGATGACGGCCTGCAGATGCGCCGCCCACTGCTACCGGAGGAGGCGTTGCGAGCCCTCCAGGGCTGATGACGACGAGCAGGGCCGTCTCGTCGGGCGGCGTGATGATGCCGTTGCGAGCCCTCCAGGGCTGATGACGACGACATCCTCGCGGTGCTCGACTGCCCCCAGCTCGCGTTGCGAGCCTCCAGGGCTGATGACGACCGCACGTGTGCTCCCAGGGGTGAGGGGTGAGGTCTCGTTGCAAGCCCTCCAGGGCTGATGACGACGCCGGCATGTGGTTGGAGGGCGAGTTCGACGGCACGTTGCAAGCCCTCCAGGGCTGATGACGACCGCATGGACGACGGGTCGCCGGAAGGCGTCGTCTTCGTTGCAAGCCCTCCAGGGCTGATGACGACTGCGGACCAGGGCCTGCGGGTCGTGGAACTGGGCGCGTTGCAAGCCCTCCAGGGCTGATGACGACCTGATGACGACCGCGGTGACGGCCTCGTCTGGGCCGTCGCCGTCGCGTTGCAAGCCCTCCAGGGCTGATGACGACTCCCGGCCGAGGCTGGCCCGTGAACTGGGGATCGCGTTGCAAGCCCTCCAGGGCTGATGACG
>NZ_JBWXUE010000070.1:0-12329 GCF_057158765.1 Kitasatospora sp. NEAU-69
AGAGCGTCCGCCAGTAGGTCCGGTGATCGCTCGCGCTGGTGCTCTGTTCCGTTGTCGGCAGGTGGTGTGCTCCGGTTTGCCGCTACGCTCGGTATCGGCAGTGGGACAGCGATAGAGGGCTTGGGGAACTGGGTTGGGTAAGCGCAACCAGGAGCGTCGGCGGGCCAAGAAGAAGCAGCGGGACGCGAGAGGGCGGAGCGGGGCGGGGCAAGGGGCGGCTTTCGGGTTCGCTTCCTGCGAGTGCGGTGATCCGTTCTGCCTGGGTAGTGGCGGGCCCGTTCCTCGGCCGGGTGGTGCGCGGACTGTCGCGGATCTCCTGGATGAGGCGATGGCACGGTTGTGTGCTGTGCCGGCTGGAGACGCCGGGCGTCGCGCAGCGGCGCTTGAGCGAGCCGCTGCGCTGTTCGCCCGGCGCGGTATCGGCCGTGCGGTGCTCCAGGTGGGTGGAGTGGTGGTGCACGATCTGTGGCACCGTGGCTGGCAGCCAATGGATGTGGTGCGTGTCGCACGCCGGGAGCTGGCCGTGCGGCACGCGCGGATCGCCGCCGATCTGGTCGCCGCGGAGCACCGCGAGTATCCGGCGAGGCGGTTGCCCAATCGCTGGGCCGAGCAGCTTGCGGAGGCATCGGCTACGGCGTGGTGGGGTGACGACGACGCCTACGTCGACGGTGCGGCCGCGCGGGAGAAGAGCGATCCGGTGGTGCTGGGACGGGCCGTCGTTGAACTGTTCGAACTGCTGAGCCGGCTTCCCGAGGTGCCGCGGCTGATGCCGGTGCCCTGTGAGACCGGCAGCGCTGGGATGGTCGAGGCCGGCGGGGTGGAGTCTTCGCTGCTGGGCAAGATTCGGGCACTGCTCGCGAAGGCCGAGTCGACCTCTTTCCCCGAGGAGGCGGAAGCGCTGACGGCCAAGGCGCAGCAGTTGATGTCCCAGCACAGCATCGACATGGCGCTGCTGGCGGTGGAGCGGGGTGAGCGGCAGACGCCGGGCGGGGTGCGGGTGGCGGTGGATGCCCCGTATGAGGAGCCGAAGGTGGTGCTGCTGCAGGCGGTGGCGGAGGCGAACCGCTGTCGCACGGTGTGGTCGAGGAACCTGGGGTTCTCCACGGTGGTCGGCTTCGCCTCCGATGTGGAGGCGGTCGAGTTGCTGTTCACCTCGCTGCTGGTCCAGGCCCAGGCGGCGCTGCAGGCGGCGGGCGCGCGCAAGCGTGGGGACGGTAGCTCGCGCACCCGGTCCTTCAGGCAGTCGTTCCTGGTGGCCTACGCCGCCAGGATCGAGGAGCGGCTCGGGCGGGTCGCCGAGCAGGCGGTGAAGGCGGCCGGAAAAGTCGGCCGGACGGCAGGGCTGCTGCCGGTGCTGGCCTCGCGGGCCGAAGCCGTGGACGACCAGGTGGACGAGCTGTTCGGCGAGCTGTCGTACAGTCACGGTTCGGCATACGCCAACGACCGCGAGGGGTGGGCCCACGGCACGGCCGCCGCCGACCGGGCCGAACTGCACACCAGGGCCGGCGCGCTGCGCTGAACCGCCCGGGCGCGGCGCTGTGACGTCCGCGTGTTCGGGGAGGGCTCGTGCCTGTCGTTCCTGCCTGCATCCTGGATCCGCTGCGCAAGGAGTTCCTCGCGCTGCTGCCGGAACACCGGGACGACCACCCGCTGGGCTGCCACAACCCGCGCATCCCCGACGCGCTGGTCTTCGACAGGCTCATCCTGGTCCTGGTGTCCGGCATGGGCTACGAGCGCGTGGCGGACCAGGCCTGCTCAGCCACCACGATCCGACGCCGCCGGGACCACTGGATCGCCCTGGGGATGGGCGAGGTCCTGCGCCTGGCGGCTCTGGCCGCTTACGACCGCATGGTCGGCTTGGAGCTGGAGCATCTGGCTGCCGACGGCTGCCAGACCAAGGCACCGTCCGGAGGCGAATGCGCCGGCAGGAGCCCGGTTGACCGTGCCAAACAAGGCGTCAAACGCTCGCAGTTGACCGAGGCCTACGGCATCCCGCTGGTCACTCACCCGGCCCCGGCCAACATCCGCGACCACACGCTCCTTCCGACGACCCTCGACCAGTACCGCGACCTTGGCAAGGAACTCGGCCCGCTGCCCGAGCACCCCAGCCTCAGCCTGGACGCCGGATACGACTACCGCATCGTCTACGAGGACCTGACAGAACGCCAGATCGCTCCGCGGATCGCCAAACGCGGCCAGCAGACCCCGATCCAGGCGGACGGCCGCTGGGTGGTGGAGAGAACGAACTCGTGGCTGAACAACTTCGGCAAGCTCCGCCGCTGCACCGAGCGCCGCCGGGCGTGCGTCGAGTTCTACATCGCCCTGGCTACGGCCATCGTCACCATCCGCAGCCTGATACGACGAGCATGGTTCACCCACCGCTGGGACACACGCCCCCACAGCCCCCGCATCCGATGACCTACTGGCGGACGCTCTTAGAAGAGATCGATTCATATCAGCTGCCCGCACATGTCGGACCGATATCAGAGGATCGCCATGTTCCTGCGCTACCGCACTGCCGCCCTGCTCGGCACCGCCACGCTTGCCGCTGCCGCCCTACTGCCCGCCGCCTCGGCCCACGCGGCTCCCACGACTGCGGCAGCCTCCGACGACACCACCTACCACCCCGATGCCGCGGCCACGGGATGGCTGGTCCAGCAACTCGTCAACGGCGACCACCTCGAATCGACCGTCAACGGCGTCAGCCAACCCGACCCGGACCTGAGCGTGGACGCCGTCCTCGACTTCGCCGGCGCCTTCTTCGACAACGACGCCGCCACCAAGGTCACCGCCTGGCTCGCCCAGCCGGTCGTCCTCGGCGGCTACCTCGGCGACGGCACCACCGCGTCCTACGCCGGCCCCACCGCCAAACTGCTGCTCACCGCCGAGGTACGCGGCCTCGACCCCACCACCTTCGGCGGCGCCAACCTCCCCGCCCGCCTACGCGCCCTCCAGACCAGCAGCGGCCGCTTCTCCGACCGTTCCCCGGCCGGCGACCAGAGCAACTCGCTCAGCCAGTCCTTCGCCTTGATCGCCCTGCACCGCGCCCCCGGCGGCGCCCCTGCCGCCGCAGTGAACTATCTGGCCGCCAGCCAGTGCCCCGACGGCGGCTACCCCCTCGCCCTTGGCCAGAGCACCTGCGTCAGCGACCCCGTCGCCACCTCCCTCGCCGCCCAGGCCCTGACCGCGAACGGCCAGTCCGCCAAGGCCCAGGCCGGACTCGCGTGGCTGGTGGCCCACCAGCGCCCGGACCACGGCTTCGCCGCGAACGGCGCAACCGTCTCGGACGCCATCACCACCGGCTTCGCCGCCGACGCCCTGTGGACGGACGCCCTGGGCAACCTCACCGAACTGAACGCCGGCCTGAAGGCGAACGGCGCCCTCTGGGACCTCCAGCTCAAGTGCTCCGCCGACCCGGCCGAGCGCGGCGCCCTCGCCTACGACAGCACCGGCTTCAACCCCGCCGCCGCCGTCAGCGTCACCGCCCAAGCCGCCCTGGGCCTCAGCGCCATGGACTACAACGACCTCACCGCCTCCTACGCCCAGCCGGACGCCCCCGTCCTCGCCTGCCCGACCACCGGCTGACGGTCGGTGCGAGGGGGCAGCGGCTCGCAAGGGCCGTCGAATCGCCGGCGTTTCGGGCCAAGGTCTGTCTCTTTGACGCAGGCTAGGGACGCCATTCGTTGCGGTAGTCAGGGTGCTCGGCGTAGGACTGCGCGATGACGCGAAGAGCGTAGGTCAGGCCTGCCGAACGAGGGTCTGATGGGTCCATCGCCGTGTGGTCTCGCCTCAGCATGTCGATCAGATCGAGCATGGGGAGGTGGTTGTCGAGGATGGCCTCAGCGCCGAAAACCTGCGCGACGCAGGCATGGGCGTGGGTGTCCTCCATGTTGCGCGTGCGGAGGAGACACGCCTTGGCCCCGTACTTCGCGGGTACGGTGGCTTCGCGGAGTTCCTGCCGGCCGTGTTGACCGGCGGTCACGCCGCAGAGGCTCAGCTGCTGGTACGCGCCGACCCTGACGTGTGGGGGCCTCCGCTGCTCCGCCCTCCCTGGTCGCCCGGCGATCACTGGGCGGGCCGAACCGGGGCCTTGAGTGGGGTATCGAGGGCTTTCTCACCGAGCCCGGGTCGACGGAGATGCCCTGGGTCAGGAAGTGACGGTAGCTCCGGGCGGGTGGGCCCTGATGTGGTCGCCCACTGCGTGGGCAGGGCCTGACCGGTTCGTTCCTCACCGGCCAGGCCGGCTCCGGCGCGGCCGGAGCCCAGGCGGCTGCCGGCGCCCCGTCAGGCATGGCAACCGGACGGTTGCCGCATCAGGACGTTCACTCTGGAGTCCAGCAGAGAAACAAGGCAGAATTCGGCACGATGAGCGGTGCAGGCGGCCTGGGGAGACACGCTGGCAGACCGCAGGCCGCCCGGTACGTCTCCCGGCCCGGGGGCCCTTTCAGCCCGCTCCAGGAGACGACGCCGACCATCGTGGGCGCTTCCAGGCCCGGAGCGCCTGGACCCTGACAACCAGGAGCATCGTGACGAGGCTGAACGGCCGTGAGGTCTACACACGCCGAGACCTGATGGACACGTACGGCATGACACTGTCGCCACTGGAGAAGTGGTACCGCAACCGCGACGTCAACGGTCACCCCGAGGCGGCCGGCTCAGTCGGCCGGGAGCTGGCCTGGGACCGCGAGGAATGGGACACCTGGTACCAGGAGCGGGGGGACACCGGCGACTTGCAGTCCCGGGCCGCCTTGGCGGCCCGGCACGGCCTGGCCCGCGGAACTCTCGACTGGATGTGGGCGCGACGCATCGAAAACGGTCACCCGGAACCGGTCAAGACCGTGCAACAGACGATGTACTGGGACTCCACCGAGTGGGATGCCTGGTATGCCGGGTACTGCCGGAAGGCCCAGCGCACAGAGCTCGACGTCGACCGCTCCGGCAAGCCCGAGGACCTCGTCACCCTTTCCCAGGCCGCCCGCATCCTGGGTGTCGAACCGACCAGCATCACGCACTATCCCAAGAGCCCTCCAAGGAACTGGCCACAGCCGACACTTGAGGAGGAGCTCCCCAGCGGTCGCGCGCGCAGGTGGTACCGCCGTGCCGACATCTGGCACTACGCCGATACCCGTACCATCGCCGGCCCCCGCCGCCGCACCCCACATCCGAGCGCCGAGCTGCCGCCGGAGCAAGCACCATCGTCAGACCAGCGCACGCCGGCAGAGGAGTCTGGACAGTGAGCCGACCCCAGGACGACTTCGGACCGGTCCAGCTCGCCCGCTGGCTGGGACTCAAGGAGTCCCAGCTGCGCCGCGCGCAGAACCTGGGGCTGGTCCCGCCACCCGACATCGACGGCCGCCGCTGGTCCCAGAGCGTGGCCCGGACTCTGCCGCACCAGGTCGAGAGGATAATCGCCCAACTCGGCGAGGATCCCTCAGCGGCATCCGCACCCGCACCCGCAGCCGCAGCCGTGCCCGAGACTGAGTCCGCGCCGCGCGTCAGGACCCGACGGGGCAAGGAGGGCTTCGGGCCGATCCAACTCGCCCGCCATCTCGGTCTCAAGGACTGGCAGGTCAGCCGCGCACAGCAGCGCGGCCTGATGCCCGCTCCCGACCTGGACGGCGGCCGCTGGTCCGAGACCGCGGTCGAACCCCTCACCGCCCTCGTCCCGCGCATCATCGCCGAACTCGGAGAGCACCCCGGTTTCGGATCCCAGAAGGCAGCCGAGCACCTGGCCCAGCACACCGGCCTGCCGGTCGAGCGCACCGACATCCAGGATCTGGCCGACCGGGGATCCCTGCACCCCGTCGGTGAGTTCAAGGGCTGGCCGATGTACGGCGTCGACGCACTCGAGGCACTGCCGCACGACCAGGTCAGCGCAGTGCTGACGGAGCGTCAGGCCTGGCTCCAGACCAGCTTGACCAGCGCCGAAGCCGCCGACCTCCTCGGCTGGTCCGTGGGCAGGTTCGAAGTCACCGCCGAACGAAGCGGTCTGACACCCGGAAGGTTCGACCGCTACCGCCGCACGGACATCGAACAGCTCGCACAGACCGACAGCTGAACCCGTCCGCCGCACCGACGAACGGCCCTGCAGGTACCCGCCCGCAGGGCCGTTCGCATGTCCGCACAGCCCCCGCGGTGCACGTCGCAAGCGGCCAGGTAGGCCAACGCGCCGCCACGTCCGTAGGTGTGTGGTTCACCCGCATTGCTCGCGCCTGGCCAGGGGCGAGGGTGGGGTGGCAGCGGGCCTGGATGGAGGTCTTCTCGTCCGCGCTGATCACGTACTCCTGCGCGCCGAGCCGCTCACCGTCCCAGGCGCGGTCGTACAGGGCCGGCACGCGCTCGGCCTTGGGGCGAGCCGGGGTCTGTGATGAAGATCCAGGCACGGTGCTGCCAGGGCTTGAGCGCGTCCTGGTCGAGCCGGCGGCGCACAGTGGAGGCCGATATGAGAGGTGCGATGCCGCGCTCGACGGCGGCGCGGGCCGGCTCCGGGCACGACCAGCGCGACAGCGGGGCGCCCGCCTCGGCGGGGTAGCCGACAGGCCAGGGCCTTGACCTGTGAGGCCTGCAGGGGCGTGAAGGGGAGTGAAGGCCGTGGGCCGTCCCGGGCGCCTGCGGTCGGCGAGCCCGGGCAGGCCCGGGTCGGCGAAGCGGCCCTGCCAGGTGCGGACGGCGTCCAGGTGCACTCCCACCTCAACGGCGATACGCGCGTTGGACCTGCCCCGGGCCACGAGGAGCAGGATCCGCGCACGCACCCGGGTCTGGTGTTCGGTCTTGTGACCCCAGGCCGTCTATTTCAACCGGTGCCGCTCGGTGGCGGTCAGGACTATCGGTGCGCGCGGTGACAACAGGCAAGGCGGGCAGGCCGATCAGCGGAGGCGGGCCAGGGCGGCCGCGGCCTGCCGGAGCCGGTCCGGCTCTGGACGACGCAGCTGGTGATCTTGAATAATCCAGGCCATGCCTGCTCTCGTCGACTCAACGGTTCCGGTCGGCTCCCTCGCGGCGCGGTCCCAGCCCACGCTGACCGCCGGCGGCGGTGTGCTGCTGCGGCCGTGGACTCCCGGCGATGCCCAGGCCGTGATGGACGCCTACCAGGACGCGGAGATCCAGCGCTGGCACGTACAGCGGGCCGACTCCCTCGCCGAGGCCCGGGAGTGGATCGCCGGCTGGCAGGGCGGCTGGACAGCCGAGACCGGTGCGCACTGGGCGGTGGTCGACTCCCGGAGCGATGTCCTGCTGGCTCGCGCCGCGTTGAAGGGGCTGAAGCTCGCGGACGGTGCCGCCGATGTCGCCTACTAGGCCGTTCCGGCGGCCCGGGGGCGGGGCGTCATCCCACGGGCGGTCGATGCGATGGCGTCCTGGGCCTTCGAGGTGGCCGGGTTTCACCGTCTTGATCTCAAGCACGCCATGGGCAACACGGCGTCCTGCCGCGTGGCCGAGAAGACTGGCTTCGCCGTGGAGGGCGTGCTCCGCAGTGCATGGCTCCAGGCGGACGGCCGACACGACGTGCACGTGCACGCGCGCCTGCACCCCGAGGGATGAGTGGAACGATGAGGGGGCCGCTGAAGGTGGCCGTGGGGAAAGTTGCCGGGCCCAACGCCGCGAACGCGAACGCGCCCGCATCCACAGCGAGAAGGCATCCGCTGGGGCAGACACCCCGCCCTCGCTCATGCGATCTGACCATGGCACCGGCCAACAGCGCTAACGGTCAGACGAGTTAGAGCATCCGCTCGAAGCACAGGGAACTCTCCGAATCAGCATAGGCGCCGAAGTTCGGGATGCGTTCGTAACCAGAGCGGGCATAGAAGCGCACGGCGGTGGACAGGCGGTCGCCGGTCTCCAGCCGCAGGCTCTTCCATCCCTGTCCGCGCGCCCAGTCCTCCAGCGAGCGGAGGATCTGCGCGGCGACGCCTGAGCCGCGCCAGGCCGGTGCAACATACATGCGCTTGACCTCACCGACGCCCTCACCGAGGTCCCGCAGCCCTGCGCATCCCACGGCGGTGCCGTCGTCCTCGTAAGCCACAAAGAACACCGCGACGTCCGCCGCCGATGGCGGCACACCAGGGTCACTGTCCGGGGTCCCGTATATGGCAGCGATCTCGGCTCGCTGTTCCTCGCGGAGCGCGGTCGCATCCGCGTCATCCCAAGAGGACTGAGTGATCTTCATGCTGTGGATCTTACGGAACCACTTCGAACAGGTGAATGCCGCGACGACGACCTATCAGCCCCGGTGAACCTTCCCGGTCACAGTACTGGCGGAACGCCATGGAGCAGAAGCACGCACAGGTAGCGCCGAGCTGACTGCGGCCCTGTTCGACCGACGAGCAAATCGAGCGCCACCTCACCGTCTTCGGCGCCCGCCCCGCGAACGCACTCGCCGGCGCTGAGGGCGACCCCCGAAGGACGTCCGGAGTCGACCACCAGGGCTTCGCCGCGGCCAGTCCCCGCTCCCAGCCAGATCGCCGCCCCTGCCCACCCCACGCGGGAGTCGATGACCGCAGCAACCCCGAAGCAGTACGGGTCGTTCCGTCATCTCGTTTAACTGACTAACAGTCAATTCCAATTCTGCGCTGCCACTATGACGACTGGCAGGTGCGAGGTGTGACCGGGAGGCGCGCCGCAGGGGCAACGGAATGATCTTGATGCCCTGAGTCTGACCCCCGTATTTCGGAGGGACGCGCATGCTGTTCTGCCAGCGGCAGAACACCGGCCGGACCGGGCTCGACGATCGCTACAGTCCGGTCTCATGAGGACGATTACGACGCGCACGGTCGAGTACCCGGCGGACGGTTTGACGATGATCGGGCACCTCGCTCTCCCGGCGGGCGTCGACCGTCGGCCGGCGGTGCTGCTCGGACCGGAGGGCATGGGGCTCAGCGACGTCGAGCGCCGCCGGGCCGACGCTCTCGCCGAACTGGGATATGTAGCACTGGCCTTCGACCTTCACGGCGGGCGCTATCTGGGCGACCCCGAGGAGATGCTGGCCCGGTGCATCCCGCTGCTCGCCGATCCCGACCGGATGCGGGGCATCGGCCATGCCGCGCTCGACGTGCTGCGCAGCGAACCGCGGACCGACCCCGACCGGATCGCCGCCGTCGGCTACGGCACCGGGGGCGCCGTCGGGCTGGAACTCGGGCGCGACGGCGCCAACCTGCGCGCGATCGGGACAGTCAACGCAACTACCACGGGCCGGCCGGGCGAGGCGGCGCGCATTCGCTGCCCGGTGTGGGCCGGGGTCGGGTCGGAAGACCCGATCATGCCGCCCGCGCAACGGAACGCGTTCACCGCTGAGATGCAGGCCGCAGGCGTCGACTGGCGCCTCACGATCTACGGCGGCGCCTTGCACGCCTTCCACCACCCCCCGGTCGACCACCCTACGGTCCCCGGCGTCGGCTACCACCCACAGCACGCACAGCGAGCCTGGCGCGACGTCGTCAACCTGCTCGCCGAGTGCCTGTGGCGTTGTGAGGCTCCGGGGCATCCTTGACGCCTTGTCACCAGGACTTGCTTGTCGTACTGGCAGGCGACTCGGGAGATCCTTGACGGCCTTCCGCTCGGGAGACCACTGCGGAGGCAGCTGAGCCTCGGCTCAGTCCTGAGCGACGCCTTGGCTGTCCAGACAGTCGATCAGTGCGACCTCGTTTCGCAGCAGCCGCTCGCGGTCATCGGCCGGGAGCGATGTCAGGGCGTCGGCCAGGACACGTCTGCGAGGAATGTGGACCATGTTGGCGGAGTAGATCCGGCACCCCGAGCACCAGGCGAACCCGATGCACCGCTCGAAGCTGGAGGACTCGGGCGGATGGCATCGGTACTGGTAGGAGCGGACCGGTTCCCGACACGCCGTGCAAACCCCGCCGTCGCCCTCGCGAGCGGCCCAGCCGGTTGCACCCCGGCGCCAGGACTTGCGCCCCTGCGGTGCTCTTCAAGTAGTCACGGCGATCATTCTGCCGCGCGGTGGCCTCAAGGGACACTTGATTGCTTCTGGCTGTCCTCGCGTTTCGAGACGGTGCGGACATGTTCCAGCGGTCCTGGGTTCCGTCGCTCCTTGACGGCGATCTCTTCGCCTTCGTGGAGGACGCGGAGGTGGGTGTCCTCGATACGGAGGTTGTCCTCCGTCAGGCCGGACGGGACAGTTTTGAGCAGGTGTGCGTCCAGCACGAGGTGAACGCTGCGCTGATGTGCTGGAACCAGATCTGATCGGCATCCGAACGACGTCAAGCATCTACTGATGACAAACGGTCAAGGATGTCTTGAGGCCTCACAACGCCAGCGATCGCCCCGTGCTGGTGAACGAAGCAGTCACACGCCAGAGTGAGCGAAGTGGCCTGCGTTCCGCGTAATTCGGCTGGTCTAGAGGGTCCGATGTGGTGAAGTGCCTGGTCAGCTGGTCCGGTGATGCCACACGGCCTGGAGCTTCCTAGAGAAACGCATCCGATCTGAGAGTCATTGACTGCATGGCTCAGGCGTGTATGGTCTAGAGCGATGTATGTGAAGACGACGAGTCGGAAGACCAAGAGCGGTACTGTCCGCTACCTGCACCTGGCCCACAACACCTGGGACGCAGCGGCCGGGCGGTCGGTGCCGAAGCTGCTGTACGGCTTCGGCCGTGAGGATCAGCTGGACACCGACGCGGTGCGCCGCCTGGTCGGCTCGCTGTCCAAGCTCCTCGATCCGGCTGCCGCGCTGGCGGCCACCGCCGAGGCGAACACGGAGCTGGACTTCGTCGAGTCCCGTCCCTTCGGCGGCGCGTATCTCCTGGACCAGCTGTGGCACCGGCTGGAACTCCCGGGCATCGTGGCCGCGTTGGGCACCCGTGGCCGGGGCCGTCCACGCAACGTCAAGGCCACCGAACGTGCCCTGTTCGCGCTGGTCGCCAACCGCGCGCTGGCCCCGTCCTCGAAGCTGGCGGCCGCCGAGTGGGTCAACCACGACGTGCACATCGACAGCCTGGACCGCATCGACGACGACGCCTGCTACCGGGCGATGGACTGGCTTCACCAGATACGCGAGAAGCTGGAACGGCAGGTCTTCGACTCCGCCGCCCACCTGCTCAACCTCGAAGTCGACCTGCTGTTCTTCGACACCACCAGCACCTACTTCGAACTCGAGGACGCCGACCTGCCCGTCGCCCGCGACGAACACGGCGTCCCCCTCCCCGAAACCGGCGACGGCGACGGCGACGGCGACGGCGACGGCGCGAGCATGCGCGGGTTTCGGACCTGGGGGAAGTCGAAGGACTCCCGCGACGACCTGCCGCAGATCGTGATCGGGATGGCGGTGACCCGTGACGGGATCCCGGTGCGGGTGTGGTGCTGGCCGGGCAACACCGGCGACTCCGCGTTGATCCGCCAGGTCAAGGACGAGATGCGGGACTGGACCCTGTCCAAGATCGTGTGGGTCGCCGACCGGGGCTTCGCCTCCGCGGCCAACCGCCGCTACCTCCGCTCCGGCGACCACCACTACATCATCGGCGAGAAACTCCGCTCCAACTCACCCGAGATCAAGGCCGCACTCTCGCGGCAGGGCCGCTACCAGGACATCGCGCACAACATGCGTGTCAAGGAGGTGAAGGTCTCCGAGTCCGAACGCTTCGTGATCTGCCACAACCCCGAAGGCGCCACCCGGGACGCGGCGATCCGCACCCAGCTGATCGCGCAGCTGAGCGAACTGATCGAAGACAGCGACGCCCTGTCGGACTACAAACGCGGCGAACTGCGCGGGAAGATCACCGCCAAACCCGGCCTGAACCGCTACCTGCGGACCACCCCGGCCGGCAAGCTCCGCATCGACGCCACCAAGGCCAAGGCCGAGGCGAACCTCGACGGCAAGTACCTCCTGCGCTGCAGCGACCCGAAACTCTCGGCCGAGGACATCGCGCTGGGCTACAAGCAACTCCTCGAAGTCGAGCGCGGCTGGCGGGACATGAAGCAGATCCTCGACCTCCGCCCGGTCTACCACCGCCTCGAAGAACGCATCCGCGCCCACGTCATCCTGTGCTGGCTCGCCCTGCTGCTGATCCGCATCGCCGAGACCACCACCGGGACGACCTGGCCCACCATCCGCCGCGAACTCGACCGGCTCCACCTGGGCACCTTCACCGGCCCCGCCGGCACCTTCCGCCAGCTCACCGAGCTCACCCGCACCCAGCGCGACCTGCTGGGCAAGCTCGACATCCCCGCACCCAAGAAGATCGTCGAACTCACCCCCGAAACCCGCTGACCAGCCACAACCCCCACGCCTAGAGACACGCCCCCACGGCGTATCCAGCCGCATTTCCCCAGGCCACAGCACGAATCAATGCTCTAGGCGCCGCGAATTATGCGGAACGCAGG
>NZ_JBWXUE010000071.1:0-12223 GCF_057158765.1 Kitasatospora sp. NEAU-69
GCATCCCGCCTGGACGCACCGGCGAAACGCCCAAGTACGACCCAGTACGAGGACGCTTCGCCGGCACGCCCAGCCGGGCGCCCAACGCCGCGCGCTGATCCGACGCGAATTATGAGACACGGCCTAGTGGGTCAGCGGGCGGCCCGGTCGGCGGGGATCGGGACCGGCCGGACCAGGCGGCGTTCGGCGCGGTGCCGGCCGATGGATTCGACGATCTCGCCGCTGCGGGTGGCCAGGTTCGACAGCAGCGAGGAGGTGAGGCCGTGCGTGTGCTCGGTGCCGCCCTGGATGTAGACGTCGGCGGGCAGGCCGGGTGTGGTGGCGAGCCGGTAGCCGCGCTCCACCCGCAGCCGCCCGGCGTCGTCGCGCAGGAAGTGGTCGCCCAGGCCGGCCAGCAGCGTGCTGGGGTCCATCGTGTCGTAGCCGGTCGCGAAGACCAGCGCGTCGGTCGCCAGCTCCCGTTCCCCGCCCTCGACCAGCGAGTTCAGCGTGACCGTGGTCGCGCTGCCGGCCCGCTTCACGGCGCTGACCCTGGTCAGGTTCAGGAAGTGCAGCCGCTTGGCCTGGCTGACGTCCTCGTCGTACGCGCGCCGGTAGAGCTCGCGGATCAGGTCGTCGTCGACCACGGAGTAGTTGGTGTTGCGGTGGTAGCGCCAGAACGCCTCGCGGGCCTGCTCGGTGCCGAAGTGGTAGTCGTCGACCGCGCTCGGGTCGAAGACCTGGTTCGCGAAGGGCGTGTCGTCCGCGACCGAGTAGCCGTACGACGGCAGGACGGCGGTCACCCGGGCGTGCGGCAGCTCGTCGTGCAGGAACCGGGCGATCTCGGCGGCGCTCTGCCCGGCTCCGACGACCGCGACCTTCTTCAGGTCGTCCGGATTCATCCGGCGGAACTTCGCCAGGAATTCGGAGCTGTGCCAGACCCGGTCGTCGCGGGCCACGCCGTCCGGCATGCGCGGAACCAGGCCGGTGGAGATGACCAGATTGCGCGCGTTGACCAGTCGCGGGCGATCGCCGGTGTTGCTGCGGATCTCCACCCGCAGGTAGTCGGGATATTCGGATCCGGTTTTCTCGGGCAGCCGGACCGCGGTGACCTCGGAGCCGTAGGAAACCTGCGCGGTGAAGTTCTCGGCGACCCACTCCAGGTACTGGTGGAATTCCTGGCGGGTCGGGAAGAAATCCTGGTTGTTGACGAACCTGGTCAGCCGGCCGACGGCGTGCAGATACGAGACGAAGCTGTATCGGGACACCGGATTGCGGAAGGTCGCCAGGTCCTTGAGGAAGGAGATCTGCATCGTCGTCTGCGGCAGCAGCATGTTGCGGTGCCAGCCGAACGAGGACTGCCGTTCGAAGAACGCGGCGGTGAGCGGCTGCCCCGGCAGGTCGGCCCGGAGTTCTTCCAGTGCGACGGCGAGTGACAGGTTGGAGGGACCGAACCCGACGCCAACCACGTCGTAGGTCTCGATGGCGGAAGTACCCATGGAAAATTCTCCCGTTGGCGTGGTGGTGACAGGGCTGCTGCAGAATCTTCTACGGGTCATCACGGTAACCGAAGAGCCGGTCCGCCGGAATTCCCGTCGGTAATTCCGGTGATTTCAGGCGGGCCGCTCCGCTGCGTTCCGGTGACGTGTTCCGGTGGCGCGTTCCGGTGGTGTGTTCCGAGGTGCCGGGCGGTGTCCCGCCGACAGTACAAGCCGGTCGCGCAATCGGTGTCAGGCGGTTCGCCCGTCGGTTCGCCCGTCCGGGCGTTCGTCCGGGCGCGCCTCCGAGCGCGCCACGACGATGTCGCCGATCACGGTCCGGGCGTGGACGTGGACGACCTCCGCGGGCGGTTCGTGCTCGTCCAGCAGTGAGAGCGCCGTGTAGGCGGTACCCGCGGTGGCGTCGAGGGCGAGCCGGGCGCCCGTGGTCCCGGCCACCCCGATCCGGATGTCGCCGAACGTGGTGTCGGCGGCGACCGAGCCCCGGACCACCTCGCGGATGCTGATGTGGCCCTGGGTCGTCCGGGCCTCCACCCCGGTGTGCGCCCGGCCGATGCTGATGTCCCCGTTCTCGGCGTGCAGGCGGGCCACTCCGCGCACCTCGCCGACGGTGGCGTCGCCCTCGCAGGTCGCCTTGATGGTGGCCCTGCCCTCCACCCGCCGCAGGTACACGCTGCCGCGCTCCGCGGTGGCCTCGACGGTGCCGACCGCGCTGTCCACCGTGATGTCGCCGAGCGAGGCGGTCAGGTGCAGGCTGCCGGTGCGTTCCAGCCGGATGTGTCCCAGGCCGGTGCTGACCCGGCAGTCGCCCAGTTCCCCCACGCCGAGGAAGTCGGCGGCCAGCGCCCGGCCGAGCACGCTCGACCCGGTCGGCAGGCCGACCACGAGGACGACCGCGCCGCCGTCGGCGCCGCCGCCGGCCGGTTCCGGGACGGTCACCAGCAGGCGGCCGTCCGTCCAGTCGACGCGGACGCGTGCGGCGGTCTGCACGTCGGTCTGGTCCCGGGCGTCGCGCGGATACGCCTCGACGGTCGTGTCGGTGCGGTCGGTCGCGATGATCCGGACCTGGCCGAACACCAGGTTGAGCACCGCCCGGACAGGTGCGGGTGTGTCGAAGGTCGGCATCGGAGGCCCCTCCAGGAGATCTGCGGCCGTGGGTCGTCCCGTGCGGACGGCGGTCGAAGCGGCGTGGTCCGCGCTTCGTCGCGGGGTCGCGGGGTCGCAACTCCGGGCCCGGAGCGTGCGCCACCGGTGCCGCACCCGTGTCCGGGCCGCGGTCCCCCCTCGGTGACGCCACGTGGTGCCAGATTAGCGCCAGAGCGGTGCGAGTGGGGGCGCCATGAGGAGAACTTGTCGTAACAGTGGAGGGAATCGGTCATCAAGGCGCGGGTACCGGCCGGTGTCGGCCCGGCCCCGGGCGCGCTGGCTGACGACGGATGCCGCGGCCCCGGCCTGCCACCGGTGTCGCGGCATCCGTCGGTTTCGGTCAGCGCGTCCTTCTGCGCAGCTCGGGGCGTGACTTGGCGGGTCCGGTGCTGATCTGCCGGGCCAGCTGGGCGATCGTCGGGTGGTCGAAGAGCGTCCGGATCGACACGGTCAGTCCGAGCGTGCGTCGCATCCGGCTGACCAGGCGGCCCGCGATGAGCGAGTTGACGCCGAGCTCGAAGAAGCGCTCGTGGACGCCGATCCGGTCGATGTCGAGCACCTCGGCGAACAGCGCGCACAGCGCGGTCTCTTGTGGCGTCCGCTCGGTGCCGGTGCCGGTGTCATGGCCGGCATCGGCATCGGCGGGTGTGGAGACGAGCTCGGGCGTGGCCGGGCCGGTGCGGCGCTCCGGTCGGGCGGGCAGTGCGAGCTCCGCCGTGCCGACGGGCCGGTGCGGTTCGGCCGCCAGCCGGTGCAGGACGGCGCGCAGCTGCGCCAGGATCAGCTCGCCCGTCCGCCGGTCGAAGCGGTTCCGGTGGTACTGCACGGTCAGCCGGTCCGGCGCCACGAACAGCGCCAGCGGGTAGCTGACCGCGCCGACCGAGTCCACGCCGGTGACCTCGAATCCGGCCGCCGCGGTGACCTCCGCGCCCGGCCGCTCCGCGGGGAACGACTGGAAGACGACCAGCGTGTCGAAGAGCGCCGGGAGGCCGGCGTCCCGGTGGATGTCGGTGAGCCCGCGGTGGTGGTGGTCGAGCAGCGCCGTCTGCCGCTCCTGGAGACCGGTCAGCAGCTCCGCGGCGCTCTGCTGCGGCGCGCACCGGACCCGCACCGGCACGGTGTTGATGAACAGGCCCACCATGGACTCCACCCCGGTGAGGGATCCGGGCCGGCCGGAGACGGTGGCGCCGAAGACGACGTCCTCGCGCCCGGTCAGGGCGGACAGCAGCACGGCCCACGCGCCCTGCACGAGTGTGTTCGCGGTGACGCCGAGCCGGGCGACGCCGTCGGCGATGCGCCGGGAGTCGTCCGCGTCGAGTGGCAGCGCGACCTCCGCGACGCCCGCGGCGGCGGTGTGCGGGACGGCGGCCGGAGCCACCAGCGTCGGAGCGTCGATGCCGGCGAGTTCCTCGGCCCAGGCCCGGGCACTCGCCTGCTCGTCCCGGCCGGCGAGCCACCCGAGGAAGTCCCGGAAACCGCGTGGGGCCGGCAGCGCGGAGCCGTCCCCGCCGGCGAGCCGCAGCAGGTCGCCGGCCAGGACCTGTTCCGACCAGCCGTCGAGCAGCGCGTGGTGCGCGCTGAGGACCAGCACGGCCCGCTCGGCGCCGAACCGCAGCAGGGCCGCCCGCAGCAGTGGAGGGTCGGCCAGGGAGAACCGGACGGCTCGGTCCCGGTCGAGGAACCGGCGCACCGCCCGCTCCCGTCCGCTCTCGCCGAGGTCGCCGAAGTCGATGGCCTGCCAGGGGAGTCGGAGCCCGTCGAGGACGATCCCCAGCTGGCGGTCGGCCGAGTCCCGGACGAACGCCGCACGCAGCCCGGCATGCCGGTCGAGCAGGGCCTGGACGGTGCTCCGCAGCAGCTCGGTGTCGATCCGGCCGGACAGCCGGTACAGCGTCTGGAGGTGGTACGGGTCCTCGCCGGTGTCGTTCAGCATCGAGTCGAAGAGCATCCCGGATTGCATGGGTGTCAGCGGCCAGACGTCCGCGAGCCCGGGGTGCGCGCGCCGCCACCGCGCGAGGTCCTGCGGATCCACCGTGACGAGCGGCCCCGAGGTGGTGGCGGCGCCCTCGGCGGCGGCCGCGATGTCTCCCGGCCCGCCGTCCGTCGGCACGCCGTCCGCCGGCCCGCCGTCCGCCGGCCCGCCGTCCGGCAGTGCGATCGCGGTGGCGAGTTCGGCGAGCACGGCGACGGTACGGCTCTGCAGGATCTGCCGCGCGCTGACCTCCAGCCCGCGCACCCGGGCGCGCGTCACCACCTGGATGGCGGCGATGCTGTCCCCGCCCAGCGCGAGGAAGTCGTCGTCGATGCCGACTTGGTCGTGGCCGAGGACGTCCGCGAGCACCGCCGCGAGTGTCCGCTCGGCGTCGCTCCGGGGTGCCCGGTACGCGGCGCGGGCGAGCTCCGGCGCGGGCAGGCCCGCGCGGTCGAGCTTGCCGTTGGGGGTGAGCGGCAGTGCGTCCAGCACGACGATCGCGTGCGGCACCAGGTACTCCGGCAGCTGCGCGGCCGCGAGCGCGCGCAGCTCCTCGGCCCAGTCGGCCGGGGCCCGGCCGGGCTGCTGCGGGACGACGTAGCCGACGAGCCGTCCGTCCCGGGCGGCCACCGCGGTCTGCCGCACGCCCGGTGCGGTCCGCAGCAGCGCCTCGATCTCGCCGAGTTCGACCCGCAGGCCGTTGATCTTGACCTGGAAGTCCGTCCGCCCGAGCAGCTCGATCAGACCGTCGGCGTCGAAGCGGGCCAAGTCGCCGGTGCGGTAGAGCCGTTCGCCGACGGTCTCGCCGAGGACGGTGCCGAACGACCACTCGATGAAGCGTTCGGCGGTGCGCTCGGGCTGGTCCAGATAGCCGCGGGCGAGTCCGGCGCCGGCCAGGTACAGCTCGCCCGCAGTGCCCGGGGGGACCGGCTGGAGCTGATCGTCGAGGATGTAGGTGCGCTGGTTCGCCATCGGGCGGCCGTACGGGATGCTGGTCCAGGCCGGGTCGACCCGCCGCACCTCGTAGATCGTGGAGTGGATCGAGGCCTCGGTCGCACCGCCCAGCGCGACGAAGCGCAGGTGGGGGGCGAGTGCGCGGACCCGGTCGGGCAGCGTCACCGGCACCCAGTCGCCGCCGAGCATCGCGAGCCGCAGGGACGGCATTGGGCCGCTGCCGGTCTGCTCCACGCGGTCGACGAGGAGCCCGAGCAGGGCCGGGGCGGAGTTCCAGATCGTGACGCCCTCCGCCGCGATCAGCTCGACCCAGTGTGCGGGGTCGTGCAGCCGGGCCGGGTCCGGGACGACGACGGTGCCGCCGGCGCTCGTGATGCCGAGGAACTCGTAGACGGACATGTCGAAGCTGGGTGAGGAGAGCGCGAGTACCGCGTCGCCGGGGCCCACGCCGAAGCGGGAGTTGAGGTCCGCGAGGTTGTTCAGCACGCCGCGGTGCCGCAGTGCGATCGGCTTCGGCGTGCCCGTGGAGCCGGAGGTGTGGATGATGTAGCAGAGGTCCTCCGGGCCGGCCGTGGCCGTCGGCGCGGCTGCGGCGGTCGTCGGCGCGGCTGCGCTGAGCGCGGCCAGGGCGTCGGCGTCCCGGTCGAGCAGGACCAGCGGCGTGCCGGTTGCCGCGTCGGGCAGGTTGCCCGCGAGGTCACTCCGGCTGATCATCACGGCGCATGAGGTGCCGGTGACCATCGTCGCGATCCGCGCGCTCGGATAGGCCGGGTCGAGCGGTACGTAGGCGCCACCGGCCTTCAGCGTGCCGAGCACCGCGACCAGCAGCTCGGGCGAGCGGTCCAGACACAGGCCCACCCGGGCATCCGGGCCGATGCCGAGCGAACGCAGGTGCCGGGCAAGCCGGTTGGCGGCCTCATCGACCCGTCGGTAGGTCCATCGGACGCCGGCGTGGACGAGTGCCACGGCGTCCGGCGCCGCTCGGGTGCGTGCCTCGAACGCCTCGTGCAGGCAGCCGTCGGGCAGTTGGTCGGTCGCCGTCCGGTTCCACTCGATGAGTGTGCGCCGCAGCTGCGCGTCGGTGAGCAGCCGCAGCCGGGCCACCGGGCGGTCCGGATGGCGAGCCGCGTCCGTGACGAGCGTGCGGTAGCAGTCGAGCCAGCGCGCGGCTGTGGCCGGATCGAAGAGCCTTGCGTCGTAGCGCAGTTCGAGGCCGAGGGAGCCGTCGCCGCGCTCCCGGATGACCAAATCCAGTTCGAACGCGCTGTCTTCGGCCGCGTTCTTCGCGTCCGCGCCGGTCTCGTCGGGCCCGGCGGTGAAGCGGATGCCCACCGGCGCCGGGCCTGCGTCCGGTTCGCTCGTGGCGCCCTCGATCGGTGCGGGTGGTGGTGCATCACCGCTGATCGTCAGGCTCACCCGGTCGGTGTGGCCGCCGGGGCCCGTCCGGCGCAGGCCGATCCGGGCCAGGCCGGTGCAGCGGTGCAGGAGTGCGGCCCAGCCGGCGAGCAGCCGGTCCTGCCAATGCTGCCCCAACTCGGCTGATGTCATTCCGAGTTCGATGAGTGTCCGGTCCAGGGGGGCTGGTGTCGCCCCGGTGCGGCGCGGCCGGTCGGCCGGCATCAGCACCGGCGGCTCCGGGGCGTCGGTGGTGTCGGGGGCGCTCGGTCGGGCCGGCCCGCTCACTGCTCGGCCCCGGTGGCGACGGCGGCCGGCGGCAGCGGGTGTGTGCGTGGCAGCGGATCCGCCGCCGGGGGCAGTGCGGCGACCGGGGGCAGTGCGGCCACCGGTGACAGCGAGGCGCCCGGCAGCGGATGGCGGGCGCAGAGCGCCTCGACCTCGGCGCGCGCCTCGGCGGCCGTCCGCGGGTCGAGCCGGTAGTCGGTGTCGCTCAGCACGGTGGTCGCCGTCAGCACCCGGTGCAGCAGACGCGCGCACTCGCGCATCTGCCCGGGCCCCATCCCGCGCTGCGCGAGGACGTTGCTGCCGAGCCGCAGGCCGCTGGTCACCAGCGGCGGCCTGCTGTCGCCCGGGATCCGGTTGCGGTTGGCGAGGATGCCGCACTGCTCCAGCGCGCGTTCGGCGATGACCCCGGTCAGCCCACGGTGGCCGACGTCGATCAGCACCATGTGGTTGTCCGTGCCGCCGGTCAGCAGGTGGTAGCCCAGCTGCTCCAACTCGGCGGCCAGCCGGCGCGCGTCGTCCACGATCAGCTGGGCGGTGCGCTGGAACTCCGGGCCCGCGGCGAGCGCGAGCGCCCGGGCCTTCGCCGCGATCGCCGCCGGGCTGGGCGTGCCCTGGAGCTGTGGGAAGACCGCCCGCTGGAGGAGCTGGTACAGCGGCGTCCGCCCGTCGGGACCGGGCGTGCGGTGGTCGCGTCCGCTCAGGATCAGCCCGCCGCGCGGGCCGCCGAGCTGCTTGTACGTGCTCGTCGTCGTCACGTGGGCGACGTCGATCGGGCTCGGGTGCTCACCCGCGGCGACCAGGCCCGCGATGTGGGAGATGTCGGCGAGCAGGTACGCCCCGACCGAGTCGGCGATCTGCCGGAACCGGGCGAAGTCCAGCGTGCGCGGATAAGCACTGGCGCCGGCGATCAGCAGCCGGGGCCGGTGCTCCCGTGCCAGCGCCGCGACCTGGCCGAAGTCGATCCGGCCGGACGGGTCCAGACCGTAGTGGACCGCGTGGTAGTGCCGCCCGGTCACCGAGGCCGGCGAGCCGTGCGTGAGGTGGCCGCCGGAGTCCAGGTCCAGGCCGAGCAGGGTGCCGCCCGGCGGGACCAGCGCGGCGAGCACGGCGAGGTTGGCCGAGGAGCACGAGTGCGGCTGGACGTTCGCGTACGCGGCGCCGAACAGCTGCCGGGCCCGCGCGATCGCGAGCCGCTCGACCTGGTCGAACCGCGCCGCGCCCGGGTGGTAGCGGGCGCCCGGGTACCCCTCGGCGGTCACGTTGGACAGCGCCGAGCCACCGGCGGCGAGCACCGAGGGATCGGCGATGCTCGTCGAGGCGACCATCGCCAGCGTCACCTGCTGCCGGTGGACTTCGGCGTCGAGCAGCTCGGCCAGCTCGGGGTCGGCGCGGTGCAGCGCGCTCAGGCCGCTCCGCAGCAGCGCGCTCTGCGCGCCGGCCGATCCGGGCGGCGCGCCGGTCACCTCCCCTGCGGCCGCGGACTCGGGAACCAGCTGCGCGGTTGCCACTCCTGTGGTATTCGACTGACGGGCCATCTCCTGCACCTCTGTGTGTGAGTCAATGTCTGTGTCCACGCCTGTGTCGCCGTGCTCCGGGTGAATGCGCGTGGAATTCCCGCGCGGTCGGCCGGGCGGGTGCCGGGCGCATTCGGCGGACATATATCCGCCGGACCTGTTCCGGATTCCTTCCGGGCGCTCGGCGTGCCGGGAACGCCACGAATGCTCCGAATCCTGCGAATGTCCGTGCAGCGTACTGGCCCGGGCGGTCGCTGTGGTCGGCTCGCGGCCTCCGCGACCCGTCCCGTCGACGGGACGGTCACGAGGCCGCTTGACCCGACCGCCCGGACATCGGAAGCTCTCAAGGCGTGCATGCCCCGGTAAGGCCACCGAGTGAGCGCACCCGAATGAAATTCGCTGATTTCTGTGAGCCGCACGGTTTCCCACCGCCCGGACGACCGAATCGCACCGGCTGCCGGAATCGCCCCCTGATGAGCGCCGGCCGTCCGCGTCCGCGAAACGATGACCTGAGGAAGTAGAGGCGAAATGATCGAGTTGTCCTTCGCGCAGCGCCGGTTGTGGTTCCTGCACCGTTTCGAGGGGCCGTCGGCGACCTACAACCTCCCGGTGCTGCTGCGGCTCGCGGGCGAGCTCGACGTGGCCGCGCTGGCCGCGGCGCTGCGCGACGTCCTGGCGCGGCACGAGAGCCTGCGCACGGTCTTCGTCGAGGATGCGGACGGCGTGCCGTTCCAGCGCGTCGTTGCGACCGGTGCGACGGGGTTCGAGCTGCTGGTGCGGGAGGTGGCCGAGCCGGACGAGCCGGACGCGATCACCGCGGCGGCCCGCCACCCCTTCGAGCTCTCGACCGAAATCCCGTTCCGGGCGGTCCTGCTGCGCCGCGGCGCGCGGGAGCACGCGCTGGTGCTGGTGATGCACCACATCGCGTTCGACGGCGAGTCGATGGCGCCGCTGGCCCGTGACCTGTCGACGGCGTACGCGGCCCGGCTCGCTGGCCGTGACCCGGAGTGGGACGAACTACCGGTCCAGTACGGCGACTACACGCTCTGGCAGCGCGAGGCACTCGGCGAGGAGGCCGACCCCGAGAGCGAACTCGGTGCCCAGCTGGCCTACTGGCAGGCCGAGTTGGCCGGGGCTCCGGAGCAGCTCCAGCTGCCGGCCGACCACCCCAGGCCGCCGGTGCCGAGCCATGACGGTGGCGTGGTCGAGTTCGCGGTCGATCCCGACACCTGGGCCGCCGTCCGGCGACTCGCCCGGGACACCGGCGCGTCGGCGCCGATGGTCCTCCAGGCGGCGTTGGCGGTGCTGTTGGGGCGGTTGGGTGGTGGTGAGGATGTGTCGATCGGTGCGCCGATCGCGGGTCGTGGTGACGAGGCTCTGGCGGATCTGGTCGGGTTCTTCGTCAACACGTGGGTCTTGCGGGTGGATCTGTCGGGGAACCCGACGTTCGCCGAGGTGCTGGAGCGGGTGCGTGGCAAGGCGCTCGCGGCCTATGACAACCAGGACGCCCCGTTCGAGCGCCTTGTCGAGCTGCTCAATCCCGAGCGGTCCAGCGCCTACCACCCGCTGTTCCAGGTGATGTTCGCCTGGCAGGACACCGCACGCGTCGACCTCGACCTGCCCGGTCTGACCGCGGCCATGGAGATGGTCTCGACCGGTACCGCCAAGTTCGACCTGGAGTTCGGCCTCGGCCTGGACGCCACCGGCGAGGGCCTGACCGGGGTCCTGGAGTATGCGGTGGAGTTGTTCGATCGGGTGTCGGTGGTGGGGTTGGCGGAGCGGTTTGTGTCGGTGTTGCGGGGTGTGGTGGGGGATCCGTCGTTGCGGGTGGGTGCGGTGGATGTGTTGTTGGTGGGGGAGTTGGAGCGGTTGGTGGGTGTGGCCGCTTCGGTGGGTGGGGTGCCGGGTGGGTCGTTGGTGGAGTTGGTGGAGCGTCGGGTGGGGGTGTCGCCGGGTGCGGTGGCGGTGGTGTGTGAGGGGGTGGAGTGGTCGTTTGCGGAGGTGAATGCGCGGGCGAATCGGTTGGCGCGGGTGTTGGTGTCGCGGGGGGTGGGGCCGGAGTCGTTGGTGGGGTTGGCGTTGCCGCGGTCGGTGGATCTGGTTGTCGGGTTGTTGGGGATCTTGAAGTCGGGTGCTGGGTATGTGCCGGTTGATCCGCGGTATCCGAGTCGGCGGTTGGATCTGATTCTGTCGCAGGCGTCGGTGGCGTTGGTGGTGACGGATGCGGTGACGTCGGGTGTGGTGCCTGGGGTTGGTGTGGGGTTGTTGGTGTTGGAGGAGGTGGATCTGGTCGGGGGTGATGGGTCGGATCTGGGTGATGGTGAGCGGTTGGCGCCGTTGCGGGCGGAGAACGTGGCGTACGTGATGTACACCTCGGGCTCGACCGGCACCCCGAAGGGCGTCGCCATCACGCACCGTGGTGCGGTCAACGGTGTCTCCCGGCTCGTCGAGCGGGTGGGGATCACCGAGGGCTCCCGGCTGCTCGGCGCGACCTCGATCAACTTCGACGTGTCCGTCTTCGAGATCTTCACCGCGCTCAGTGCCGGTGGCACCGTCGAGATCGTCCGCGACGTGCTGGAGCTCGCCGAGCGCGACAGCTGGACCGGCAGTGTGATCAGCTGCGTGCCGTCCGTCTTCGCCGGGTTGCTCGACGAGATCGCGGGACGGACCACGGTGGACGCGGTCGTGTTCGCGGGTGAGGTGCTGCCGGCCGCTCTGCTGGAGCGGGTCCGTACCGTCATGCCCACGACCCGCATCCTGAACGGTTACGGGCAGAGCGAGAGCTTCTACGCGACCACGTTCGAACTGCCCGCCGTCCCAGCAGCCCTTGCCGGCTCCGCCGCCCCTGTAGCGTTGACCGGGACGGGCAGCGCCCCGATCGGTTTGCCGTTGGGTGGGATGCGGACGTATGTGCTGGGGTCTGGTCTGGCGCCGGTTCCGGTGGGTGTGGTGGGTGAGTTGTATGTCGGTGGTGCGATCGGTCGGGGGTATCACCAGCGGCCGGGGTTGACTGCCGAGCGGTTCGTCGCGGATCCGTTCGGTGAGCCGGGCAGCCGGATGTACCGCACCGGCGACCTGGCCCGCTGGACCTCGACCGGACAGCTGGAGTGCGTCGGACGCGCCGACAGCCAGGTGAAGGTGCGAGGCTTCCGGATCGAACCGGCGGAGGTCGAGGCCGCGCTCACCGCGCACCCGGACGTCGCCCAGGCGGCCGCACTGGTCCGTGAGGCGGACGGCGGCAAGCAGCTCGTCGGCTACCTGGTCCCGGCCGGCGACGGCGTCGACCCGGCCGAGGTGCGGCGTTTTGTGGCTGAGCGGTTGCCGGAGTTCCTGGTGCCGTCGGTGTTCGTGGTGTTGGAGCGGCTGCCGTTGGATCTGAACGGGAAGTTGGATCGGCGGGCGTTGCCGGAGCCGGAGTTCTCGGGTGGGGTGTATCGGGGGCCGTCGTCGGCGGGTGAGGTGGTGCTGGCGGGGGT
>NZ_JBWXUE010000072.1:0-12161 GCF_057158765.1 Kitasatospora sp. NEAU-69
TCGATGCCCGCCCGCTCGAACGCCTCCCACGAGGACTCCAGCAACAGGCGCTGCTGCGGGTCCATCGCAAGCGCCTCACGCGGCGAGATCCCGAAGAACCCGGCATCGAACTCGCCCGCGTCGTACAGGAACCCACCCTCACACGCGTACGACGTCCCCCGGTGCTCCGGATCCGGATCGAACAGACCCTCCAGATCCCACCCACGATCCGTCGGGAACCCCGACACCGCATCCCGCCCCTGAGCGACAAGCCGCCACAGATCCTCCGGCGAACCCACCTCACCCGGATACCGGCACGCCATCCCCACGATCACCACCGGATCGCCCTCGACCGCCACACCCACCGGGACCACCGCCGCCGAAGCCGGCGCGCCCAACAGCAACGCACGCAACTCCACCGCGATCGCCGCAGGCGTCGGGTGATCGAACACCAACGTCGCCGGCAACCGCAGACCCGTCACCGCATTCAACCGGTTCCGCAGATCAACCGCCAACATCGAATCGAACCCAAGCTCCTTGAACGCCCGACCCGCCTCCACCGCCTGCCCCGACTCATGACCCAGGACCGCTGCGACGATGCCGCGGACCAGGTCGATCAGTTCACGTTCCTGCTCGGCGGGCGTCAGCGCCGCCAGGCGCTGGGCCAGCGCGGAGGCTTCGTGCGCGTCCGGGCCCGGCTCGGTGATGCGTCGCTTGGGTGCCCGGATCAGGCTGCTCATCAGCGTCGGGAGCCGTCCGGCGGTGGCCTGGGCGCGCAGTGCGGCCGCATCCAGGCGGATCGGGACGAGCAGCGCGGTCTCCTGGCCGAGGGCGGTGTCGAGGAGCGCGAGGCCCTGCTGCTCCGTCAGCGGCACGATGCCCTGGCGGGCCAGGCGGGCGGTGTCGCCCTGGTCGAGGTGTCCGGTCATGCCGCTGGCCTGCGCCCAGAAGCCCCAGGCGAGGGAGATGCCGGGCAGGCCGTCGGCGCGGCGGTGGGCGGCGAGGGCGTCGAGGAACGTGTTCGCGGCCGCGTAGTTCGCCTGGCCGCTGTTGCCGAAGACGCCGGCAGCGGAGGAGAAGAGCACGAACGCGGCGAGGTCCTGGCTCTGGGTGAGCTCGTGCAGGTTGACCGCACCGTCGATCTTGGCGCGCAGCACCAGGTCGAGCTGCTCCGGCGTCATTGACTCGACCAGACCGTCGGCGAGGACGCCGGCGGCGTGCACGACGGTCGTCAGCGGGGCCTCCGCCGGGATGTCGGCAAGGACGGCGGCCAGGGCCTCGCGGTCGGCCGCGTCACACGCCTCGACCAGCACGCTGGCGCCGAGTTCGGACAGTTCAGCCACCAGGTCCTGAGCGCCCGGAGCCTCCGGGCCGCGACGGCTGAGCAGCACCAGACTGCGCACACCGTGCTCGCTGACCAGGTGCCGGGCGACCAGCGCGCCGAGCGTGCCGGTGCCACCGGTGATCAGCGCGGTGCCGGTCCCGAAGGACGCAGCCTCGCCAGACAGCGTGGAGCGGACCAGACGCGGCACCAGTACCGCGCCCCCACGCACCGCCACCTGAGCCTCGCCACACGCCAACGCCGCTGCCAGGCCATCCCCATCGTCATCGAGGTCCACGAGGGTGAAACGGCCAGGATGCTCGGTCGCTGCTGAGCGCACCAGACCCCACACCGGCGCCGCCGCCAGGTCGGAGACGCCCGACACACCCACCGCGCCCCGCGTCACCACCACCAGCCGCGACCCAGCGAACCGCTCATCCGCCAGCCAGTCCCGCACCACCGCCAAGACACCCGCCACCACCGCATGCGCCCGCTCGGTCAGCGACCCATCCGCATCGGCGGCGCACGGCAACAGCACGACGCCCGGCACGGAGCTGCCCGCATCGAGTGCCGAGGCGAGCGCGGCGAGGTCGGCGTAGGCGTGCGCGGCCGCCAGGTCGAACGGATCCGGGCCGAGCAGCACGGCGTCCGCGATCAGGGCGGCACCGGCAGCCGGGTCCGTCCCGGCGGCGGGCACCCACTCGACAGTGTGCAGGGGTTCCTGGGCGCCGACCGAGTGGACCAGCTGCCCGACGTCCACCGGACGCAGGGTCAGGCCCGCGATCTCGGCGAAGGGCCGTCCGCTCGGGTCGGCGAAGGCCAGTGCGACGGTGTCCTGGTCCAGCGGCGAGATCCGCACGCGGGCGGTGGTCGCACCGGTCGCGGCCAGCGTGACGCCGTCCCAGGCGAACGGCAGTCGCAGCCGGCCGTCGTCGGCGGGCCTCGCCGTCTTCACGATGGCGTGCAGTGCGGCGTCGAGCAGCGCCGGGTGCAGGCCGAAGCGCGCGGCCTCCTCCCGCTGCTCGGCGGGCAACGCCACCTCGGCGTAGACATCCTCACCCGAACGCCAGACCCCACGCAGACCCTGGAACGCGGGCCCGTACTCGTAACCACGTGCCGCCAGATCGTCGTAGAAGTCGTCCAGCTCGACGTTCTGTGCACCAACCGGGGGCCACTGCGCGGCGGCGAACGAGACGTCCGGGTCGGCACCGCGCTCCGACAAGGTGCCTGCCGCGTGGCGGGTCCAGCCCGACTGCGCCGTCTCCTCCTCATGCTGCGAGAACACCTGCACGACCCGCGAGCCGTCGGCCTCGGCCGCACCGACCGTGACCTGGATCCGCACGCCACCATGGCGCGGTATCACCAACGGCGCTTCGAGGGCGAGTTCGTCGATGCGGCCGAAGCCGACCACATCGCCGGCCCGCACCGCCAGCTCCACGAACGCCGTCCCCGGCAACAGCACCGTACCCGCCACCGCATGATCCGCCAGCCACGGCTGCGCCGCCAACGACAACCGCCCGGTCAGCAGCACACCACCATCCGCCGACTCCACACACGCAGCCAGTAGCGGATGCTCAGCGTCCTGCAAGCCGGCAGCACCCAGATCGCCCCGGACCCCAGGAGGCGCCTGGAGCCAGTAGCGGCGGCGCTGGAACGCGTAGGTCGGCAGGTCGACACGCCGTCCGGTGGGCAGGCCGAGGTTGACGGTGAGCCCGTTGACGTAGGCCTCGGCGAGCGCGGTCAGCAGGCGCTCCGGGCCGCCTTCACCCCGGCGCAGCGTGCCGAGCACGATGGCCTGGGGGGCGGTGGACTCGATCGCGGTGGTCAGCACGGGGTGGGCGCTGGTCTCGATGAACGCGTCATGGCCCTGCTCCAGAAGCAGACGGACGGTCTCCTCGAACCGCACGGTCTGACGCAGATTCGTGTACCAGTACTCGGCATCCAGGGTCGTGGTGTCCAGGCGGGTGGCGGTCACCGCCGAGTAGAACGGCACCTGCGCTGCACGCGGTTCGATCCCGGCGAGCGCCTCGATCAACGACTCGCGGATCGGCTCCACCTGCGCCGAGTGCGAGGCGTAGTCCACCGGCACCCGACGCGCCCAGATATCCCGCTGCTCGCAGAGTGCCAACAACTCGTCGAGCGCGGCCGGTTCGCCCGCCACCGTGACGGAGGCCGAACCGTTCACCGCGGCCACCGACAGGCGCTCGCCGAACGACGCCATCAGCTCAGCGACTTCATCCACCGGCAGCGACACCGAGGCCATGCCACCGGTGCCGGCCAACGCGAGGATCGCCTGGCTGCGCAGCGCCACCACCCTCGCGCCGTCCTCCAGCGAGAGCGCACCGGCCACACACGCCGCCGCGATCTCACCCTGCGAGTGCCCCACCACCGCCGACGGCTCCACACCGTGGGAGCGCCACAGCGAGGCGAGCGAGACCATCACCGCCCACAACACCGGCTGCACCACATCGACCCGGGCCAGCCACTCCTCCGACTCCGAACGCAGCACCGAGGTCAGCGACCAGTCCACGAACGGCGCCAGCGCCGCCTCACACGCACCGATCCGCTCCGCGAACACCGGGGAGACATCCAGCAGTTCAGCCGCCATCCCCAGCCACTGCGAACCCTGCCCCGGGAAGACGAACACCACCCGCCCCGAAGACTCCGCAGCCCCCCGAACGAACTCCCCCGCCGCCAGGGCCGCCACCAGCTCCGCACGATCCGAAGCCAGCACCACCCCCCGATGGGTGAACTGCGAACGCGAGGACAGCAGCGAGAATGCAACGTCGGCCAAGCCGACGTCCGGCTGCTCACTCAGGAAGTCGGCCAGTCCGACCGCCTGCTCACGCAGCGCCGCCTCCGACTTCCCCGAGACCACGAACGGCAGCACACCACCCGCCACGCTCGCAGAGACACCCTCCTCCGCCGGGACCCCTTCCAGCACCACATGCGCATTCGTCCCACTGATCCCGAACGAGGACACCGCCGCCCGACGCGGACGCTCCGCCTCCGGCCACGCCCGGGCCTCGGTCAGCAACTCCACCGCACCCGCCGACCAATCCACATGCGAAGACGGCGCATCCACATGCAGCGTCTTCGGCAGCACCCCGGCGCGCATCGCCAGCACCATCTTGATCACACCCGCGACACCCGACACGGCCTGGCCGTGGCCGATGTTCGACTTCAACGAGCCCAGCCAGAGGGGCTGTTCGACCGGCCGGTCCTGCCCATACGTCGCGATCAGCGCCTGTGCCTCGATCGGGTCACCGAGCGTCGTACCCGTCCCGTGTGCCTCCACCGCGTCCACGTCCTGCGGCGCCAGCCGGGCGTTCTCCAGTGCCTGGCGGATCACCCGCTGCTGCGAGGGGCCGTTCGGCGTGGCCAGGCCGTTGCTCGCGCCGTCCTGGTTCACGGCGCTGCCGCGCACCACCGCCAGCACGCGGTGCCCGTTGCGCCGCGCGTCCGAGAGGCGCTCGACCAGCAGCACACCCACACCTTCGGACCAGGCGGTGCCGTCCGCGCTCGCGGCGAAGGCCTTGCAGCGGCCGTCGGGGGCGAGGCCGCGCTGGCGGCTGAACTCCACGAACATGTCCGGGGACGGCATCACCGTCACGCCACCCGCGAGCGCCATCGAGCACTCGCCGCCGCGCAGCGCCTGGACCGCCAGGTGCAGCGCCACCAGCGAGGAGGAGCAGGCGGTGTCCACGCTGACCGCGGGGCCTTCGAGCCCGAAGGTGTAGGCCACCCGGCCGGAGCTGACGCTGCTCGCGTTCCCGGTGCCCAGGTAGCCCTCGACGTCCTCGGGCGTGCGGTCCAGCCGGGCGGCGTAGTCCTTGGCGATGACGCCGAAGAACACGCCGGTCCGGCTGCCGCGCAGCGCGGTCGGGTCGATGCCGGCCCGTTCGATCGCCTCCCAGGAGGACTCGAGCAGCAACCGCTGCTGCGGGTCCATCGCCAGCGCCTCACGCGGCGCGATACCGAAGAAGTCGGCGTCGAAGTCGGCAACCGCGTCCAGGAACCCGCCATGGCGCGCGTAGCTGGTGCCCGGGTGTGCCGGGTCCGGGTCGTAGAGGGCGTCCAGGTCCCAGCCACGGTCGGTGGGGAACCCGCCGATCGCGTCCCGGCCCTCGTCGACCAGCCGCCACAACTCCTCCGGCGAGCCGACCCCACCGGGCAGCCGACAGGCCATCCCGACGATCGCGATCGGTTCGCTGTCCACCGCCGGCAGCGTGACCGCAGCCGGGGCCGCGGGGACTGCGGCGCGGGCCGTGCCGAGCAGTTGTTCGCGCAGGAAGGCTGCGAGGGCAAGCGGGGTGGGGTGGTCGAAGACGAGGGTGGTCGGCAGTCGAAGGCCGGTGGCCGTGTTCAGCCGGTTGCGCAGTTCGACGGAGGTCAGCGAGTCGAAGCCGAGATCCTTGAAGGCGCGTTCGGCGTCGGCGGGCTGGGAGGTGGCATGCCCCAGGACGGCGCTGACGTTCGCGCGCACCAGGTCGGCCAGCATGCGCAGTTGCTCGGCCTCGGTGGCCGCCTCGAGTTCGCGCACCAGCGGGTTGTGCTGCCCGGCCGCGACGCTCTGCGCCGCGCGGCGCACCTCGCGGGTGCGCACGAGGCCCTGCAGGAGCCTGGGCAGCGCCCCGGCTTCGGCCTGGGCGCGCAGCACGGTGTGGTCCAGGCGGACGGCGACCAGGTGCGCCTCGTCCACGGTCAGGGCCGCGTCCAGCAGGCTCAGGCCCTGCTCGGCGGTGAGCGCGGCGATGCCGGAGCGGCGCATCCGGGCCAGATCCTGCCGGCCGAGCTGGCCGGTCATCGCACTCGCCTCGGCCCACAGGCCCCAGGCGACGGAGGTGGCGGGCAGGCCCTCGGCGTGGCGGTGCTGCGCCAGGGCGTCCAGGAAGCTGTTCGCGGCCGCGTAGCCCGACTGGCCGGCGTTGCCGATCACCCCGGCGAGGGAGGAGAAGAGGACGAATGCGGCGAGGTCCTGGCCCTGGGTGAGCTCGTGCAGGTTGAGTGCGCCGTCGATCTTGGCGCGCAGTACCAGGTCGAGCTGGTCCGGGGTCATCGACTCGATCAGGCCGTCAGCGAGGACGCCGGTGGCGTGCACGACGGCCGTCAGCGGGGCCTCGGCCGGAATGCGGGCGAGGACGGCGGCGAGGGACTCGCGGTCGGCGGCATCACACGCCTCCACCATTACGCTGGCGCCCAGCTCGGCCAGTTCGGCCACCAGCTCCTGCGCGCCCGGAGCCTCCGGGCCGCGACGGCTGAGCAGCACCAGACTGCGCACGCCGTGCTCGGTCACCAGGTGCCGGGCGACCAGCGCGCCGAGCGTGCCGGTGCCGCCGGTGATCAGCGCGGTGCCGGCCGGATCGAGCGGGGTCGGCATCCGCAGCACGATCTTACCGGTGTGGCGGGCCTGCGACATGAACCGGAACGCCTCCGGCGCCCGCCGAACGTCCCACGCACGCACCGGAATCGGAGACAGCACGCCGGAGTCGAACAGGCCCATCAGCTCGGCCAGCATCACCGAGATCCGCTCGGGGCCCGCGTCCACCAAGTCGTATGCCTGGTAGGAGACCTGCGGGAACTGCGCCCGCACGTCCTGCTCGTCCCGGATGTCCGTCTTGCCCATCTCCAGCAACCGGCCGCCGGGAGCGAGCAGCCGCAGCGAGGCGTCGATGAACTCCCCCGCAAGGGAGTTGAGGACCACGTCCACGCCACGGCCGCCGGTGGCCGCGCGGATTTTCTCCTCGAAGTCGAGAGTGCGGGAGGAGGCGATGTGTGCCTCGTCCAAGCCGAGCGCACGCAGTGTCTCCCACTTGCCCTCGCTGGCCGTGGCGAAGACCTCGGCTCCGAAGTGGCGGGCCAGTTGGATGGCGGCCATCCCGACGCCGCCCGCACCCGCGTGGATCAGCACCCGCTCGCCCGGCCGCAGCGCGGCGAGTTCCACCAGGCCGAGGTAGGCGGTCAGGAAGACGATCGGCACCGATGCGCCCTGCTCGAAGGACCAGTGTGCGGGCATCGCGCTGAGCATCCGGTGGTCGGCCACCGCCAGCGGGCCGAAGGCGTCCCGGAACATCCCGAAGACCTGCTCGCCGACGGCGAGTTCGGTGACGCCGGGGCCGACCTCGGCGATGATGCCGGCGCCCTCGCCGCCCATCGAGGCCGCACCCGGGTACATGCCGTGACCGATCAGGACGTCGCGGAAGTTCAGGCCCGCCGCCCGGACCGCGATGCGGACCTCGTGGTCGGCCAGCGGCCGCCGCGCCTCGGGGGTGGGAAGCAGCGCCAGACCCTCCAGGGTGCCGGCGTGAGCCGTCTCCAGGCGCCAGGCGCCACCGGGCGGCGGCACCAGGCCAGCACCGGAGCTGGAGCCGGAGCCGGAGGCGGCAGCGGAACCTGAGTCGACCCGGGCCAGCCGGGGCGCCAGCGGCACGCCGGCGCGCACCGCGATCTGGGTCTCGCCGGCGGCCAGGGCTGTGGCGAACGCCAGGGGCAAGCCGGTGACGGACGGCTCGGCGGAGGCGTCGGCGGGCGCGTCGGCGGCGGCGTCGGCAGGGTCGAGGTCGATGAGCAGGAACCGGTCGGGGTGCTCGGTCTGCGCGCTGCGCAGCAGGCCCCAGAGCGGAGCATGCACCAGGTCCGTGTCATCAGCCTCGGCACCGGCCGCCGTGCGGACCGCGCCGTGGGTCAGCGCCACGAAGCGGGAATCTGCGAAGCGCTCGTCGGCAAGCCACTGCTGGACCTGGCTCAGCAGGTCGGTCACCGCAGCCGCGACCTCGTCGGCCGTTCCCGGGTGCGCGCCCGCGACGGCGGGCGAGGGCGGGCAGTTGATCGCGACAATGGCCGGGACGGCGTCGTCACTCCCGCCGACCGCGCTCAGGTCCTCGTAGGCGCGCGCCTGCACGCCCTGGGCGCGCAGGGCATCGGCCAGCGCCTGCGCGTCCTCGCCGAGGACCGCCCAGACGTCGGCCGGGGCCGAGGCGGGCGCCGGGGTCACGGCCGGGTCGAGGGGGCGCCAGTCGAGCCGGAAGAGCGAGTCGCGCGCGGGGTCGCGGGCCAGGCCGAGCTGTGCCGGCGCCACCGACCGCACGGTGAGGCCCTGGGCGGAGAAGACCGGCCGCCCGAGTGTGTCCGACCCGTACACGGCCAGGGTGTCAGCGCCGGTGACCGACAGGCGGACCCGCAGCGCCGAGGCACCGGTCGCGTGCAGCGCGGCGCCCGTCCACAGGAACGGCAGGCGGACCGAGCCTTCGGGTGCGGCGTCGAGGCCGCTCAGCGTCGCGGCGTGCAGGGCGGCGTCCAGCAGCGCCGGGTGCAGGCCGAAGCGCTGCGCGTCCTCAGCGTACTCGGCGGGCAGCGCGACCTCGGCGAACACGTCCTCGCCCGAGCGCCAGGCCGCGCGCAGCCCCTGGAACGCCGGGCCGTAGCCGTAGCCGGTGGCCGCCAGGTCGGCGTAGAAGTCGTCCAGCGCGACGGGCTGCGCACCGGCGGGCGGCCAGGTGCCACCTTCGTTCGCCGGGTCGGCAGGGTCGGCAGGGTCGGCAGGGTCGGCGGCGGACGGTGCCAGCACGCCGAAGGCGTGGCGGATCCATGCATCGTCGGCGGCAGCGGCCGCCTCGCTCTCGTCACGCCCGTACACGGCCACCGCGCGCCGGCCGTCGGCGTCGGGTGCCTCGATGACGACCTGGAGCTGTGTGGCGCCGTGCTCGGGAACCACCAGCGGTGCTTCGAGGGCCAGTTCGTCCAGCCGGCCGCAGCCCACCTCGTCGCCGGCGCGGATCGCCAGCTCCACGATGGCCGTGCCGGGCAGCAGCACCGTGCCGGCCACCGCGTGGTCGCGCAGCCAGGGCTGGGCCTGGAGCGAGAGCCGTCCGGTGAGCATCACGCTGTCGGTGCCCGCCAGGCGCACGCTCGCGCCGAGCAGCGGGTGTCCGGCCGCGACCAGGCCCAGCCCGGCGGCGTCGGCGGGCGCGGAGGCGGAGCGGGTGAGCCAGTAACGCTCGTGCTGGAAGGCGTAGGTGGGCAGGTCGAGCGGACGGCCGGCGGTCCGCGGCAGCACCGCCGCCCAGTCGACCCGGTGGCCGCGCACGTGTGCGGATGCGAGCGTCGAGAGGAGCGTGTCGCTCTCGGGCCGGTCGCGGCGCAGCACCGCCACGGCCGCCGCGTTGCTCTGCGAGGGGAGGCTGTCGTGGGCCATCGCGGTGAGGACACCGTCGGGGCCCAACTCGATCAGCGTGTGGGTGCCTTCACCGGAGAGGACGGCGACGCCGTCGGCGAACCGGACCGCCTCGCGGACCTGCCGCACCCAGTAGTCAGGAGTGGCGAGTTCACCGGGAGCAGCGAGGGCGCCGGTGAGGTTGGAGACGATCGGCAGCTCCACACCGCCGAACTCCACGCTCTCCAGGACGGAACGGAACTCCGCCAGCATCGGCTCCATCCGGGCCGAGTGGAAGGCGTGGCTGACGGTGAGACGACGGGTCTTGCGGCCCAACACCTTGAAGTGGCCTGCCACTTCGAGCACCGGCGCCTCGTCACCGGAGATCACCACGGAGTCCGGGCCGTTGACGGCCGCGATCTCCGCTCCCTCGGCCAGTGCGGCGAGGACTTCGGCTTCGGTGGCCTGCACGGCCACCATCGCGCCACCGGTGGGCAGTTGCTGCATCAGCCGGCCGCGCGCGGCCACCACCGTGACCGCGTCCGGCAGCGACCAGAGCCCCGCGACATGCGCGGCGGCCAGCTCACCGATCGAGTGGCCGAGCAGGAAGTCCGCCCGCACACCGAACGATTCGACCAAACGGAACAGCGCCACTTCGAGCGCGAACAAGGCCGCCTGGGTGAACACCGTCTCACCCAGCAGACTCTCGGTGTCGTCGAACATCACCTCGCACAACGGCCGCTCCAGCAACGGGTCGAAGAGCGCGCAGACCTCGTCCAGCGCCTCGGCGAAGACGGGGAACCGCTCGGACAACTCCCGTCCCATACCGACCCGCTGACTGCCCTGACCGGTGAACAGGAACGCGATCCGGCCCTCCGGCCGGGCCATCCCGGTCAGCACACCGGGCGCCGATCGGTCCTCGGCCAGTGCGTCCAGCCCGGCCAGCAGCTCCTCGCGGTCGCGGCCCAGGACCACCGCCCGCTCCTCGAACACCGTGCGGGAGGTCTCCAGCGCCTGGCCCACCGCGCCCACGGCAAGCGCCGGTTCGGTGGTGCGCACCAGCTCGGCGAGCCGCCGGGCCTGACCCGCCAGCGCCTCACCCGTCCGCGCGGACAGCAGCCACGGCACCACACCGTCCACCGAGTCGGGCTCGGGTCCCTGCGTGAACTCCTGTTCCGGTGCGGGCATGTGCTCGATGACGACGTGCACGTTGGTACCGCTCGCGCCGAACGAGGAGATACCCGCGCGACGCGGCCGGCCCGTCTCCGGCCACGGCCGGGCCTCGGTCAGCAGCTCGACCGCACCCGCCGACCAGTCCACATGCGACGACGGCTCGTCCACGTGCAACGTGCGCGGCAACACGCCCTCGCGCATCGCCATCACCATCTTGATCACGCCACCGACACCGGCGGCGGCCTGCGCGTGACCGATGTTCGACTTCAACGAGCCGAGCCACAACGGGGATTCGGCGTCTCGCTGCTGACCGTAGGTGGCGATCAGCGCCTGCGCCTCGATCGGGTCGCCCAGCGTCGTACCCGTCCCATGCGCCTCCACCGCGTCCACGTCCTGCGGCGCCAGCCCCGCGCTCGCCAGCGCCCGGCGGATCACCCGCTGCTGAGAGGGCCCGTTCGGCGCGGTGAAACCGTTGCTCGCGCCGTCCTGGTTCACCGCCGTACCGCGCACCACCGCCAGCACCTGGTGCCCGTTGCGCTGGGCGTCCGAGAGCCGCTCGACGAGCAGCACGCCGACACCCTCCGACCAGCCGGTGCCGTCGGCGGCGGCCGCGAACGGCTTGCACCGCCCGTCCGGCGCCATCCCGCGCTGACGGCTGAACTCGACGAACACCTCCGGCGTCGACATCACGGTCACCCCACCGACCAGCGCCATCGAGCACTCACCGGCGCGCAGCGCCTGAGCGGCCAAGTGCAGCGCGACCAGCGAGGAGGAGCACGCCGTGTCCACCGTGACCGCCGGACCCTCGAAACCGAAGGTGTACGAGAGCCGGCCCGAGACTGCGCTGCCCGACTTGCCGGTCAGCGCGTACCCCTCGACCTCGGCCTCCGCCTGGCCCATCGCATCGCTGTAGTCGTGGTACATGACACCGGCGAAGACGCCGGTCGCGCTGCCGCGCAGCGTGGCCGGATCGATGCCCGCCCGCTCGAACGCCTCCCACGAGGACTCCAGCAACAGGCGCTGCTGCGGGTCCATCGCAAGCGCCTCACGCGGCGAGATCCCGAAGAACCCGGCATCGAACTCGCCCGCGTCGTACAGGAACCCACCCTCACACGCGTACGACGTCCCCCGGTGCTCCGGATCCGGATCGAACAGACCCTCCAGATCCCACCCACGATCCGTCGGGAACCCCGACACCGCATCCCGCCCCTGAGCGACAAGCCGCCACAGATCCTCCGGCGAACCCACCTCACCCGGATACCGGCACGCCATCCCCACGATCACCACCGGATCGCCCTCGACCGCCACACCCACCGGGACCACCGCCGCCGAAGCCGGCGCGCCCAACAGCAACGCACGCAACTCCACCGCGATCGCCGCAGGCGTCGGGTGATCGAACACCAACGTCGCCGGCAACCGCAGACCCGTCACCGCGTTCAACCGGTTCCGCAGATCAACCGCCAGCATCGAATCGAACCCAAGCTCCTTGAACGCCCGACCCGCCTCCACCGCCTGCCCCGACTCATGACCCAGGAC
>NZ_JBWXUE010000073.1:0-11775 GCF_057158765.1 Kitasatospora sp. NEAU-69
GGGCTTGCAGATCATCAACTCGCAGTCTTGATCTCTGCCGGAAGAGTGATGCCTTGGGTCGTGGCGAGCTTGTAGAGGGCGTCCAGGTCGGACAGTTGGGCTCCGGCAGGCTCGATGGTGTGGCCTGCGGCCTGGAGGAGGTTGCGGACGTCGCGGATGCGGCGGTTGACGGTCTCGGGTGTGACACAGAAGAGCCGGGCCACGGCGACCTGCGGGAGACCGAGCCGCTGGTGGAGCAGAACGGCCAGGAGGCGGTCGGCCAGGGTGAGAACCGGTCGCCGGCCGGTGGTGCCGTCGCCCTTGACGCGGGGCCGGTGGCCGCGCCGCTTGTCGAGTTGGCCCTCGCGCTGGGTGTCGTGGAGGGACGTGAGCGTGGTGATCAGGGCGTCCCACTCGGGTGCGGGTAGGCCGGTCAGGATCGGGTGGCAGAGCCAGGCGAGGTCGGGGCTGGGTTGGTCGAACGGGTCGGGGGCATCGCTGACCTGGGCGTATTCCTCGGGCCGCAGGGAGTAGTTCCACTCGCCGTGCCAGTCGTGGCGGTCCAGGGGCAGGGCGTCCATCTGCCGGTCGCCGACCGTCACACCGGTGGGGTAGGTGGCCGTGTCGAGTTCGGCGTGGACGGTCAGACCGGTGCGGGTGGTCGTTGCGGCGATGCTGTTCACGATGACCTCGTGGCTGCTCAGGGGCCTGCCGCGCCAGTTCATGGTGATGTGGGAGAACAGCCGGTGTTCGACCCTGTTCCATTTAGATGTACCCGGCGGAAAATGACACACAGTGATGATCAGGCCGGTCTCCACGGCGAGGGCAGCGAGTTCGGCCTTCCAGGCACGGGTGCGGTAGCCGTTGGAGCCGCCGGCGTCCGCGGTGACCAGCAGGCGCCGGGCACCGGGGTAGGCGGTGTGCCCGGCGCCGCGCCACCATCGCCTGATCGATTCGACCGCGAACGCGGCGGTGTCGTGGTCGGTGCCCACGTTCACCCAGCCGGTGTTCGCGGCCAAGTCGTAGATGCCGTACGGGATCGCCTTGCCCAGTTCCTTGTCGGGGAAGTCATGGGTGGAGACCGCGACCGGGTGGCCTGCGCGCTCCCACTCCCGGCCGCCGTTCTTGTAGGGGCCGACGAGCTCTTTCTTCTTCGTGTCCACGCTGACCACCGGGTCGCCACCCGCCTGGTGAGCCTTGGCCTGTTCGTTGATGTAGCGGAACTGGCCGTCCCGGTCGGGATGTTGGCGACCCTCGATGGTCTTGGCGTTGCCCTGGAGGCTGAAGCCCTCCTCGCGCAGCAGGTCCCCGACCGTGTCCGCCGAGATCCGGTACCCCTGGCGGGTGAGCCGGTCGGCGAGGTGGCGGGTGGACTTGGTGGTCCAGCGCAGCGGGGACATCGGATCGCCGCGCTCGTCGGGCTCGACCAGCGCCAACAGTGCGGTTCGCAGGGCGGGTTCCAGGTCGACGGCGCGCTTGCGGCCGCCGCCCGGCCTCCGCACCCGGCCCAGCGGCGGCTCGCCGGACTCCAACTCGTCCACCCCGGCGGACACGGTCGCCTCACGCACCCCGGCGGCACGGGCGACGTGCCTGATCCCGCCATGCCCGATCGACCGGGCCTCCGCACCCAGCAGCAACCGCCGCTGCCGCTCGTCCAGGTGCGGCATGATCGCCTCGAACTTGGCCTGCAGCAAAGCCTGCTGCTCCCGCGATGTTCTCATAGCACATCAACGAGCCAGAACACCGGAAGCCACGGGTTACTTCTCTGCAAGCCCTTAGGTCCGGGTGTTGTTCACTCAGACGTAGGGCGAGTTGGGCGCAGCCGGTATCCCAGCCGGACAGTACGACGATCTGACTTCGGCGTGCCAGTGCTTCCAGCGGCTCCACCGCCTTCTGGAGGTCGTCGTGGTGGGGCTGGTGTGCCGCGATGGCGGTGATCACGGTGAGGGTGGGCGAGCATTGGGCCTCGGGGTTCAGATCCGGGCCGAATTCGGCGATGAGCAGGTCGCCGCCGCTGTGGTGACCGGCTGGCGCCCCGACCGGCGGGTTCAGCAGTGCCCAGGCTGGGTTGCGGTAGCCGAGGGCTGTGGTGAGCGCGCCGGCGGTGAGCGTGGTGCTGTGGCTGCCGGCTACTGCGATGCTGGTCTGCGTGGCGGTGACGAGCAGGGCGAGCGCGTCCGCTTGGCGCAGGACCGGCAGGCCCATCTCCTCGGCCCGCTTGGTCTCCGTGGCGTGCGTCAGGGAGGCCGATGCCCACAGCACCGCGGACATGTCGGCCCGAACGTGGGCGCGGTCGTGGCCGGGCAGGACGTTGATCCCGAGCTCGGCCAGATGCGCTGGCATGTCCTCGGGATGGGCGCAGCCGGTGGGGCGGGCGCCGCGTTCCTTGAGCAGCTGGGCGAGGGCCGGCATGCCCGGGTCGCTGATGCCGATCAGGTGCGGTGCGGCCAGGGCTGCGGGCCCGGTGTAGTCGACGGCGTCCATGATCAGGTCCTCTGCTGTGGGAGAGCGGTGACCGAGAGGGGCGTGGTGAGGGCGTGTTCGACGAGCGCGATGAGAGCGTGCAGCGCCGCTCCGCGCTCGCTGATGTCAGTCGGGATGACGGGGATGCGCGCGTCCTGGAGGCGCAGTGCCCGGCGGACGGTGGCCGTGGTGCCCGACCCTGCAGAGGCTGGCTGGTCGATGGCCACCACGGTGAAGGGGATGCGCCGTCGGTGGAGGTATTCGGTCGTGGCCAGGGAGCCGCGGGGATCGTTCAGGTCGGCGACGACGAGGGCTGCGTCGGCGGCGGCCAGCAGGTCTTCCCAGCGGAACCAGTGCCGCTCTTCGTCGGGGAGGGCGAAGAGCGTGACCGCCGCACGGTCGAGCCGCAGACGGCCGAGGCCGAGCTCGACGGTGGCGTCGGGGTCCTCGCCCAGGCCGCTTCCGGGGGCGGCGACGCTCAGTAGTTCGGTGACCGGCTTCAGCGGGGCATCGCTCAGGGTGCGGGTCAGGGTGGTCGCGGTACCGGGCCGGCCTGCAACCAGAAGCGCTATGGACGGGCAGCTTTCGAGGAGCAGGCAGTCCTCGGTGGACGGGGAGAGGGATGGCAACGGGCGTCGCTTCCTGCATCGTGGGTCGGAACGGGTTCTCTGGGTTGGCGGGTCAGGCTTGGTCGAAGCCGCGTACGAGCTCGAGGTCGCTGATATGGCTTTCGTGGAAGGCGAGTTCGGCGTCGGCGGCCTGCGCGTAGTGGGCGACGACCTGCTCGCCGAACAGCTCGACGGCCAGGCCGCTGCTCTCGAAGGTGCCGACCGCTTCGCCGAGCGAGAGCGGCACGGTGGGTGCGGTGGTCTCCTGGTAGGCGTCGCCGCGCACCGCGGCGGGCGGGGCGAGGTGCTGCTCGATTCCCCAGCGGGAGGCTGCCGCGGCGGCGGCCACCACCAGGTAGGGGTTGGCGTCGGCACCGGGCAGCCGCACCTCCAGATGCAGGCTCCCGCCGTGCCCGACCACCCGCACCGCGCAGGAGCGGTTGTCCCGGCCCCAGGCGAATCGCGTCGGCGCGAAGCTGTGGTCGCGGTACCGCTTGTAGGAGTTGACGTACGGGGCGAGGAACGGCATCAGGTCCGGGAGCGCGCCGAGAAGGCCGGCCACTACGTGCTCGCCCAGGGGCGACAGCTCATCGGGCCGGTCCGGGTGGGTGAGCACCGCCTCGCCGTCGCGCCACAGCGACAGGTGCAGGTGCAGCCCCGAGCCCGTCGCATCGTCGGGCGCCGCCATGAACGTCGCGGCCATGCCGCGCCGAGCGGCGAACGCGCGTGCCGCCTCCTTGAACAGCACGTGCTGCTCGCACGCCGCCATCGCCTCCCCGTACGGGAACGTCACCTCCAGCTGGCCCGGAGCCCCCTCCAGCTTGAACGCCTCCACCGGAAGACCGCCGTTGGCCAGCCCCGACGTCAGACGCCCCAGGAACTGAGCCAGCTCCTCCGGCATGTCGAAGGCGTAGTCGTGCCCCGGGCCGGTCACCGGGCGCCGGGCGCGCGCACCCGTGAGGTGCTGCTGGGCCTGCTCGTCGTCCGGGGCGTGGTAGACCACGAACTCGGTCTCCATGCCGACCTTCATCTCCAGACCCAGGCCGGCCAGTTCGGCGAGCTGCTCGCGCAGCACCGTGCCGGGGGCGACCACCAGGCGCTGCCCAGTGGCATCCAGCGGATCGGCGAGCACCAGCGCGGTGTGCGGCACCCACGGCACCATGCGTGCCGACCGGACGTCGGGGGCCAGCCGCACGTCCCCGAATCCGTCGTGCCAGCGGCTCTTGGCCGCCACCATGCCCAGGTCGGTGGCCAGCAGGTACCCGCAGCCGTCCATGTGCATGGTGCCGTCCAGCAGTTGATCCAGGATGCCGGCCGGGAAGGTCTTACCGCGCAGTCGGCCCTGTAGGTCGATGGTCGCGATTCGCACTCGGCGTACGTCGCCGATGCGCACGGCATCGCGGAACTGGATCGGTGTCAGCCTGCCGCGGAACTGGGGGATCCGGGGCGGTCCGGGCATCGGTGCGGTGGTCATCACACGACCTCGGCCTCGAGCTCGGCCATCGCCCGGTCGGCGACCGGGATGCTGTAGCGCGGGCCGGTCACCCGGTAGCTGACCTCCGCGCCGACCAGAACCACCAGCAAGGCGATGCCGGCGTAGTTGAAGGAGTCGGCGGTCACCGGGGAGACCTGCGGCAGACAGAACAGCACCGTCACGCACGCGACCCACGCCACGGACACGATGCCGATCGGCTTGCTCCAGCGCCCCAAGTGCCACGGGCCGGGCTTGAACCGCCGCCCGGCGCGCAGCCGCAGGAACACCGGGATCGCGATCGCCGGGGTGATGCCGATGACGTTGATCGAGGTGACCGCGGCGTATGCGGTCGGGGAGTACAGGACCGGCAGGGTGACCACCAGGGCCGCGACCACCGACAGCCAGACCGCGGCCACCGGTGTGGCGGTCTTCGGCGAGACCCGCCGCCACCAGGCCGAGCCCGGCAGCGCGCCGTCGCGGGAGAAGGCGAACGCCATCCTGCTGGCGGCGGCGACCTCGGCCGCACCGCAGAACAGCTGGGCTCCGATCACGATGAGCAGCAGCAGCTTCGCCCCGGTCGGGCCGACCGCGTCCAGGAAGATCTGCGCGGGCGGCACCCCGGTCGCGGTGCCCATGGTCCCGGCGTAGTTCTGAATCGCGAAGGTGAGCCCAGCCAGCAGCACGGCGCCGGCGATCCAGGACACCCAGATCGAGCGGACGATCCCGCGCGGCGCCGCAATCGACGCCCTCGTCGTCTCCTCGGACAGGTGCGCGGAGGCGTCGTAGCCGGAGAACGTGTACTGCGCCAGGAGCAACCCGATGGCGCTCACGTAGAGGGAGTTGTGCCACCCCGTCTGGTTGACGAAGTGGGTGAACACGAACCCGGCGGACTGGTGGTGAGCCGGAACCAGAGCAAGCACGGCCACGATTACCGCTACCCCCGCCAGGTGCCAGACCACCGAGACGCCGTTCAGCACGCTGACCAGCCGCACACCGCGCAGGTTCACCAACGCGTGCAGCAGCAGGATGACCGCGAAGATGAGGAACAGCTTCCCGGGCGTCGGGGTGAAGGAGAACTGCATCTGCAGCAGTGCACCGGTGAACTGGGCCGCGCCGTAGTCGATTCCGGCGATCGCCCCGAGCAGTCCGAGGAGGTTGAGCCAGCCGGTGTACCAGCCCCACTTCGGCCCGCCGAGTGTGTGCGCCTGGTAGTAGAGAGCGCCGGAGGTCGGATACGCGGAGGTGACCTCGGCGAACGCCAGGCCCAGCAGCAGGACCATGAAGCCGACGCCGACCCAGCCCCACAGCATCACGGCGGGGCCGCCGGTGGTCATCCCGAATCCGTAGAGCGTCATGCAGCCGGACAGGATCGAGATCACGGAGAACGACACCGCGAAGTTCCCGAAGGCGCCCATCCGGCGGACCAGAGTCGGCGTGTACCCCAGTGACTGCAGATGGGAGTCGTCATCGCCGGTGCCTGGCGGAGTGGCGCGGTGCTTGCGGGACACAGTTTCTCCAATGAGGTTTCAGGGATAGCGAATTCGGGTGCGCGGCCGATCGGGCTGCGCAGCCCTTCGATCTCAGTTGCGGGAGGCTGCCATGGCGGCCTGGCGCCGGGCGTTCAGCAGGAGGGCGTGCCCGCCACCGGGCTTTTCCGCCACGCTCTCCCAGGGCTCCCGGGAGCCGAACGACCCCAGGATCTCGAACACTTGGGCCGCCTGCGCCTTGCGATTGCCGGCCCACAGGGCGTGGGCAAGGTGGCTCAGGTCGGAGACCGAGCGCTCCTCGCTCGCCCGCCCCAGGAACCACCCGAGCCAGGCCCGCTCCGTGTCCCGCATGACCCCCTCACGCAGCCACTGGTTGCGCAGCAGCGCGCCCCGGCTCGGGTCGTTGCGGACCCGCTCCACGTGCAGGTAGAGCGGCAGCAGTCGCAGGGGCGAGCCGGCAGGTGCGTGCCCCGTCAGCCAGCTCGCGAACTCCCAGGCCTCCCCCACCCGGCCCTGGCGCAGCCACCACCGCAGCATCCGGTGGTGCCCTTCCCGGCTGTACGGATCACGTCGCTGGAGCTCCGACAGCAGCCACCACGGACCGTCGCGCAGCAGGCGGTCGGGCGGCTCGCCGTGGTGCTCCGGGAGTGTCTGGCCCGGGTCGAGGACGGCCAGTTCCAGCAGCGCCACCCACGGAATGGGGTCGGCCGGTGCGATCCGCGATGCGTGCCAGCACGCTTCGCGGGCCGCCTCGTGCATCGCGTTGGCTTGGCCGTTGCCGGCCCGAGCGGCTGCCAGCGCCCGCAGCACCGCCACCCGCGCCCCCAGTACGGCGAGGTCGATGCTGCCGGAGTCCTCCCGCGCCCAGTGCTCCAGCACATCCGAGCGCGCCACCGCCCCCGCCAGCACCTGGCTGCGCGCGGTGCGCAGCGGCTGGTCCCGGCCGCTGCGGGCCAGCAACTCGCGGGTGGACATCCACCGGCCCGCCTGGAGGTCCGTCACCGCGCCGCGTAACTCGCTGTCCAGGCCTGCCGGGTGGAACACCACGTCCGTCGCTCCGAGCACCATCACCGCACCCCGCCTACACCCGGGCGGTCCACCGGCCGGCCGGCCGCACTGCCCCCGCTGCTCATGGCTTGCGCCCGATCGCGCCGTAGCGGGAAACCGTCGCCGCGCTCAGCTGTGTCATCGCCTGGCGGTCCGGCTGCCAGCGGTTGACCGGCACCGGGCCCGGTGTCTGGAGCAACAGGCCGTCCAGGAAGCGCGCGACCTGCTCGGCACTACGCGGAACGACCGGGATGCGCAGAGACTCGTAGACCTCGGCCAGCCGCTCCCACGCGGCCGGAGCAAAGTCGGCGCTGGCATGGGAGAGGACAACGAAACTGCCGCTCGGCAGGACCTGCAGCAGCTCGCCGAGCAGCCCGCACGGATCCTCCTGGTCCGGGATCTGCTCGAGCACCGTCTCCAAGACCACCGCGAGCGGCCGGCCCGCACCGATCACCTGCCGCACAGCGGCCGCACCCAAGAGCACCGACGGTTCACGCAGCTCGCCCTTCACCACCGCCAGCCGGCCCGGCGGTGGGCAGCTCAACCGTGCCCGCAGATGGCTCAGCACCAGCGGGTCCGCGTCGGCGTGCAGTACGCGGGCCCGCGGCTGCTCCGCCTGGATCACCCCGTGCAGGGGCGGCTCGCTCGGCAGACCCGTGCCGAGGACCAGCCACTCCCGCACGCCCTCCTCGCGCGCGAGATGCCGTACCGCTCGCTCCACGAACCGACGCTGGGCCTGTACCGCCTGCCCGATCGTTGGCACCGCAGCGACCAGCCGCTCGGCGGCCCTGCGATCGGCCGGCAGCGCGTCCTTCCCCCCGAGCAGGTGATCGGTGATCCGGGCCGGACTCGGCCGCCCGGTCTCCAGCGCCGTCTGCGGCGCTTGGCCGCACCCACGGCCGGCGCGGGACTCCACCACGCCCGAGCGGCGCACTCTGGGCGGTTGACTGGTCTGCGGGGCGGTCATGGCGTCCTTATCAGGGATACGGGGCGGGTATGTACGGGGTGGTGCACCCGCACGCCGCGTCAGGGGGTACGCGCGGCGTGCGGGCGGTCAAATGGGGTGGGCCGCGCCGGTGGGACGGCGAGCGCGGCCCGCTCTTCCCTGCTACCGCGCCGAGCTGGGGTGGACACAACCGCCACAGGGAAGAGGCTCGGGGCGGTCCAGCGGCGGAGGGCTCATGCCGCCGAGGGGACGGTGGAGGGGATCACAACGGAGATCGACGGCTGAGGGGACTGTTTTGAGAGGGGCGAGCGCCGGGTCGCGCTCCGCGCCCCTGCCTCACCGCAGCGCCCTGCCGGCGGCACCCAGGCGCTGCGTGCGGGCCACCGCCCCGAGAATCCGAATCTCGCCCACACCCCGCCGTGCCCGCCACCGCGTCACCTCCTGCACCCCCGGCGCCATCAGCGGAAAGCCCGCCAACAGCGAACAGACGTCATCGGCCGAGGAAGGGCTCAGTGGCAGCCGTGCCGCCTCGAATGGCCGGGCCAGCGGGCTCGACTCCCATTCCCGATCGCCATCGGGGTACACGGCGTGCGACAGAACCACCCGGCTGCCCGCAGGCAGCACCCCGGCCAGCTCCTCCACCACACCAGGCGCCACGCACCCGCCCCAGTGCAACGCACCGGCCAACACCACCGCCACGGGCTGCGAGAAGTCCACCAGCCCACGGACCACCGGATCAGACACCACGGCCAGCGGCTCGCGCCCATTGGTGGGTACCACTGAGACCCGGCGCGCCCCGCCGTCCGCGCACTGCGCACGAAAGCGAGCCAGCGCCAACTCGTTGCCGGACGCATAGACCACCCGGGCCACCGGAGCGGCCCACTGCGCGGCCCGGTCGATGACGCCCTGCGGCAATGGACCAACCTGCACGAACTGCCGCAGCCCCTCCCGAACCAACCGCCCCGTCACCGCATCCAGCCACTCCTGCTCCGCCTGCAACGCACCCCGCAGACCCCGGTAGACAGCCAGCAGCCGCTCGGCAGCGTCCTGATCCACCCTCAGATGGTCGGTGCCGCCGAGCAGGAAATTCACCACCCTGCTGGGGTGCGGAACAGCGTGAAGCCCACCATCCTGCGGGTTGCCCGGCCCGGCATCGAGAGCCCGGGCAGAGTGCGGCTTCTGCTGGAGCCTAAGCATGATCGTCGGCCTGTGTCAACGGCCATTGAGATGCCCAGGTGGGTGGCCGTTGGGTGTCCAGGCTGGTGGCCATCAGATGCCCAGGTGGGTGGCCAGTGGTGTTCCTGGGGTGGGGGTCAGTTCAAGGGGACCACTCCCTTCCCGGCGAGGGCCTCGGCGAGGCGGTGTGAGTCGCCAGTGGTGGTCACGAGGTGAGCGTGGTGCATGAGGCGGTCGGTGCTGGCGCCGGCGAGAGTCTTGGGCATGATCGTGTCGAAGCCTGAGGGGTGAATGTTGCTGGTCACCGCGATGGACCGGCGTTCGTAGGCAGCGTCGATGATCCGGTAGAACGCCTCGGCGGCGTCCTCGCCGACCGGCAGCAGGCCGATGTCGTCGATGACGATGAGGTCCGCGCGGCAGATCCGGGCGACGGTCCGGGCGGTGGACCCGTCGACCTTCGACTTCCCGATCGCGGCGCTCAGCGTCTCCAGGGTGAACCAGGACACCCGCAGGTCCTTCTCGATCGCGGCCTGGGCCAGGCCCTCGGTGAAGTGGCTCTTGCCCGTCCCCGACGGGCCGGCGATCACCAAATTCTCGGCGCGGCCGATCCACTCCAGGGTGATCAGGGAGTTCTGGGTGGGTTCGGGGATGGTGGAGTCCTCGGCCCGCCAGGAGCCCAGGGTTTTGCCGGTGGGGAAGTTCGCCGAGTGGCGGCGAAGGCGCCGGGTGGCCGCGTCGCGGCCGGTGACCTCCTCGGCTATCAGCAGCCGCAGGACCTCGGCGGGGTCCCAACGCTGGGCTCGGGCGGTGGCCAGGACGTCCGGGGCCGCTTTGCGCATGTAGGGCAGGCGCATGCGGCGCATGAGTTTGTCGAGTTCCTCGGGGATGGCGGGCGGGCTGGGAAAGCTCATGGGGGTGCCGTTCTCTTGGGTGACGTGCAGTCAGAATGCTGTGGTGGGCGGCGTGTTGGCTCAGCGGCCCAGGGCCTGCCAGCCGATGGTTCCGTTCTGGACGGAGTGGGCCTCGTCCGCGCGCACGACCTCGCCGGCGGGCTTGCTGTCCGCGATGTGTCCCAGGATCGAGAGCAGGTCGTCGTCGGCGAAGCGCCCGGCCGTGGCCGCCAGACCGAGGGCCTGGTCGACTTTGTCGTTGCCCAGGACAGTGGCCAGCTCGACCGCGCGGGCCATCTTGGCGCGGATGCGGATCGCGCCGGCGGGTCCGGCCTCCTTGAGCCAGCGCCCGGCCCCGGGCCCGATGCCCACGAACGCGATCTCCGCCTCCGAGCGCGGCCGCAGCCGCGGCTGGTGAACGCTGCGGCCGTCCGGGTGGTCGGGATAGTGCGCGTCGATGATCTGCGGAACACCCGGGGTGGACAGCTGGTGGCGCCAGATCTCCGACAGGTCCCCGGATTCGGTGCGGGCGGTGATGGAGAGTTCCTCGCCGACGACCCGGCACCACACCCTCGCGCCGGTATAGCCCGGCGGGGTCGAGTAGCGCACCGAGTTGAAGCTGATCGTGCGGTCCGAGCCGACCAGCCTCTCCTCGCCCAGCGCGAGCGCGAGCGGCTCGATGGGCAGGACGTGCAGGGTGGTGCGCTCCACGTCCAGGCGGCTCGCGGGTATCTGCCCGGTCGCCCGGTGACGACGGGAGTTCACCTGCTCGCACCAGGTGCGGCAGGCATCGGTGAGCTCGGCGAAGGAGTCGTAGGCGGGCAACAGGTTCGCATCCGTGGGCACCAGGTCGGCCTTCGCGATACGGACCGTGGCCTCCGCGCCGCCCTTCGACTCGGGGTCGTAGGGCACGCAACTGACCACCTGGCAGCCGTAATGCCGACCCGCGGCGACCATCTGTGGATGACGTACCGGGATCCCGGCGATGTGCTCGACGGTGACCGTCTTCGCGTTGTCCGTCAGTACATACGTCGGCGCCCCGCCAATCCGCCGCAACGCGGTGTCCAGGCAGGCCACCAGCGTGCCCAACGTGCAGTCCCAGACCGGGATCACGACCCGGAACCGCGACCAGGACAGCCACGCGCAGAACAGCCAGGTCCGCCGGCCGCCGATCCGCGGCCCCTCGCCCCAGTCGAACTGCAGCCACCGGCCCGGCTCGGGAATCCAGGGTCGGTACGTCCGGCGCTTGCCCGTCTTCCACGCGGTCTTCGCCGCGTTCACCGCCCGCCTCGTCGAGCGCGCACTTCCCCGGTAGCCCATCTTCACGAGCTTCTCGTGGACCACATCGGCGCGGATCGTCGCCTTCGACTGCTCGACCCACTCCTCGACCTTCTCCAGGAACGCGTCGATCATCTTCGGCCGCGGCTCTCGCTCATAAGGATTGCGCCCGCCGTCGCGGGCCTCGACATACCGCTTGACCGTCTTCGGGTCGTGCCCCGCCAAGCTCGCCGCCGACCAGACCGTCCCGGTCAGGTCGTACGCCTCAAGGATTTCCATGATCTCTCTGTCAGACTTCGTCACAGGACCTCTCCGACCGGTTCGCTGATGCTTCGCAAACACCAGCAAACCGGACGGAGGGGTCTCCTTCGATAAGGAAGCGATCAGGAACACCACAGGTCAGACGGCCATCCACCTGGAATTCCGG
>NZ_JBWXUE010000074.1:0-11516 GCF_057158765.1 Kitasatospora sp. NEAU-69
GTACTACAGCCTCAGATCATGTGACCGCTGATCGTTCCTGTCGTTGGAGTAGTCATGCTGGCTGATGTGACGCAGGAACAGGTCGAGGGGTGGGCTGAGGAGCTCGCGGTACTGACGGGAGAGCTCGGGCATCTGTTCGCCCGGCCGGAGCCGCGCGAGGTCTTCGCGGACCTGATCGAGGGCCTACTGTCCGGCCTGGGGCGCAAAAACGGCTGGACGATCTCGGAACGCGCAGGTCATGCCACCCCGCACCGAATCCAGAAGTTCCTGGGTGAGGCGTCATGGGACGCCGAGGCCCTGCTGGCCGAGCTACGAGTCTATGTAGCTGGGCAGTTGGGTGACCCGCGCTCCACGCTGGTCCTGGATGACACCCAAGCCCAGAAGAAGGGGAGCAAGTCGGTGGGCGTGGCCCACCAGCACTGCGGCGTGACGGGGGACGTACGCAACTGCCAAGTGATGGTGATGCTCACCTACGCTTCCCCGCTGGGGCACACCTTCATCGACCGGCGCCTGTACCTGCCCGAGTCCTGGACCGGGGATCGGGAGCGGTGCCGCGAGGCCGGCGTCCCCGACGAGGTCGCCTTCGCCACCAAGCCCCAGCTGGCGACCGCGATGCTGGAACGCGCCCTGGCGGACGGGGTGTTGTTCTCCTGGGTCGTGGCCGACTCCGGCTACGGCCGCGACCCGCACCTGCGCGCGTATCTCCACCAGACACGGCTGCCCTACGTGCTGGCGGTCGCGGTGGACCTGCCCCTGGACGGGCCGCCGGGCAAGCCGCGCCAGCCGGCGGTGAAGCGCGCAGACCATCTCCTGCACTACGCCAAGTCCCGCGACCAGTGGGAACGCCGCTCCTGCGGGGAAGGCTCGAAGGGACAGCGGTACTACGACTGGACCGCGTTCCAGGTGGCGGTCACCGGTCAGGACCCGGCCGAGGGCTTCAAACACTGGCTGCTGATCCGCCGCACCACAGCGAAGAAGAAACTGGGTGGCGGCCGGTTCGACTACGAGTACGCCTACTTCCTGGCCCATGCCCCCGTGGGCACCCCGACCGCCGAGATGATCCTCCAGGCCGGCGTGCGCTGGCAGATCGAGGAGGACAACGAGCAGGGCAAACAGCTCACCGGACTGGACCAGTACCAGGTCCGCAAGTGGACGTCCTGGCACCGCCACGTCACCTGCTCGATGCTCGCCCTGGCCTTCCTGACCGTCCAGCGTGCCCACCACCGCGCCCCGACGACGGAGCCGGATCCCGTCGGACCAGAACCGGCCCGGGACACCGGAGCCCCGATCCCCAGCCAGCGGGAAACGACGGGAAAAGCCCAGGTCACCAGGGACAGGAGTACACCCGCCTGACCCCACCCGCGCCAGCCGCCGACACTCCCGACGCGAACCTGCCGCTGATCCGCCTCACCGTCGCCGCCTTGGCCGCACTGCTCGCGGTCACCGTCCTGACGACCCACCACGCAGATGCCTACCACCTCCAGCAGCACCAGTGGCGTGCCGAACACCAGACCAGAGCCACTGTCAGCCACTACGACCGACGCGACGACCCACTCCCCGCAAGACTCCGCGCCTGGCGACGAAACGAACCGACTCGATCACAACTTCAAGATCTGAGGCTGTAGTACAAGCGGGTGTTCCCGGTGAAGGTGGATCCGACGACCGCGCCGAATCTCAGCGCGGGACAGTCCACCTGGGTGATGAGTCCGTTCACGGCCAACAACTCGAGCCTCACCGACCTGCGTGTCGGTACGTACGACTCCGGGACGAATGTCGCGAACAGCTACATGACGTTCCCGGCGGTCTCCTCCGCGCTGCAGAACGACTTCATCGAGAAGGTGCACCTGGAGGTGGATGCGCTGCATTCGTGGGACTGCGGGCCGCATTCCCTCTATGTCAGCCAGATCGCCAGTCAGTGGGATCCCTCTTCGATCAACACCTACCCGGGGCTGTCCATCGGGCAGCAGCTCGGTGTGAACACGCTGTCTCTGGGTGACAACTGTGGCGGGGTCAACTGGGAGGATTTCGATCTCGGCGACAGTTCGACCGATCCGGGCTCGCAGCTGGTGAACAGTTGGGCGCACGGCGGTACGAACTGGGGGTTGGCCCTGACCGCGTCCGCCACTGATTCCACCGCGTGGAAGATCTTCGCCAGCGCAGCCTCGCCCAACGCGCCGTACCTGGTGATCACCTATGCCGACTGGGCGGCCGACTACTCGACGGGCAGCACGTACGTCAGCCCTACGGCTATCAGCCCCGGCTCACAGCAGGTCACCCTGACCAACCTGGGCGCGAACTGGTGGAACCCGTCCAGCATGCAGGTGCTGCCGCGCTTCTTCGACGCGAACTGGCACGAGCAGTGGCCGGCGGGCAAGGCTCCGTTCACCCCCGTGCCGGGGACGGTGGCCACCGGTCAGTCGACGACGTTCACCGCGACCATCCCCCCGATCCGTCCAGGGGCGAGCTATCAGATGTGCTGGGACGGCTACGTCGGCGGCACCTCCTCGCTGCACGACAACTACGGCGTCCCGTACAAGAACTGCAGCTGGGTGTCAGCAGTCAACGTTCCGCCGCAGGTCGATGCCATGACTCCGCTGGGCAATTCGGTGCTCGGCTCCCTGACGCCGCAGCTCGCGGCAGTGGGGCACGATCCCGACAACTATCCGGGCAACGGTGTCGCCTACGAGTTCCGGGTCTATGCGAACAACGCGATCATCGCGGACTCGGGGTGGCAGAACGGCCAGGCGTGGTCGGTGCCCGCGGGCGTGCTGGCGTGGGGTGGCACGTACTACTGGAACGTGCAAGTCAGTGACGGGATAGCCAGCAGCCCGTGGACGGGCTTCGTGTCGTTCACCACGCAGATCCAGCAGCCGCCGATCACCTCGCACCTGGGCGGCGCGGCCGGCGACGGCCAGGGGCACACCTTCGACCCGCAGATCGGGAACTACACGACGGCCGTTACCGACGCATCGGTGAAGGCGGTCGGCCCGGCGCTTTCGGTGACGCGGTCGTACAACTCGCTGGATCCGCGGTCGGGTTCGCTGTTCGGTGCGGGCTGGACCTCGCTGTTCGACATGCGGGTGCAGCCGGACGCGGACGACTCGGGCTCGGTGGTACTGACCGACGCGAGCGGGCGCACCGAGCGGATGGGCGCCAACGGTTCGCAGTTCACGCCGGCGCCGGGTGAGTACGAGACGCTGACGGCGATCTCGGGCGGGTATTCGCTGCTGCTGAAGAACGGGACGCAGTACACGTTCACGGCGCAGGGCAACGCGTACGTGCTGAACTCGGTGAAGGACGCGGCCGGGCACGTGCAGAACCTGCACTACACGGCCTGGCATCTGGACACGGTGACGGACGCGGCCTCGGGACGGTCGCTGCACTTCACGTGGACGTCGGACGCCAAGCACGTCTCGCAGGTTTCGACGGACCCGGTGTCGGGTGCGGCACTGGTGTGGACCTACGCCTACAACTCCGGGAACCCCGATGAGTTGGACCAGGTGTGTGGTCCGCCGACGGGGGGCAACTCGACGCCGGCATGCACGACGTACTCGTACACGCCGGGGTCCCACACGCGTACCGCGGTGCTGGATACGGCGCCGGCGTCGTATTGGCGGCTGGACGACTGCTGGCAGCCGATCGTGTACGGCGAGATGGCGCAGAACCAGGGCAACGACTCGGCGTGGTACACGAAGTCGGGTGTCACGATGGGCCCGAACGGGTCGGGGAACCTGTGTACGGCGAACTTCGACGGGCAGTCGGGTGCGGTGGTGTTGCCGGCGACCCAGCAGGACATCTCCAGCTACGTGTCGGTGGGTCTGTGGTTCAAGACGACCGGTTCGGGTGTGCTGTATGGGTACCAGACGGATGCGTTCCCGGCGGGCACGACCGGGCAGAACTACACGCCGGCGCTGTACGTGGGGTCCTCGGGCAAGTTGCACGGTGAGTTCTACCAGGGCAGTGCGGCCGCCCCGATCACCTCGGGCAGTGCGGTGAACGACGGCAAGTGGCACTTCGCGCTGCTGGCGGCCTCGGGCGCGTCGCAGACGCTGTACTTGGACGGCGCCGCGCAGGGCACGTTGAGCGGTCCGGTGATCGCGAACGGGCAGCACGCGCAGAGCGTGGGCGGCGGTTTCGCGGGTGGTTGGTGGCCGGACGAGCCCTTCCAGAACTTCGGTGACAACACCGGTCACGCCTGGTACTTCAACGGTTCGATCTCCGATGTGGCGTTCTACAACCACAACGTGGGCGCGCCGGCGGTGTCCGCGCAGTGGCAGGCCGCCACCTCGCCCGAGCTGTCGGGGATGAAACTTCCCTCGGGCAAGACGAAGCTGAATGTCACCTACGACCAGCGGCACGAGCGGGCGATCCAGGTCACCGACGCGAACGGTGGCACGTGGGAGATCAACCTGCCGTCGGTGAACGGCTCCGCGCAGGAGTACCGCGGCCAGGTCGTGGGCTCCGATCCGTCGGGGTACTGGCGCCTGTCGGACTGGTCGGGCACGCAGGCCGCGAACCAGGTGTACATACCGCGGCCCACCCCCGACAACGGCACCTACACGAATGTGACCTTGGGCGGGGCCGGTCCGATGACGGGCTCAGCCGGTTCAGCGACCTTCGACGGTGCGTCGTCAGCGGTGCAGCTGCCGGCCACTGGCATCCCCACGCAAGGGCCGGCCGCCGTGTCGCTGTGGTTCAAGACCACGGGCACCGGCACGCTGATGGGCTACCAGAGCTTCCCGCTGGGCTCCGCGCAGGCCCCCAACAGCGCGTCGTGGAACCCTGCGCTGTACGTGGGCACGGACGGCAAGCTGCACGCCGAGCTGTGGAACGGCGGCACCGGCACCCCGATGACCAGCTCGGCCGCGGTCAACGACGGCCAATGGCACTTCGCGGTGCTCTCCGCCGACGGACCCAGCACCCAGAACCTCTATGTGGACGGGAAGTTGAGCGCCGGGCCGCTGGCCGGCACGATCAGCGCCAACGGCACCCAGTACCTCTACCTCGGGGCCGGTAACGCCGACAAGTGGCCGAGCGCCGCGTCGACGCCGTTCGGGCACTTCAACGGGCAGCTCGCCAACGCGGCGATCTTCCCGCACGGCCTGTCCGCCACCACCGTCTCCTCCCTGTACGCCCAGGCGACCACTCAGACCGCAGCCCAGGGCGTCACCCCCTCCCGCCCCTCCGCCTACGACGCGGCGATCGTCTCCGCCCACCCCACCGGCTACTGGCGACTCGACGATGCGAGCGGCAACCAGGCCACCGAACTGCTCACTTCCGCCGCCCTCGCCCAGAACCGCGGCACTGACACCAACACCACCGGCGGCCAGAGCGGCCCCTGGGCCACCGGCACCGCGACCGCCACCGGCTTCAACGGCACCACCTCCACCATCCAACTCCCCGCCACCGCCATCCCCCAGACCTCCGGCGCCGCCACGGTCTCCCTCTGGTTCAAAACCGCCGCACCCGGAGTCCTCTACAGCTACCAGAACTACCCCCTCGGCCAGACCGGCGGCGGACAGCCGGGTGTGGGCAATCTGTGGGACCCAGCCCTGTACGTGGGCACCGACAACAAGCTCCACGGCTTGTTCATGCCGACCGCCTACACCACCACCACCGTCTCCGACACCACCGTCACGGACAACATCTGGCACCAGGCCACCCTCATCGCCAACGGCACGAGCCAGCAGCTCTACCTCGACGGCAAACCCACCGGCGCCCCCGTCACCGGCACCATCACCTACAACGGCTCCGGCTACGCCTACCTCGGCGCCGGCAACACCCAGGGCGGCTGGCCCAGCAGTCCCACCGACACCAGCGGCCACCTGAACGGCACCCTCGCCGACTTCGCCCTCTACAACTACGCCCTGCCGGCAGGCACGGTGAGCTCGCAGTACCAGGCCGCCACCACCGCCAACCCCGGTAACGGTTTCGACGCGGCCGGTGCGGCCCGCGCCCAAATCGTCCAGGCCAACCCGGTCGGCTACTGGCGCCTGGACGACCCGTCCGGCGCCTCCTACGCAGCCGACGAGCTCGGCACCGCGCTGCCCGACCCGACGGCCGGCACCTACACCAGCACCACCCTCAACACCGCCGGCCCCTCCGGCGACCCCACCCAGGGCGCGGCCACCTTCAACGGCAGCACCTCCGTCCTGCAACTGCCCGCCAGTGCGGCGCCGAAGCAGAGCCCGGCCAGCATGGAACTGTGGTTCAAGACCACCACCTCCGGCACCCTGTACTCCTACCAGGACTTCCCCCTCGGCGCCGCCCACTCGCAGACCGGCGGCCAGAACTGGAACCCGGCGCTGTACGTGGGCACCGACGGCAAGGTGCACGGCCAGTTCTGGATGGGCTGGACCGGCAGCACCCTGACCTCCGACCGCACCGTCACCGACGGCAACTGGCACCAGATCGTCCTGGCCGGCGATGACAGCGGCCAGACCATGTACCTGGACGGCACCCAGAGCGCCACCTCCGCCGCCGGAACCGGGAAGATCTACTTCAACGGCGCCCCGTACGTGTACATCGGCGCCGGCACCAACGACACCTGGCCCCAGGCCGGCAACCAGTACTTCAACGGCTCGATCGCCGAAGTCTCCTACTACCCCAGCAAGCTCAGCAACACCACCGTCGCCGGCCACTACACCGCGATGCGCAACGGAGCCAACCCGCTACCTGTCACCAGCGTCATCGTCACCGACCCCGGCAACCACAACACCACCTACAAGTACGACACCCGCACCTCCCGTCTGACCTCCTACACCGACGCCACCGGCAACACCACCAGCTACACCTACGACACCAACGGCTACCTCTACACCGTCACCGACCCCGACGGACACACCGTCACCACCGGCCACGACGCCCGCGGCAACACCGTCTCCCGCACCACCTGCCAAAACCCCGCCAGCTGCCACACCAGCTACGCCACGTACTTCCTCGATACCGGCAACCCGCTCAACGTCCTCAACGACACGATGCTGACCTCCAGCGACGCCCGCTCCAACGGGCCCGCTGACACCACCTACCGCACCACCTACACCTACAACGCCGCAGGCCAGCTCACCTCGACCACGACCCCGGCCACGCCCGACTTCCCCAAGGGCCGCACCACCTACACCACCTACACCGCCGGCACCGAACCCGCCGCGGGCGGCGGCACCATGCCACCGGGCCTGCCACTGGCCACCAGCAACCCGGTCGACGCGAACGCCTACCCACAGGCCGGCAGCGTGCCCGCCAACCAGACCACCCAGTACGCCTACGACGCCAAGGGCAACGCCGCCCAGACCACCAGCCCGCTCGGCCTCGCCACGGCTTACGGCTACGACGCGCTCGGCCGCCGAGCCTCGCAGACCGAGAGCTGCACCAACTGCGGCCAGGGGCAGACCGCTTCGACCGCCACGACCATTAATACGTGGGACGGCTGGGGTAACCCGGTCACCGAGACCGACCCGGCCATCACCGACGCGGTCACCGGCATCGTTCACACGCGGCAGACCACCACCGCCTACGACGTCGATGGTGACGAGACCAGTCAGACCGTCGCCGACACCACCGGCAGCGACAAGCCACGCACCACCACCTGGGCCTACAACGCCGCCAACGACCGCCTCGCCCAGACCACCGACGTGACCGGCGCCAAGACCAGCTACACGTACGACAGTTACGGGAACACCGCCACCAAGACCGACCCGGCCGGCACCAGCTACGCCTATACCTACTCGCCGCAGCGGTGGCTGCAGCAGACCGCCATCACCAACTACACCGGCAACCCCGACAGCCCGGTCGCCGCGCGCTCGCAGGTAATCGACTCACGCGCCTACGACCCGGCCGGCCGCCTGGCCACCGACACCGACGCGATGGGCCGCACCACCCACACCTACTACAACGACGACAACACCGTCGCCGAACTCGACCTCGACGGCTTCCACAATTTCAACCCCGCCACGCAGCAGTTCGACGGCACCACCCGCAACGTCGTCCTCCAGACCAACACCTACGACGCCGCAGGCCAACTCACCCAGCGCGTCACCGGCGGCGGCAAAACCACCGTCGTCAACACCTACGACCCGGCCGGCCGCGCCACCTCCACCACACTCGACCCCGGCGGCCTCAACCGCATCACCACCAGCACCTACAACGCCGCCGGTGACGTCCTCACCAGCAAGCTCACCGACGGCACCACCACCCGCGAAACCGACAGCACCTACGACACCGCGGGCGACGCCCTCACCGAGACCGTCGTCAACACCCCGCAGAACTCCGTCACCACCCACACCTACGACCAACGCGGCCTGCCACTGACCACCGTCAGCCCCAACGGCAACGTCACCGGTGCCATCCCCACCGCCTACACCACCACCTACTTCCACGACCCGGCCGGCCAAGCCGCCATCACAGACACCCCACCCACCCCCACCACCACCTTCAACACGACTACCGGCCAGCCAGTCACCCTCCCCGCCGCCGCAGCGGAAACCCGCACCGGCTACAACACCTTCGGCGAGCCCACCGAAGCCAAGGACCCGCTCGGCAACATCACCACCAACACCCACAGCTTCGACAGCACCGGCGAACACCTCGCCAGTGCCGCCAGCAGCTACACCACACCTGACGGCGCCTCGACGTTCACTGCCGTCACACAGACCGACTACGACAGCCTCGGCCGGCCCGCAAAGGTCACCGACCCCAAGGGCAACATCACCACCACCACGTACGACCAACTCGGGAACGTCGTGGAGACCGACCTGCCGGCCGTCGCCGGGACCACCCCCAAGTGGCTCTACACCTACGACCTCAACGGCGAGAAGCAGACCACGACCGACCCCCTCGGCGCCGAGACCCTCTCCACCTACGACGACCTCGGCCGCGCCGTCACCCTCAGCCAGCAGGTCCGCCAGACCAGTCACACCGGGGCCTCCGCGCCCGCGCTCTACACCGGCGCCTTCGCCTACGACGACGCCGGCAACCGAACCGGCACCTACACGCCCAACCACGAGCTCGGCACGTCGATCTACGACGCGTCGGGCGCGCAGACCAGTGCCACCGACCCGCTCGGCAACACCACCACCACGCGCTACGACTTGACCGGCGCGCCCGTCAAGATCACCGAGCCCGCCGATACCCCCGGCGGCACCGGCCGCGCCGTCACGACCACCTACGACTCCGCCGGCCGCGCCATCGCCGGCGCGAATCTCGACGCCACCGGTGCAACGGTGTCCAGCACCGCCGTCCACTACGACGCCAACGGCAACCCCGTCTCCGTCACCGATGCCGACGGCAACACCAGCACCGCTGCATTCGACGCGCTCGATCGCCCGATCGCCCAGACCGAGCCGATCGACGCCACCCACAGCGTCACCACCACGTTCGGCTACGACGCCGACGGGCACCGCACCGACTACCACGACGGCAACGGCAACGACACCTACACCACCTACAACAGCCGCGGCCTGCCGGAATCGGTTGTCGAGCCGGCAACCGCGGCCTACCCCAACGTCGCCGACCGCACCTACACCACCGCCTACGACGCCGAGAGTCTGCCCACCACGGTCACCGAACCGGGCGGCGTGAAGATCGCTCGCACCTACGACGCGGCAGGGCACGTCCTCAGCCAGAGCGGTACCGGCGGCGAGGCCCCCACACCCACCCGCACCCTGGGGTACGACCTCGACGGGCGCATCACCTCCGTCTCCACTCCTGGCGGGACGCAGTCCTACACCTATGAGGACCGCGGCGGCCTGTGGACCTCCAGCGGACCGCTCGGCACCGCGAGCATGACGTACGACCAGGACGGCAACCTCGCCGGCCGTACCGATGCCAACGGCACCAGCACTTATGGCTACGACGCCGCCGGCCGCCTCAAGACCCTGGCCGACCCCCTGACCGGCGTCTCGCTGACCTACGCCTACTACCCGTCAGGTCTCCCTCAGTCCGTCAACTACGGCAACGGCACCACCCGTTCCTTCACCTATGACGGCCAGCACAACCTCACCGCCGACACCCTCACCACGCCGACCGGCACCGAAGCCTCCCTCGCCTATGGCTACGACGCCGCCGGCCGCCTCAAGACCCAGACCACCACCGGCCTGGCCGGCGCCCCCAGCAACACATACAGCTACGACCAGGCCGGCCGGCTCGCCGGCTGGAACAACGGCAGCACCACCACGGGCTACAGCTACGACGCCAACGGCAACCTCACCCAGTCCGGCGCCACCACGGCCACCTACAACCAGCGCAATCAGCTCACCACCGCCGGCAGCACCAACTACACCTACACCGCCCGAGGCACCCGCTCCGCCGCCATCACCGGCGTGAGCACCACCGCGGCCACCTACGACGCGTTCGACGAACTGGCCACCCAGGGCAGCCAGACCTACACCTACGACGCCCTCGGCCGCCTGACCGGCACCGCCGGACACACCTTCAGCTACGACGACACCACCGACAACCCCACCTCCGACGGCACCGAGTCCTACACCCGCACCCCCGGCGGCGGACTCGTCAGCATCGGCACCGGCAACACCTCCGCCCTGGCCTACACCGACCGCCACGGCAACCTCGTCGGCACCTTCACCCCCACCGGCACCGCCCTGGCCGGCTCCAACTCCTACGACCCCTGGGGCAAGCCCACCGGCACCACCGGAACCACCAACCACCTTGGCTACCAAGGCGGCTGGACCGACCCCACCACCGGCCAGGTCAACACCGCCAGCCGCTGGTACGACCCCTCCACCGCCGACTTCACCAGCCGGGACACCGCGCCCCTCAACCCCACCTCCGCGACCAGTGGCAACCTCTACGCCTACGCGGACGACGATCCCCTCTCCCTTGCCGACCCCAGCGGCCACAGCGCCTGTGACTCTGGCGGGGGTGGCGGGGGAGGCGGAGCAGAACTCGCCTCCGATCCCGTGCCCCAGACCCCGGCGATCCCAGCGCCCCCTGTGGCACCGACTCCGGTAGTGCCGTACGACACGTGGCAGGGCATGGCGCCCCACGGAGCGCAGACCGTCGATCACAACCTGGGCAGCAGCCCGGCGCCCGCTCCCAGCCCCGGCCTGTGGCAGCAGATACAGAACGGCGTGAGCGACGGATTCAACTGGCTGCACAACGAATTGCACATTGATCACATGCCGTCCAGCGGCTCCGGAGGCTCCGTCATCCCGGGCTTCGGTGGCTTCTCGGTCGAGTTCGGATACAGCAGCTGCGACACCTCTCACCCCCACCGCCCCTCACCCTCGCACCCCTACCACCCGGTCTACGCGGCCGCCCAGGCCCCCGCGGCACCCGCCGCTCTGCCGGCCCCCAAGATCGACCTCGCCACGCTCACCCCGGGCCACGCCTTCGACGGCATCGGTGGCACCGCCACCCACGGCCCTGCCGCCAACGGCCCCGAAACCGGAGCCACCAACACCCTCGCCGCCACCGCCAACCCCGCAGCAGCAGGCGCGACCGCCTTCATCGCCCAATCCATGGCCGCCGACCAGTCACCCGGCCTCGGAATCACCACCTTC
>NZ_JBWXUE010000075.1:0-9639 GCF_057158765.1 Kitasatospora sp. NEAU-69
CCTGGAGTATGCGGTGGAGTTGTTCGATCGGGTGTCGGTGGTGGGGTTGGCGGAGCGGTTTGTGTCGGTGTTGCGGGGTGTGGTGGGGGATCCGTCGTTGCGGGTGGGTGCGGTGGATGTGTTGTTGGTGGGGGAGTTGGAGCGGTTGGTGGGTGTGGCCTCTTCGGTGGGTGGGGTGCCGGGTGGGTCGTTGGTGGAGTTGGTGGAGCGTCGGGTGGGGGTGTCGCCGGGTGCGGTGGCGGTGGTGTGTGAGGGGGTGGAGTGGTCGTTTGCGGAGGTGAATGCGCGGGCGAATCGGTTGGCGCGGGTGTTGGTGTCGCGGGGGGTGGGGCCGGAGTCGTTGGTGGGGTTGGCGTTGCCGCGGTCGGTGGATCTGGTTGTCGGGTTGTTGGGGATCTTGAAGTCGGGTGCTGGGTATGTGCCGGTTGATCCGCGGTATCCGAGTCGGCGGTTGGATCTGATTCTGTCGCAGGCGTCGGTGGCGTTGGTGGTGACGGATGCGGTGACGTCGGGTGTGGTGCCTGGGGTTGGTGTGGGGTTGTTGGTGTTGGAGGAGGTGGATCTGGTCGGGGGTGATGGGTCGGATCTGGGTGATGGTGAGCGGTTGGCGCCGTTGCGGGCGGAGAACGTGGCGTACGTGATGTACACCTCGGGCTCGACCGGCACCCCGAAGGGCGTCGCCATCACGCACCGTGGTGCGGTCAACGGTGTCTCCCGGCTCGTCGAGCGGGTGGGGATCACCGAGGGCTCCCGGCTGCTCGGCGCGACCTCGATCAACTTCGACGTGTCCGTCTTCGAGATCTTCACCGCGCTCAGTGCCGGTGGCACCGTCGAGATCGTCCGCGACGTGCTGGAGCTCGCCGAGCGCGACAGCTGGACCGGCAGTGTGATCAGCTGCGTGCCGTCCGTCTTCGCCGGGTTGCTCGACGAGATCGCGGGACGGACCACGGTGGACGCGGTCGTGTTCGCGGGTGAGGTGCTGCCGGCCGCTCTGCTGGAGCGGGTCCGTACCGTCATGCCCACGACCCGCATCCTGAACGGTTACGGGCAGAGCGAGAGCTTCTACGCGACCACGTTCGAACTGCCCGCCGTCCCAGCAGCCCTTGCCGGCTCCGCCGCCCCTGTAGCGTTGACCGGGACGGGCAGCGCCCCGATCGGTTTGCCGTTGGGTGGGATGCGGACGTATGTGCTGGGGTCTGGTCTGGCGCCGGTTCCGGTGGGTGTGGTGGGTGAGTTGTATGTCGGTGGTGCGATCGGTCGGGGGTATCACCAGCGGCCGGGGTTGACTGCCGAGCGGTTCGTCGCGGATCCGTTCGGTGAGCCGGGCAGCCGGATGTACCGCACCGGCGACCTGGCCCGCTGGACCTCGACCGGACAGCTGGAGTGCGTCGGACGCGCCGACAGCCAGGTGAAGGTGCGAGGCTTCCGGATCGAACCGGCGGAGGTCGAGGCCGCGCTCACCGCGCACCCGGACGTCGCCCAGGCGGCCGCACTGGTCCGTGAGGCGGACGGCGGCAAGCAGCTCGTCGGCTACCTGGTCCCGGCCGGCGACGGCGTCGACCCGGCCGAGGTGCGGCGTTTTGTGGCTGAGCGGTTGCCGGAGTTCCTGGTGCCGTCGGTGTTCGTGGTGTTGGAGCGGCTGCCGTTGGATCTGAACGGGAAGTTGGATCGGCGGGCGTTGCCGGAGCCGGAGTTCTCGGGTGGGGTGTATCGGGGGCCGTCGTCGGCGGGTGAGGTGGTGCTGGCGGGGGTGTTCGCCGAGGTGCTGGGGCTGGATCGGGTCGGTGTGGATGATGATTTCTTCGCGGTGGGTGGGGACAGCATCCGTTCGATTCAGGTGGTGACGCGGGCGCGGGCGCGGGGTGTGGAGGTGTCGGCGCGGGATGTGTTCGAGTGTCGGACGGTCGCGGAGCTGGCGGTGCGGGCGCGTTCGGTGGGGTCGGCGGTGGTGTTGGAGGAGCTGGCCGGTGGTGGGGTCGGTCGGGTGCCGCTGCTGCCGGTCGGCGGCTGGCTCACCGACCTGCCCGGCGGCCACGACCGGTTCTCGATGTCGATGATCTGCGACCTGCCGACCGGGATCGACGGGGCGCAGTTGGGTGCTGTGCTGGCGGCGGTGCTGGATCGTCATGACGTGCTGCGGTCCCGGTTGGTGCCGGGTGCGGGTGATGTGGGCGGTGTGGGTTGGGAGTTGGAGGTCGGTGCGCCGGGTTCGGTGGTGGTGGGCGATGTGCTGCGCCGGGTGGTGTGTGACGGGCGGTGGGAGTCGGAGGGCTGGCGTGCGTTGGCGGGGCGGGAGTTGGATGCCGCGCTGGGTGAACTGGATCCGGTTGGTGGGGTGGTGGCGCGGTTCGTCTGGTTCGACGCGGGTGTGGGGGTGGCGGGTCGGCTGTTGATCGTGCTGCATCACTTCGTGGTGGACGGGGTGTCGTGGCGGATTCTGTTGCCGGATCTCGCGCAGGCGTATGCGCAGGTGCGGGAGGGGCGGGTGCCGGTGTTGCCGGGGGTCGGTACCTCGGTGCGGCGATGGGCACACGCCCTCACCGAGGAAGCGGCTCGAAGGGGCGACGAACTTCCCTACTGGAAGGGCGTGATGGCGCAGCCCGAAGCGCCGCTCGGCCGTCGTGCCGCGGATCCGACGACCGACACCATGGCGACGGTCCGTTCGGTGCGGGTCGAGCTCGCGCCGGAGACCACCCGGGCGTTGTTGACGTCGGTGCCGGCGGCGTTCCGGGGTGGGGTGAACGACGGTCTGCTGGCGGGGCTGGCGCTCGCGGTGGCGCGGTGGCGTGATCGGGTGCGGGTGCTGGTGCGGCTGGAGGGGCACGGCCGTGAGGAGGCGGTGGTGCCGGGGGCTGATCTGTCGCGCACAGTGGGTTGGTTGACGAGTATGTTCCCGGTGCGGCTGGATGTGTCGGGTGTGGATCTGGCGGATGCGTTCGCCGGTGGCGTGGCGGCCGGTCGGGCGGTGAAGGCGGTCAAGGAACAGTTGCTCTCGGTGCCGGACAAGGGTCTTGGTTACGGTCTGCTGCGGTATCTGAATGGGGAGACGGCGGCCGAGTTGGCCGGGTATCCGGAGCCGCAGATCGGGTTCAACTACCTGGGCCGGTTCTCCGCCGCCGACATGCCCGAGGAACTGCGCGGCCTCGGCTGGACCCAGGCCACCGACCTCGACGAGATCGAGGCCGCCCCCGACGCCGACATGCCGGCACTCTCGGCCCTGGAGATCGGCGCGTTCGTCACCGACACCCCCGCCGGGCCGCGACTGGCAGCCGTCTTCTCCTATGCCTCCGGTCTGCTCTCGCAGAGCGAGGTCGAGCAGCTCGCCGAGCTGTGGCGGGCGGCGCTGACCGCGCTCGCCGAGCACGCGGCGCGGCCGGCAGCGGGTGGGCTGACCCCGTCGGACCTGCCGCTGGTGCGGGCCGGCCAGGCCGAGATCGAGGCCTGGGAGCAGCGCTACCCGGCGCTCTCGGATGCCTGGCCGCTTACCCCGCTGCAGGGCGGCCTGCTCTTCCACACGCTGCTCGGCGAGGACACGGAGCACGACACCTACCAGGTGCAGATGGTGCTGCACGTCAGCGGCCGGGTCGAGCCGGAGCGGATGCGACGGGCGGGCCAGGCGCTGCTGGAGCGGCACGCGAACCTGCGCACGGCTTTCGTCTCCGGTGGCGACGGGCTGGTGCAACTCGTCGTGGAGGGCGTCGAACTGCCCTGGCGTGAGCTCGATCTGCGCGCGCTCGCCGAGGCCGAACGCGGCGCGGCGCTGGAGGAGTTCCTCGCCCGCGACCACACCGTCCACTTCGACCCCGCCACCCCGCCACTGCTGCGTCTGGCGCTGGTGCGGCTGACCGACGACCGCTCCGAACTCGTGCTGACCGCACACCACGTGCTCTTCGACGGCTGGTCGATCCCGTTGCTGACGGAGGACCTGCTGCGGCTCTACGGATCCGCGGGCGAGCCGGCCGCGCCGGTCGCCCCGCCCGCGTCCGCCGGCTACCGGGACTTCCTGTCCTGGCTGGCCCGGCAGGACCGGGCGGCCGCCGCCGAGGCCTGGGCCGCGGAACTCGACGGCCTGGACGAGCCCACGCTGCTCGGCCGCGCCGCCGCCCCCGCGCTTGCCCCCGCCCCCGCCCTTGCCCCCGCCGCCGAGGCAGCCGGCAGCGACGGCTCGGCCGGCGCCGGGTTCGCCGAGACCGGTGTCGAGCTCTCGCCCGAGCAGGCCCGCCGGATCGCCCGCCGGGCCGGTGAGTTGGGCGTCACCGTCAACACCTTGGTGCAGGGCGCCTGGGCGCTGGTGCTCGGCCAGCTGACGGGCCGTCAGGACGTCGTCTTCGGTGCCACGGTCTCCGGCCGCCCGCCCGCCGTGCCCGGTGCGGACGCGATGGTCGGCATGTTCATCAACACGCTGCCCGTCCGGGTGCCGCTCGCGCCGTCCGAGACGGCCGCAGGACTGCTGCGGCGGCTCCAGGAGCGGCAGGCCGCGCTGCTCGACCACCACCACTACGGGCTCACCGAGATCCAGCAGCACACCGGACTGCCGACGCTCTTCGACACGCTCGTCGTCTTCGAGTCCTACCCGCAGGACAAGGCCGCGCTCGTCGAGGCCGGTGCGGCGGCCGGCATCGCCTTCACGGGGCTCAGGCCGTTCTCCGTCACCCACTACCCGCTGATGCTCGCAGCCGACCTCGACCCGCGGCTGAGCCTCACGCTCCAGTACCGGCCCGAGGTGCTCGACCGCAGCTACGTCGAGTCGGTCGCCCGGCGGCTGCGGTCCGCGCTCCGCGCGCTGACCGAGCAGGACGACCTGCGGGTCGCCGAGCTGGAGCTGCTGGACGCCGAGGAACGCGAGCACCTGCTCCACGCACTCAACGACACGACCGTGCCGGTGCCCGACGTCACCGTGCCGGAGCTGTTCGAGCGGCAGGCCGCCCGGACGCCGGACGCGACCGCCCTGGTCTCCGGCCCGCTCACGCTGACCTACGGCGAGCTCAACGCCCGCGCGAACCGCCTCGCGCACTGGCTGATCGAGGAGGGGGTGCGGCCGGAGACGCTGGTCGCGCTGGCGCTGCCGCGCTCGGCGGAGCAGATCACCGCGCTGCTGGCGGTGCTGAAGGCCGGGGGCGCGTTCCTGCCGGTCGACCCGGGGTACCCGGCCGAGCGGATCTCCTACCTGCTCGACGACGCCCGCCCCGCGCTGCTGCTGACCGGGAGCGAGTTCGCCGCGGGGCTGCCCGAGCACGCCCGCACGGTCGTCCTCGACGATCCCGGGACGGCCGCGCGGCTGGCCCGCCGCCCGGTGAGCGATCCGACCGACGCCGAGCGGCTCGGCGCGTTGGATCCGGGGCACCCGGCCTACGTGATCTACACGTCCGGCTCGACGGGTCGGCCCAAGGGCGTCGTCGTCCCGCACCGCCCCCTGCCCAGCCTGGCGCGCACCGAGATCGAGCGGTTCGAGGTGACGGCGGACTCCAGGGTGCTCGCCGTCACCTCGCCGAGCTTCGACATCTCCGTCATGGAGTGGCTGACCGCGTTCGCCGCCGGGGCCACCCTGGTCGTGCCGCCCGGGCAGCAGGTCGGCGAGGCGCTCGCCGCGACGCTCACCGAGGCCGGGATCAGCGTCGGCCTGATCGCCACGGCCACGCTCGCGAGTGTGCCGCCCGGGCGCTACGCGCGGCTCGCCACGCTCGGCGTCGGCGGCGAGGCCGTGCCGCCCGGCATCGTGGAGACCTGGTCGCCGGGCCGTCGGCTGGTCAACGGCTTCGGGCCGACCGAGACCACCTGCGTCGCGACGCTGAGCGACCCGCTCCGCGCCGACGGCACGCCGCCGCCGATCGGCCGGCCGGTGCTCAACACCCGGCTCTACGTGCTCGACGAGTGGCTGCGCCCGGTGCCCGCCGGTGTCGCCGGTGAGCTGTACATCGCGGGCAGGGGGGTGACCCGCGGCTACCTGGACCGGCCGGGGCTGACCGCCGAGCGGTTCGTCGCAGAGCCGTTCGGCGAGCCGGGCGGCCGGATGTACCGCACCGGCGACCAGGTGCGCTGGCGCCCGGACGGCCAGCTCGACTACCTCGGCCGGATCGACGACCAGGTGAAGATCCGCGGCTTCCGGATCGAGCCGGGCGAGGTCGAGACCGTGCTGGGCACGCACCCGGGTGTGGCCCGGGCCGTCGTCCTCGCCCGGGCCGGCCGCACCGCGCAGCTGGGCATGCGGCTGGTCGGCTACGTGGTGCCGCGCGACGAGCAGGTCACGGCGGACGGCCTGCGGGCGTTCCTGGCCGAGCGGCTGCCCGAGCACCTGGTGCCGTCCGCGTTCGTCGTCCTGGACCGGCTGCCGCTGATGCCGAACGGCAAGCTGGACCGGGCCGCGCTGCCCGAGCCCGAGATCGCCGGCGCCGGTTACCGCGCGCCGCGCACCGAGGCGGAGCGGGTGCTCGCCGGGCTGTTCGCCGATCTCCTCGGGCTCGACCGGGTCGGCATCGACGACAACTTCTTCGCGCTGGGCGGTCATTCGCTGCTGGTGACCCGGCTGGTCGGCCTGGTCCGCGAGGCGTTCGGCACCGAACTCGCGCTCCGGGCCGTGTTCGACGCCCCGACCGTCGCCGAACTGGGCCCGCTGCTCTCCCCGCAGGCGGCCGGCGACGACCTCGGCCGCCCCGAGCTGCGAGCGCGCCAGGACCGACCCGAGCTGGTGCCGCTCTCGTACGCGCAGCGCCGGCTCTGGTTCCTGCACCGTTTCGAGGGGCCGTCGGCGACCTACAACATCCCGCTCGCGCTGCGGCTGAAGGGCGAGTTGGACGTGGCCGCGCTGGCCGCGGCGCTGCGCGACGTCCTGGCGCGGCACGAGAGCCTGCGCACGGTCTTCGTCGAGGATGCGGACGGCATCGGCTACCAACGGGCCCTGCCCGAGGGCGGGTTCGGCTTCGACCTGGCCGTGGTCGATGTGTCGCCGCAGCAGCTGCCCGACGCCGTGTCGGCCGCCATGGGCCACCGGTTCGATCTGGCCACCGAGATCCCGTTGCGCGCCACGCTCTTCCGGGCCGGTCCGGAAGAGCTCGTCCTCGCGCTCGTCACGCACCACATCGCGGCCGACGGTGCGTCGATGGCGCCGCTGGCCCGTGATCTGTCGACGGCGTACGCGGCCCGGCTCGCCGGTCGCGGCCCGCAGTGGGACGAACTGCCGGTCCAGTACGCCGACTACACGCTCTGGCAGCGCGAGCTGCTCGGCGACGACACCGACCCCGGCAGCCGCTCGGCCCGCCAGTGCGCGTACTGGCGGGAGGAGTTGACGGGAGCCCCGCAGCCGCTGCAACTGCCGCTGGACCGGCCGCGCCCGCCGGCCGCGAGCCACCGGGGCGACCTGGTGGAGTTCACCGTCGAGCCGGAACTGCTCGCCGCGCTCCGGGAGCTGGCCCGCCGTCACGACGTCACCATGTCGATGATCACCCAGGCGGCGTTGGCGGTGCTGTTGGGGCGGTTGGGTGGTGGTGAGGACGTGTCGATCGGTGCGCCGATCGCGGGTCGTGGTGACGAGGCTCTGGCGGATCTGGTCGGGTTCTTCGTCAACACGTGGGTCTTGCGGGTGGATCTGTCGGGGAACCCGACGTTCGCCGAGCTGCTGGAGCGGGTCCGCGGCAAGGCACTTGCGGCCTATGACAACCAGGACGTGCCGTTCGAGCGCCTCGTCGAGCTGCTCAACCCCGAACGCTCACGCGCCTACCACCCGCTGTTCCAGGTGATGTTCGCCTGGCACGACGACCTGCGCGTCGACTTCGAGCTGCCCGGCCTGACGGCCGAGCCGGGGATCGTGCAGACCCGCACGGCGAAGTTCGACCTCTACCTCACGCTCTCCGACAGCCAGGACGGCTCCGGTGCCCACGGCTACCTGGAGTATGCGGTGGAGTTGTTCGATCGGGTGTCGGTGGTGGGGTTGGCGGAGCGGTTTGTGTCGGTGTTGCGGGGTGTGGTGGGGGATCCGTCGTTGCGGGTGGGTGCGGTGGATGTGTTGTTGGTGGGGGAGTTGGAGCGGTTGGTGGGTGTGGCCTCTTCGGTGGGTGGGGTGCCGGGTGGGTCGTTGGTGGAGTTGGTGGAGCGTCGGGTGGGGGTGTCGCCGGGTGCGGTGGCGGTGGTGTGTGAGGGGGTGGAGTGGTCGTTTGCGGAGGTGAATGCGCGGGCGAATCGGTTGGCGCGGGTGTTGGTGTCGCGGGGGGTGGGGCCGGAGTCGTTGGTGGGGTTGGCGTTGCCGCGGTCGGTGGATCTGGTTGTGGGGTTGTTGGGGATCTTGAAGTCGGGTGCTGGGTATGTGCCGGTTGATCCGCGGTATCCGAGTCGGCGGTTGGATCTGATTCTGTCGCAGGCGTCGGTGGCGTTGGTGGTGACGGATGCGGTGACGTCGGGTGTGGTGCCTGGGGTTGGTGTGGGGTTGTTGGTGTTGGAGGAGGTGGATCTGGTCGGGGGTGATGGGTCGGATCTGGGTGATGGGGAGCGGTTGGCGCCGTTGCGGGCGGAGAACGTGGCGTACGTGATGTACACCTCGGGTTCGACCGGCACCCCGAAGGGCGTCACCATCACGCATGCCAACCTCGTCAACGGTGTCTCCCGGCTGGCCGAGGCGGTCGGCCTGCGGCCCGGCTCGCTGATGCTCGGCGCGACCTCGATCAACTTCGACGTGTCCGTCTTCGAGATCTTCAGCGCGCTGACCTCGGGAGCCGCGGTCGAGATCGTCCGCGATCCGCTGGAGATCGCCGAGCGCGGCGGCTGGACGGGCGGTGTCCTGCAGGCCGTCCCGTCGGTGCTGGAACGCGTGCTCGACCAGGTGGCGGGCGGGTTGCAGGCGGACACCGTCGTGCTCGGCGGCGACGCGTTCCCCGCAGGCCTGTTCGCGAAGCTCAGGGCCGCGATACCGGGCGCCCGGATCATGCAGGCGTACGGGCAGACGGAGGACTTCTACGCGACGACGTACGCCGTGCCCGACGACTGGGCCGGTGCGGGCAACGTCCCGATCGGTTTGCCGTTGGGTGGGATGCGGACGTATGTGCTGGGGTCCGGTCTGGCGCCGGTTCCGGTGGGTGTGGTGGGTGAGTTGTATGTCGGTGGTGCGATCGGTCGGGGGTATCACCAGCGGCCGGGGTTGACTGCCGAGCGGTTCGTCGCGGATCCGTTCGGTGAGCCGGGCAGCCGGATGTACCGCACCGGCGACCTCGTCCGCTGGAACGCCGAGGGGGCGCTGGAGTACCTCGGCCGCAGCGACGCCCAGGTGAAGATCCGTGGTTTCCGGATCGAACCGGGCGAGGTCGAGGCCGTCATGGCCGAGCACCCGAGCGTCGCGCAGGCCGTGCTGCTGGTCCGCACGGCAGCCGGGTCGGGCGACCCGCAGCTCGTCGGCTACGTCGTGCCGGCCGGCAGTGCGGCGACGCCCGGCGGCACCGACTTCGACCTCGACGCCCAGGTGGACCTCGCGGAACTGCGGCGTTTCGTGGCTGAGCGGTTGCCGGAGTTTCTGGTGCCGTCGGTGTTCGTGGTGTTGGAGCGGCTGCCGTTGGATCTGAATGGGAAGTTGGATCGGCGGGCGTTGCCGGAGCCGGAGTTCTCGGGTGGGGTGTATCGGGGGCCGTCGTCGGCGGGTGAGGTGGTGCTGGCGGGGGT
>NZ_JBWXUE010000076.1:0-9567 GCF_057158765.1 Kitasatospora sp. NEAU-69
TCGCGTGAGTCGAAGGTCAGCGCGGTCGGCAGGACGTAGATGTCCTCGCCGCCGTCGCCGGTGGCGATCAGGTGGTGGAAGAAGATGCCTTCCTGCAGTGGTGCGAGGGGGTGGATGTCGGCGATGTTCGCCGCGCCACCGGGGAAGGCGTCCGTGATCTGGTCGATCTGCTCGGGTGTGAGCTCGACCAGGGGCAGCATGTCCGGGGTGATCTCGCGCGCGCCGGCCGGGATCCGGTTGGGCGGAACGACGACCTCGCCGCGTCCGGCGCCCTCGGCCAAGCCTGCCACGGTGGGGGCGGCGAACAGGGCGCGGACGTTGACCTGGACGCCGCGCGCACGCAGCCGCTCCACCAGCGTCACCGCGAGCAGCGAGTGCCCGCCCAGCTCGAAGAAGTTGTCATCCACGCCGACCCGGGCCACGCCCAGGACCTCGGCGAAGACCTCACACAGGACCTCCTCACGCGGCGTCGCGGGCGCACGGTACGTCGCAGCGGCCGTGAAGTCCGGCGCGGGCAGGGCCCGCCGGTCCAGCTTGCCGTTGACGGTCAGCGGCAACGCGTCGAGAACCACGATCGCGGCCGGCACCATGTACTCCGGCAGCGAGACGGCGAGCTGAGCGCGGATGGCGGAGGGGTCCAGGGCAGCACTGTCAGCGGGGACGGCGTAGGCGACCACGCGCTTGTCACCGGGTATGTCCTCGCGGACCACGACGACGGCCTGTGCAACTCCGGCGCACGCCGCGAGCGCGGCTTCGATCTCGCCCAGCTCGATCCGGAAGCCACGGATCTTCACCTGGTCGTCGGCCCGGCCCAAGTACTCCAGGTTCCCGTCCGCCCGCCACCGCGCCACATCACCCGTGCGATACATCCGCGCACCAGCGACAACAGCGAACGGGTCCGCGACGAACCGCTCCGACGTCAGGGCCGAGCGGCCGAGGTAGCCGCGCGCCAACTGCACGCCAGCGATGTACAGCTCGCCCGCCACACCCGCGGGCACCGGACGCAGGCCCGCGTCCAGCACGTACGCCCGTGTGTTCCACATCGGACGCCCGATCGGCACGATCGCGCCCGGCTCCTCGTCGGCGTCAAGGAGGTAGTCCGTGCAGCCGACGGTCGCTTCGGTCGGACCGTAGTGGTTCACCACCGCCACACCCGGATGACGCCCACGCCAGGACTCGATCAACGCACCCGGCACCGCCTCACCACCGACCATCATCCGACCCGACGGCACACAGACATCGGCATCGGGAAGCGCTTCGAGGTACGACACATGACTTGGCGTCGCCTTCAGGAACGACAACCGCTCCCCCGCCAGCACCGACGGCAGACCCTCGTCCACCGCCGCCACCCGCACCCGACCACCACACGTCAACGCCCCGTACAACGCCGTCACACCCGCATCGAACGAAATCGACGCATGCAACAACGTCCCGCCGCGCAACTCCGGATACGCCTCCCAGCAACGCGCCAGATAGTTCACCAGACCCTCGTGCCCAACCACCACACCCTTCGGCCGACCCGTCGAACCCGACGTATAGATCACATACGCCGGATGCTGCGGCCGCAGCGGCGCGACACGATCAGCGTCCGTCAAGTCCGCCGCACTGTAACCGGCAAGCGTCAGTTCATCGACCAGAACCCTGTCCACACCGGGAAGTTCCTCAACCTGGTCAGCGCACTGCCGCGAGGTCAGCAGCACCGAGGGCTGAGCATCGCCGAGCATGTAGGCGATCCGGTCAGCCGGGTACTCCGGGTCGATCGGCACATACGCGCCGCCCGACTTCAACACGGCCAGCAGCGCGACGACCAGATCCGCCGAACGCTCCAGCAACACCGCGACCAGCGCCTCCGGACCCACACCACGCTCAACCAGCAGCCGGGCAAGGCGATTCGCCCGAGCGTTCAACTCGGCGTAGTCCAACTCGGTGCTCGCATGTGCAAGCGCGACCGCACCCGGTGTCCGAGCGACCTGCGCCTCGAACAGCCCCGGCAACGTGGCGGCCGGCACCTCGCGCGCGGTGTCGTTCCACTCCACGAGCAGCTGCCGACGTTCCGCCTGGTCCAGCACCTCAACCCGGTCAACCGACTGCCCAGGCTCGGCCACCACAGCCGCCAGCACCCGCACGAAACGCTCGACGATCCGGTCGGCGGTCGCAGCGTCGAAGAGGTCACGGGCGAATGTCACGATGCCGCGCAACCCGGTGGGCGCACCGGCCGAGTCGAAGTCCTCAGCAAGCGTGAAGGACAGGTCGAACCTCGCCGCCAGCTGCCCCGCCGGGAGGAAGGCGGTCTGCAGGCCGGGCAGGTCGAGCACCGCCTGCGCGTTGTTCTGCAAGGTCAGCATCACCTGGAAGAGCGGGTGACGCGCCATCGACCGCACCGGCGCCAGCTCCTCGACCAGCCGCTCGAACGGCACATCCTGATGCGCGAACGCACCCAGACCCACCTCACGCACCCGACCCAACAGCTCCGCGAACGTCGGATCCCCGGAGAGATCCGTGCGCATCACCAGCGTGTTCACGAAGAACCCGACCAGATCATCAAGCGCCTCATCCGTGCGACCCGCCACCGGCGTCCCGATCGGGATATCCGTGCCCGCGCCCAGGCGCGACAACAGCACGGCCAACGCCGCCTGAAGCACCATGAAGACGGTCACGCCCTCGGCCCGCGCCAACTCGGCGGCAGCACGGTGCAGATCAGCGTCAATCGACAGCTCAGCGGTCCCACCGTCATGACTCGCCACCGCCGGACGCGGCCGAACCACCGGCAACACCAACTCCTCCGGCAGACCAGCCAGAGCAGCCCGCCAGTACCCCAACTGCTGCGCCAGCACACTCCCCGAATCCTCCGGCGAACCCAGCAACTCCCGCTGCCACACCGCATAATCCGCATACTGCACCGGCAACGGCTCCCAGCTCGGAGCATCACCCGTCAGCCGCGCCTGGTAGGCGGCCGACACATCCCGCGCCAGCGGACCCATCGACCAGCCATCACCGGCGATGTGATGCACCACCAACAGCAGCACATGCTCCTTCGGCTCCACCGCGAACAACCAAGCCCGCAACGGAACGTCGGCAGCGAGGTCGAACGGCTGCGCTGCCGCGCGAGCGATCGCCCGGGTCACCGTCTCCTCGTCGGCGCCATCCAGGTCGGCCACGGTCAGCAGCGCACCCAATGCCTCAGGTGCCAGCACCTGCTGGCTCGGCTGACCGTCCACGACCTGGAACACCGTCCGCAGCACCTCGTGCCGGCCCGCGACGTCCCGCAGCGCGGCCTCCAGGGCCTCGGCATCCAGCAGGCCCGAAAGCCGCAGCGCCAACGGAATGTTGTAGGTCGCACTCGGTCCCTCCAACTCCCCCAGGAACCACAGCCGCTGCTGCGCGAACGACACCGGCACCACCTCCGGACGCGCACCCGCGACAAGCGCCGGACGCGCCTGAGCCGCACCACCGAGACGCCCGGCCAGTGCGGCGACCGTAGGCGTCTCGAACAGCGCCCGGATCGACAGCTCGACCTCCAGCACGGCCCGGATGCGGCTGACCAGCCGCGTGGCGAGCAGCGAGTGTCCGCCCAGCTCGAAGAAGTTGTCGTCCACCCCGACTGCCGGCAGCCCCAGCACCTGCGCGAAGACCTCACAGAGGGCCTCCTCGCGCGGCGTCGAGGGTGCCCGATGAACGGTGGTGGACAGAGTGAGGTCGGGGGCGGGCAGGGCGCGGCGGTCGAGTTTGCCGTTGACGGTCAGTGGCAGCGTGTCGAGGACGACGAGTGCGGCCGGGACCATGTACTCCGGCAGTGCGGTGGCGAGTTGTGCCCGGACGGCGGGTACGTCGAGCTCAACGGCCTCGGCCGGGACGACGTAGCCGATCAGGCGCTTGTCGCCCGGTGTGTCCTCGCGGACCAGTGCGGCGGCCTGAGCGATCCCGGGGTGTGCGGTCAGTGCCGCCTCCACCTCGCCCAACTCGATCCGGAAGCCACGCAGTTTGACCTGCTGGTCCGCGCGACCCGCGAACTCCAGCTCACCACGCTCGTTCCACCGGGCCAGATCGCCCGTGCGATACATGCGCTCGCCGGCGCCGCCGAACGGGCTCGCGACGAAACGCTCCGCCGTCAGCCCGGCACGCCCGAGGTAGCCACGTGCCAGACCGGCGCCCGCGATGTACAACTCACCCACACTGCCGACCGGCACCGGGCAGAGCCCGCGATCCAGCACATACGCACGGGTGTTGTCGAGCGGACGACCAATCGGCAGCACACCCGCCTCCGCGCGCACCGTGTGCGTGGCCGCGAACGTCGTCGTCTCCGTCGGACCGTAACCGTTCACCACCGCGACACCCGGACACGCCGCCAGCACCCGTGACACCGCACCCGGCGAGACCACATCACCACCGGTCCACACCTCACGCACACCCGCCAGGCAGCCCGGGTCCTCCTCCGCCACCAGAGCGAACAGACCCGCCGTGAGCCACAGACCGGTCACGCCGTGCTCCGACACCAGACGCCCCAGCGCGGCCGCCGTGAGGTCACCCGCAGGCGCCACCACCACCCGGCCACCCGACAGCAACGGCACCCACAACTCGAACGTCGAAGCATCGAACGAGTGCGGCGAGTGCAGCAAGACCCGCTCCAACGCCCCACCAGCGAAGCGACGATCCAGCGCCAACGCGATCACATCGCGCTGCGTGACCGCCACACCCTTCGCCCGACCCGTCGAACCCGAGGTGTACATCACATACGCCAACTGGCCGTCACTGCACGGCACATCGACCGCCACCGGCGACTCGCCGGCATCCTCGCCGACAACCAGCACCGTGACACCCAGCTTGGCAGCCTGCGCAACGGATGCGGCATCGGTGAGCACCACACCCACACCCGTCTCGCCCACGATCAGCATCCGGTGCGCCTGCGGATAGCGCGCGTCCAGCGGAACGTAGAACCCGCCCGCCTTCACCACCGCCAGCAACGCCACCACCAGATCGGCGGAACGCTCCATCAGCACCGCCACACCGCGCTCGGCACCCACACCACACGCCACCAGCCGAGCCGCCAAACGACCCGCCCGCGCATCCAACTCCGCGTACGTCAGCTCCACACCCTCGTGAACCAGCGCCACCGCACCAGGCGTCCGCGCCACCTGCGCCGAGAACAACTCCCCCAGCGACCCACCCGGGAGCTCAACCCCCGTGTCGTTCCACTCGGTCAGCACCAAGCGGCGCTCGGCCTCGTCCAGCACCTCCACCGACCCGACCGGCCGCTGCGGCTCGGCCACCACACCCGCCAGCACCCGCACGAAACGCTCGCCGATCCGCTCCGCGGCCGCCGCGTCGAACAGGTCGAGCGCAAACGTGATCGCCCCGCGCAGCCCGGTCGGCGCGCCGTCCGCGCCGAAGGTCTCGCCGAAGGTGAAGGCCAGGTCGAACTTGGCCGGAGCCTGCCCGCCGGGCAGCGGAACTGCCGTGAGGCCGGGCAGGTCCAGCACCACCTGTGCGGTGTTCTGCAGCGAGAGCATCACCTGAAAGAGCGGGTGGCGAGCCATCGACCGCACCGGCGCGAGGTCCTCGACCAGCCGCTCGAACGGCACGTCCTGGTTGGCGAAGGCACCGAGGCCCGCCTGCCGCGCCCGGCCCAGCAGCTGCGCGAACGTCGGGTCACCGGAGAGGTCCGTGCGCAGCACGAGCGTGTTCACGAAGAACCCGACCAGCTCGTCGAGTGCCTCGTCCATCCGCCCGGCGACCGCCGTCCCGATCGGGATGTCCGTCCCGGCGCCCAGTCGCGACAGCAGCACGGCCAGCGCCGCCTGGAGCACCATGAACACCGTTGCCCCCTCGGCCCGTGCCAGCTCGGCCAGAGCGCGGTGCAGTTCGGCCGGAACGGCGAACTCGACGGTCCCGCCCTCGTGGCTCGCCACCGCCGGACGGGCCCGGAGCACCGGCAGCGCCAGCTCCTCCGGCAGCTCCGCCAGCGCGGTTCGCCAGTAGGCCAGTTGCTCGGAGAGCACGCTGTCCGGGTCGTCCTCCTCGCCCAGCAGCTCGCGCTGCCAGAGGGCGTAGTCCGCGTACTGTCCGGGCAGCGGCTCCCAGTCCGGCTGCTGACCCGCGAGGCGCGCCCGGTAGGCGGCCGACACGTCGCGCGCGAGCGGGCCCATCGACCAGCCGTCACCCGCGATGTGGTGCACCACCAGCAGCAGCACGTGCTCATCCGGCGCCACGGCGAAGAGCGTTGCCCGCAGCGGCAGGTCGGCCGACAGGTCGAAGGTGTGCCGGGCCGCGCCGGCCACCGCCGCGGCGAGCGCCTGCTCGTCGAGACCGGTGGCGTCGACGACCGTCAGCAGCGAGCCGACCGAGTCCTCGTCCTGGATGTCCTGCCAGGGCTGCCCGTCCACGGCCGGGAACACCGTGCGCAGCACCTCGTGCCGCCCGACCACGTCCCGCAGGGCGGCGGCCAGCGCCCGCCCGTCCAGAACTCCGGTCAGCCGCAGGCCCAGTGGGATGTTGTAGGTCGCGTTCGGACCTTCCAGCTCGCCCAGGAACCACAGCCGCTGCTGTGCGAATGAAACCGGAAGCATCAGAACTCCTTGCGCCTGGGCATCGGCCGGAAAGCGGGCCGGGCTTTTTTCAGAGAATCGAGTCGTTCGGCCAGTCGGGCGACGGTGGGCGCCTCGAACAGGACCTGGATCGGAAGTTCCACCTTCAGCACCGTGCGGATCCGGCTCACCAGCCGGGTGGCCAGCAGCGAGTGGCCGCCGAGTTCGAAGAAGTCGTCGTCCACCCCGACCTGCGGCAGCTCCAGCCCCAGCACCTGCGCGAACGCCTCGCAGAGCTGCTCCTCGCGCGGCGTCGAGGGAGCGCGGTGCGTGGTGCTCGTGCTGAGCTCGGGGGCCGGCAGGGCCTTGCGGTCCAGCTTCCGGTTGGGCGTCAGGGGAAGGACGTCCATCAGGATGACGGCCGACGGGACCATGTAGTCCGGCAGCGAAGCGGCGAGGTGGCGCCGCAACTCGTCGGCGCTGACCGGTGCTTCGGCGCTGCCCGCTGTTCCGGCGCCGTCCGCGAGGACGGCGTAGGCGACGAGTCGCTTGTCGCCGGGCCGGTCCTCGCGGGCCAGCACCGCCGCGTCGGTGACGGCCGGGTGAGCGCCCAACGCGGCCTCGACCTCGGCCAGTTCGATCCGGAAGCCACGGATCTTGACCTGGTCGTCGGCCCGGCCGACGAACTCCAGGTACCCGTCAACGGTCCAGCGGGCGAGGTCGCCGGTGTGGTACATCCGGCTCCCCGCTGCCCCGAACGGGTCGGCGACGAACCGCTGCGCGGTCAGGTCGGGCCGGCCCAGGTAGCCGCGGGCCAGACCGGTCCCGGCGATGTAGAGCTCGCCGACGGTGCCCGGCGGCACCGGGCGCAGCCCAGCGTCCAGCACGTACGTACGGGTGTTGTCCATCGGTCGGCCGATGGGCAGCAGCGACGGGACCTGATCGCGCTGCGCCAGCGGGAGTTGGGTCGCACACAGGGTCGTCTCGGTCGGCCCGTAGGTGTTGCGGACCACGATGCCGGGGCAGGCGTCCAGCACCCGCCGGACGGCGGTCGCGGGCACCACGTCGCCGCCGGTGCCCACCTCGCGGATGCCGGTGAACGCCGCCGGGTCGTCCTCCGCGAGCACCCGGAACAGCCCGGCGGTGAGGTGCAGATGGGTCAAGCCGTGGCGGGTGGTCAGCGACCGGATCGCCGCCGCGTCCAGGCGGCCCTCGGGCGCCACTACGACCGTGCCGCCGACGGTCAGCGGCACCCACAGTTCGTAGACCGAGGCGTCGAAGGCGTGCGGCGACTGGAACAGCACCCGCTGGGCCCCGGTCTCGCGCCAGCAGCGGTCGGAGACCAGGTCCACCACGCCGCGGTGGGTGTTCGCGATGCCCTTCGGCACGCCGGTGGACCCGGAGGTGTACATCACGTACGCCCGCTGGTCCGGCAGGTGGCCGAGCCCCAGGTTCTCCGCGCTGCCGGTCCCGGTCTGCGGATCGATCGGCAGGACCTCCGCGCCGGCGGCCGCGACCTGCCGAGCGAACTCGTGCTCGCGCGTGACGCCGTCCACCAACAGCAGCCCGGCGCCCGTGTCCTGGAAGACCACGCCCATCCGGGCCCCGGGCGCCCGCGCGTCGATCGGCACGTACGCGCCGCCGGCCTTGAGGACGGCGAGCAGCGTGACGACGAGGTCGGCCGAGCGCTGCATCAGCACGGCGACGAGCGAGTCCGGGCCGACACCGCGCTCGACGAGGAGCCGGGCGAGGCGGTTGGCACGGGAGTTGAGCTCGCCGTAGGTGAGCCGGACGTCCTCGTGGACGAGCGCGACGGCCTCCGGAGCGCGGGCGGCCTGGGCCTCGAAGAGCTCGGGCAGGGTGGTGGCGGGGTTCTCGACCGCGGTGTCGTTCCAGTCGGTCACGATCCGCCGGTGCTGGGCATCGGTGAGGACCTCGATCCGGCTGAGCAGGGTGTCCGGCGCGGTCTCCAGCTCGGCGACCAGGCCGGCCAGGGTGGTGTGCGCGAGCGAGCAGACCAGCTCGGGGTCGATCGGCGTGACCGCCTGGGCGGTGAGCACGAAGCCACTGCCGATGTCGTCGACCGCCACGGTCAGCGGGTAGTTGGTGCGGTCCTGGCCGTGCTGGGCTTCGACTCCCAGCGGACGGGCCTCGGGTGTGGACGGCTGGCTGTGGCGGTAGTTGAGGAGGGCGGTGAAGAGGGGGGCGGGGGCGGTGATGCCGCTGGCGCGTTGGGCGAGGGCGAGGGGTGCGTGTTCGTGGACGAGGAGGTCGGCGAGCAGGGTGCGCATGGCCAGGGTGGCTTCGCGCACGGTGACGCCGCTGGTGGGGACACGCACGGGCAGGGTGTTGAGGAACAGGCCCGGGACGCGGTCGGCGCCGGTGCCGGCGTTCATGCGGCCGAAGAGGAGGGTGCCGAAGACGACGTCGTCGCGATGGGAGGTGGCGGCGACGACGCGGGCCCAGGCGACGTGGAAGAGCGTGGCCGCGCTCACGCCCAGGCGGCGGGCGCTCTCGCGTAGGCGGGTGGCGAGTTGTGGGTCGAGGGGGAGCTTGGCCTCGCTCATGTGGGTGTCGTGGCCGCGCACATCCAGCAGGCCGAAGGGTGCGGTGGGTTCGGTGACGTCGGCGAGGAGGGTGGTGAAGAAGTGCTCGTGTTCCTCGCGGGTGACGCCCAGGCGGGCCTGGGCGACGAAGTCGCGGAACGGCAGCGGGGTGGGGAGTTGGTCGGTGTTGCCGTCGAGGATGGTGCGGATCTCGGCCATCAGGACGTCCATGGCCGTGTGGTCGGTGATCAGGTGATGACGCTGCAGGACCAGCAGCCAGCGCCCGCTACCGGGTTCACTGCCGGGTTCGGTGCCGGGTTCGGCGGCGATCCGGGCGCGCAGGAGCGGGGCCTGGGTGAGGTCCATCGAGGCGCGGCAGGAGGCCAGGAGACGGGCTTGGGCGTCGGGTCCCGGGTCCAGTGTGACGTTTTCGATGGGGAGTTGGGCGTTGCGGGCGACGACCTGGACGGGTTCGGGCAGGCCCTGCCACACGATGGCGG
>NZ_JBWXUE010000077.1:0-6009 GCF_057158765.1 Kitasatospora sp. NEAU-69
GCGGGTGCGGGCGGTTTCGAGGGTGTTGAGTTTGGTGAGTGCTTGGTGTTGGAGGTGGGGGTCGGTGATGTGGTGGAGGGTGGTGCGGAGGTGGTGTTCGGGGTGGGTGGTGGCGGGGGTTTCGAGGCGCCAGGTGATCCAGCGTTTTTTGTGGAGGTCGTTGAGGGTTTGGAGGGTGTGGTCGGGGTGGGTTTGGGGGGTGAGTTGTTGGATGGTTTGGGCGGTGTGTTGTCCGGTGCAGAGGGTGAGGATGTGGTGTTGGTGGGGGGTGATGGGTTGGGGTGGGCGGCCGGGGAGGGTGGCGGTGGTGGGGGTGAGGTGGAGGTAGGGGATGCGGCGGGGGGTGGTGTGGGGGTGGATGTGGGGGTTGGTGTCGATGGTTTTGGCGAGGGTGTCGATGGACCAGCTGGAGAAGTAGATGTTGGTTTGTTTGGTGAGGTGGTGGCCGGGGTTGATGGTGATGCCGGTTTGTCGGGGGTTGAGTTGGCCCCAGCCGACGGGTCCGAAGAAGCCGATGGTGTCGTTTTTGACGCAGAAGCGTTGCCAGTAGTGGGCGATGAGTTCTTCGCGTTGGCGGGGCATGCTGGTGCGGTTGGTGGTGGTGGGGGTCCAGTTGAGGAAGGGGGTGATGGCGGTGTGGAGGATGGCGCGGTTTTGCCAGGCGAGGGCTGCGCGGAAGGTGGGGGTGGTGGCGATGGTCTGGAGGTGGTGGGCGGTGTGGACGGCGGCTTGGGCGTAGGTGTTTTCGAAGGTGGTCCAGGTGTCGCCGGTGAGGGGGGTGTGGGGGGTGAAGGTGTCGGCGGTGGCGGCCAGGCCTTCGGGGGCCAGGCGCAGCACACCCTCCGCCGGGAACCCCGGCCCCCGGAGCCCGAACTGGCTCCACACCTGCCACTTGTCACCGAGCGGCACGGTCGATGCCGGCGCTGCCGGCGGTACTGTCTCCTCGGCCATGGCCGGCAGCTCCCTTTATCCCTAGCGCAGTTCGGCGTCGTCGATGACGACCGCCGCGAGGTCCGCGGGCGACGGGTAGGTGAAGACGAGCGCGACCGGCAGCTCGATGCCGAGCGCCTCGTGCAGCCGGGCGGTGATCTGGAACGCGCTGAGCGAGTCGCCGCCCGCGTCGTAGAAGTCGCTCTCGGTGTCGAGGCTGTCGTCGCCGAGCGTCTCCCGGTAGAAGGACGCGATCAGCTCGGGCAGCTCGGCCGTGTCGATCTTCGCGGTGTTCATCGTGACTCCTCGTCAGCGGGCTTCAGTGGGTGGTCGGAAGGGTTCTTGGTGCTGGTGCTGGGACTGCTGCGGCTCGCCAGGGCGGCGGCCGTGTTGCCGCCGGAGACGACGACGGCGGTCCGGCGGCCGCCGATCGCCGTGCCGGCGCACTGCAGCGCACCGGCCAGGGCGACGCTGCCGCTCGGCTCGGCCGGGATGCCGGCTCGGTGCAGCAGGTCCATCGCCCGCGCGATCGCCGTGTCGGTGACGCCGATCAGCTCGTCGACCCGCCGTTCGATGATCGGCAGCGGGACGGCTCCGGGCCGCTGGCCGCGCAGGCCGTCGGCGATCGTCTCCGAGGGCGGCACACTGACAGCTCGGCCGGCGGCGCGGGAGAGCGCGTAGCGCCGGGCGTCGGCCGGTTCGACGCCGACGATCCGCACCGGCCGGGTCAGCGCGTCCGCCGCGAGGCAGACCCCGGCGAGCAGTCCGCCGCCGCCGGCCGGCACGAAGATCACGTCGAGCTCGGGCGCGTCCTCGAAGACCTCCAGGCCCACGGTGCCCTGGCCGGCGACGATCAGCTCGTGGTCCGAGGATGGCACGAGCAGAGCGCTGGTGTCCTCGGCGAGCGCCCGGGCGTGCTGCTCGCGCTCGGCGACGCCGCCGGCGACCCGGACCACCCGGGCGCCGAGCGAGCGGATCACCGCCTCCTTCGCCGCGCTGGCCCCGGCCGCCATCACGACGGTGACGCCCACGCCGAGCGCCGCGCCGAGCTGGGCGACCGCGATCCCGTGGTTGCCGGACGAACCGGTGACGATCGCCTCGGCGCTGCTGCCGAGCATCGCGTTGGCCGCGCCGCGCAGCTTGAACGAGCCGCTGTACTGCAGGTGTTCGGCCTTCAGCAGGATGCCGGGCAGCGAGCCGGCGGTCAGCAGCGGGGTGCGGCGCACCTGGCCGCGGATCCGGTCCGCCGCCGCGCGGACGTCGGCCGGCCCGAGGCGGGTGCGCAGGTCGGTCATCGGGCGCCGTCCACGGCGAGAGCGGCGATGCCGGGGCCGGGGCCGGGTACGGGCTCGGCTGGGGGTACGGGCTGGCCGAGTGCGCCGCGGTCGGCCTTGCCGCTGCTGGTGGTCGGGATCCGGTCGAGCCGGGTGAAGCGTCGCGGCATCATGTGGAACGGCAGCGTCTCGGCGAGGTGCGTGCGCAGCAGCGCGTCCGTGACCTCGGTGAGCGGGCCGGTCAGGTGGGCGACCAGGTACGTCCGCCCCCGGTCGTCGGTCTGCGCGGTGACGACCGCGCCGGTGACGGCCGGATGGGTCAGCAGCGCGCCCTCGATCTCGGCGGGGTCCACCCGGTAGCCGCGGATCTTGATCTGCCGGTCGCCGCGGCCGAGGTACTCCAGGTTGCCGTCGGGCCGCCGCCGCGCGAGGTCGCCGGTGCGGTACATCCGGGCGCCGGGCGGGCCGAACGGGTCCGGCGGGAACCGGTCGGCGGTGTGCGCGGCGCGTCCGCAGTAGCCGCGGGCGACACCGGCGCCGCCGATGTACAGCTCGCCGACCGCGCCGTCCGCCGCCGGCCGCAGGCGGTCGTCGAGCAGGTGCACGGTGACGCCCTCGATCGGCGTGCCGACCAGGTCGGCCGCGGTCTCCGGCTCGACGGGCACCTTGAACCTGGTCGAGGTCATCGTGCACTCGGTCGGGCCGTACTGGTTCACCAGGTCGCCGGTGAGCGCGCGCCGCCCGCCCGAAGTGAGGAACGGGCGCAACGACTCCCCGCTGGAGACCGCCAGCCGGACGCCGCGCAGCCGCTCGGCGGCCCCTTCGTGGCGGGTCAGGAAGGTGAGGAACGAGGGGGTCGCGCTGAGCACGGTGTTGATGCCGAACGCCTCGACGGTGTCCAGGAATTCGTCCGCCCGCAGCAGGGCCGAGCGCTCCACCAGGACGATCCGGCCGCCGGCCGTGAGCGGCGCGAAGGTGTCCCGGATCGAGGCGTCGTAGCCGAGCGGGGCGAGTTGCACGCCGACGGTGTCCGGCCCGAGGCCGTAGTCGTGGGCGACGAACCGCAGGTAGCCGGCCAGCCCGCGGTGCTCGATCAGCACCGCGTTGGGCGTGCCGGTGGAGCCCGAGGTGTGACTGACGTACGCGAGCGAGCGTGGCTCGATCCGGGGCAACTCCGGTGCTGGCGAAACGTGTTGATCGAGGTCATCGATCAGCACCGTCGGGCCCGGCACGGTGAGCGTGAGCTGCTCGGCCAGCTCGCTGTCGGTGAGCACGAACTGCGCCCGGGCGCTCGCCACCATGGCCGCCAGCCGCTTGCCGGGCAGCCCCACGTCGAGCGTGAGGAACGCGCCGCCGGCCCGGGAGACCGCGGCCATCGCGACGACGGCGTCGATGCCGTGGTGCAGGGCGACCGCGCAGACCTGCTCGGGCCCGAGGCCGCGGGCGGCCAGTGCTCGGGCCAACCGGTCGATCCGTCCGAGGAGTTCGCCGTACGACAGCACGGCGTCACGGGTGACCAGCGCGGTGGCCAGCGGATCGCGCGCGGCGTGCGCGGCGATCGCGTCGGTGAAGGTGCCGGTGAACGTCTCCGCTGCCGCTGCCATCACGCGCCGCCTTGCGGTGCCACAGCGCCGCCCCATGGCGTCACAGCACGCTGATCGACCGCCACGAAGCGCAGTTCGCTGGTGTAGCGGTTGCCTTGGTCGTCGGTGAGCCAGGCTTGTTCGGGGGTGGGGAGCATTTCGGAGATGGTGAGGTGGGCGTTGGGGTCTTTGGTGGTGAGGCGGCGGATGGCTTTGGCGAGGATGTTGATGTAGACGGGGCTGTCGAAGTCGCAGAAGAAGGGGCGGGGTTCGGTGGGGGAGACGACGAAGACGAAGCGGGGCAGGCCGGTCTGCTGTTGCCAGTGGCGGGCGCGGACGTAGCGGCGGGCTTCGTTCTTCTCCTGGGCGAACGCGGTCTCGCTCGCGGTGAAGCGCCAACTCTCCCGGGCCAGCACCATCTTGTCCACCGTGACCCGCGGCGAGTGGTCCGCGTCCGCGCGCAGAGTGAACCGGTTCATCACCCGGTTGGTCAGCGCGTGGCTGAACACGTCCAGCAGGTCGAAGACGGCGCCGTCGGGCAGCACGGCTGCCAGCCGGCCGTCCCGCTCGGCCACGGTCACGTCCGCGCAGCGCAGGGTCCGTGGGCGGTTCGGGTCGGCGGTGTGGTCCACCAGCGCGACGAAGTAGTCCTCGGGACGGTCCAGCGCCGGCCGGCTGCGCGGGGACCACTTGATCAGCGGCATCTCCTTGGGCAGCATCGGGATCAGCCGCGGACCGGGGAAGTCGGTGGTGGTCTCGTCGATCAGCTGCTGCCGGTCCGGGTGCTGCATCACGAAGAGCGAGGCGCCGAGCGTGTTCATCGCGACGTGCAACTCGCCGAGCACCAGCGTGAATTCACCGCGCTCGACGGCCGCCAGGTCGTCCGCGATGACCATCACGTCCGGGCTGACGTAGCGGGAGAGCGACCAGCCCGTGCCGGGCTCGTCGAACGCCTCGCGGACCTGCTCCGCGATCTCGGCGGAGCTCCGCTCGACCCGGCGGGCGCCGGCCGGCGCGTCGATGATCTTCGTCCAGCGGTCCCGCAGCTCCGCCTGGATCTCGTCCATGTCGGCGATCGACGCGCTGTGCGGGGCGGGCAGGCACTCGAACCAGAGCGACCCGAGGTCGACGGTCTCCCGCGTGGCGCTGAGCCGGCGGTATGCCGCCTCGATCCGCTCGGTCATCCGGGCCGCGAACCGGTTCGTCATCCAGCGCGCGCCGGTGAGGCAGAGCTCCAGCGGGGTGAGCGCGTCGAGTACGGCGCTGCCGACGGTCGCGGTCGCGGAGCGCTCGCAGTCGGCGTAGACCAGCGCGCGGTTCGGAGCGGTGCGTGCGCCCTTCGAGCGCTGCGCCGCCGCGTCGGTCAGCTCGGCGAAGGTGGACTCCAACTCCGCCATGGCTTCGCAGAGTTCGTCCACGTCGTCGCCCTGCGCCGCGTTGTGGATGCGGGTGCGGGCGGTTTCGAGGGTGTTGAGTTTGGTGAGTGCTTGGTGTTGGAGGTGGGGGTCGGTGATGTGGTGGAGGGTGGTGCGGAGGTGGTGTTCGGGGTGGGTGGTGGCGGGGGTTTCGAGGCGCCAGGTGATCCAGCGTTTTTTGTGGAGGTCGTTGAGGGTTTGGAGGGTGTGGTCGGGGTGGGTTTGGGGGGTGAGTTGTTGGATGGTTTGGGCGGTGTGTTGTCCGGTGCAGAGGGTGAGGATGTGGTGTTGGTGGGGGGTGATGGGTTGGGGTGGGCGGCCGGGGAGGGTGGCGGTGGTGGGGGTGAGGTGGAGGTAGGGGATGCGGCGGGGGGTGGTGTGGGGGTGGATGTGGGGGTTGGTGTCGATGGTTTTGGCGAGGGTGTCGATGGACCAGCTGGAGAAGTAGATGTTGGTTTGTTTGGTGAGGTGGTGGCCGGGGTTGATGGTGATGCCGGTTTGTCGGGGGTTGAGTTGGCCCCAGCCGACGGGTCCGAAGAAGCCGATGGTGTCGTTTTTGACGCAGAAGCGTTGCCAGTAGTGGGCGATGAGTTCTTCGCGTTGGCGGGGCATGCTGGTGCGGTTGGTGGTGGTGGGGGTCCAGTTGAGGAAGGGGGTGATGGCGGTGTGGAGGATGGCGCGGTTTTGCCAGGCGAGGGCTGCGCGGAAGGTGGGGGTGGTGGCGATGGTCTGGAGGTGGTGGGCGGTGTGGACGGCGGCTTGGGCGTAGGTGTTTTCGAAGGTGGTCCAGGTGTCGCCGGTGAGGGG
>NZ_JBWXUE010000078.1:0-5796 GCF_057158765.1 Kitasatospora sp. NEAU-69
AGAGCGTCCGCCAGTAGGTCATCGGATGCGGGGGCTGTGGGGGCGTGTGTCCCAGCGGTGGGTGAACCATGCTCGTCGTATCAGGCTGCGGATGGTGACGATGGCCGTAGCCAGGGCGATGTAGAACTCGACGCACGCCCGGCGGCGCTCGGTGCAGCGGCGGAGCTTGCCGAAGTTGTTCAGCCACGAGTTCGTTCTCTCCACCACCCAGCGGCCGTCCGCCTGGATCGGGGTCTGCTGGCCGCGTTTGGCGATCCGCGGAGCGATCTGGCGTTCTGTCAGGTCCTCGTAGACGATGCGGTAGTCGTATCCGGCGTCCAGGCTGAGGCTGGGGTGCTCGGGCAGCGGGCCGAGTTCCTTGCCAAGGTCGCGGTACTGGTCGAGGGTCGTCGGAAGGAGCGTGTGGTCGCGGATGTTGGCCGGGGCCGGGTGAGTGACCAGCGGGATGCCGTAGGCCTCGGTCAACTGCGAGCGTTTGACGCCTTGTTTGGCACGGTCAACCGGGCTCCTGCCGGCGCATTCGCCTCCGGACGGTGCCTTGGTCTGGCAGCCGTCGGCAGCCAGATGCTCCAGCTCCAAGCCGACCATGCGGTCGTAAGCGGCCAGAGCCGCCAGGCGCAGGACCTCGCCCATCCCCAGGGCGATCCAGTGGTCCCGGCGGCGTCGGATCGTGGTGGCTGAGCAGGCCTGGTCCGCCACGCGCTCGTAGCCCATGCCGGACACCAGGACCAGGATGAGCCTGTCGAAGACCAGCGCGTCGGGGATGCGCGGGTTGTGGCAGCCCAGCGGGTGGTCGTCCCGGTGTTCCGGCAGCAGCGCGAGGAACTCCTTGCGCAGCGGATCCAGGATGCAGGCAGGAACGACAGGCACGAGCCCTCCCCGAACACGCGGACGTCACAGCGCCGCGCCCGGGCGGTTCAGCGCAGCGCGCCGGCCCTGGTGTGCAGTTCGGCCCGGTCGGCGGCGGCCGTGCCGTGGGCCCACCCCTCGCGGTCGTTGGCGTATGCCGAACCGTGACTGTACGACAGCTCGCCGAACAGCTCGTCCACCTGGTCGTCCACGGCTTCGGCCCGCGAGGCCAGCACCGGCAGCAGCCCTGCCGTCCGGCCGACTTTTCCGGCCGCCTTCACCGCCTGCTCGGCGACCCGCCCGAGCCGCTCCTCGATCCTGGCGGCGTAGGCCACCAGGAACGACTGCCTGAAGGACCGGGTGCGCGAGCTACCGTCCCCACGCTTGCGCGCGCCCGCCGCCTGCAGCGCCGCCTGGGCCTGGACCAGCAGCGAGGTGAACAGCAACTCGACCGCCTCCACATCGGAGGCGAAGCCGACCACCGTGGAGAACCCCAGGTTCCTCGACCACACCGTGCGACAGCGGTTCGCCTCCGCCACCGCCTGCAGCAGCACCACCTTCGGCTCCTCATACGGGGCATCCACCGCCACCCGCACCCCGCCCGGCGTCTGCCGCTCACCCCGCTCCACCGCCAGCAGCGCCATGTCGATGCTGTGCTGGGACATCAACTGCTGCGCCTTGGCCGTCAGCGCTTCCGCCTCCTCGGGGAAAGAGGTCGACTCGGCCTTCGCGAGCAGTGCCCGAATCTTGCCCAGCAGCGAAGACTCCACCCCGCCGGCCTCGACCATCCCAGCGCTGCCGGTCTCACAGGGCACCGGCATCAGCCGCGGCACCTCGGGAAGCCGGCTCAGCAGTTCGAACAGTTCAACGACGGCCCGTCCCAGCACCACCGGATCGCTCTTCTCCCGCGCGGCCGCACCGTCGACGTAGGCGTCGTCGTCACCCCACCACGCCGTAGCCGATGCCTCCGCAAGCTGCTCGGCCCAGCGATTGGGCAACCGCCTCGCCGGATACTCGCGGTGCTCCGCGGCGACCAGATCGGCGGCGATCCGCGCGTGCCGCACGGCCAGCTCCCGGCGTGCGACACGCACCACATCCATTGGCTGCCAGCCACGGTGCCACAGATCGTGCACCACCACTCCACCCACCTGGAGCACCGCACGGCCGATACCGCGCCGGGCGAACAGCGCAGCGGCTCGCTCAAGCGCCGCTGCGCGACGCCCGGCGTCTCCAGCCGGCACAGCACACAACCGTGCCATCGCCTCATCCAGGAGATCCGCGACAGTCCGCGCACCACCCGGCCGAGGAACGGGCCCGCCACTACCCAGGCAGAACGGATCACCGCACTCGCAGGAAGCGAACCCGAAAGCCGCCCCTTGCCCCGCCCCGCTCCGCCCTCTCGCGTCCCGCTGCTTCTTCTTGGCCCGCCGACGCTCCTGGTTGCGCTTACCCAACCCAGTTCCCCAAGCCCTCTATCGCTGTCCCACTGCCGATACCGAGCGTAGCGGCAAACCGGAGCACACCACCTGCCGACAACGGAACAGAGCACCAGCGCGAGCGATCACCGGACCTACTGGCGGACGCTCTAAGGACACCGGTATGAACGAGCTGGACGAGCCCGCCGACTTCAAGGTCTTCGAGGAACTGGAGTCGGAGGTACGCCTGTACTGCCGGAAGTTCCCCGTCGTCTTCCATCGGGCCAAGGGTGCCGAGTTGTACGCCGAGGACGGGCGGACGTTCCTCGACTTCTTCTGTGGCGCGGGCACGCTCAACTACGGGCACAACAACGACTTCGTGAAGACCCGGCTGGCCGAGTACCTCGCCGCCGACGGCATCACGCACGGGCTCGACATGTTCACCGTCGCCAAGCGCGAGTTCCTGGCCACCTTCGCGGACGTGGTGCTGCGCCCGCGCGGGCTGGACTACAAGATGCAGTTCGTCGGGCCCACCGGCACCGACGCCGTGGAGGCGGCGCTCAAGCTGGCCCGCAAGGCGACCGGCCGCTCCGGCGTGATCGCGTTCACCGGCGCGTACCACGGCATGTCGCGCGGCTCGCTCGCGGTGACCGGCAGCCGGCGGGCCCGCCGGGCCGGCGGCGTGAGCGGCGGCGACGTCACCTTCGTGCCGTACGAGGACGGCCCGAGCGGCTCGTTCGACTCGATCGGGTACATCGAGCGGCTGCTCGGCGACCCGTCCTCGGGCGTCGAGCTGCCGGCCGCGGTGATCGTCGAGCCGATGCAGATGGAGGGCGGCGTCTACCCGGCGAGCGCCGACTGGCTGCGCCGGCTGCGCGCGGTGACCCGGCGCCACGGGGTGCTGCTGATCCTCGACGAGATCCAGTCGGGCTGCGGCCGGACCGGGACGTTCTTCTGCTTCGAGGAGTCCGGGATCATCCCGGACATCGTGACCCTCTCCAAGTCGATCGGCGGCTACGGCCTGCCGCTCTCGCTCACGCTGTTCCGGCGCGAGCTGGACGTCTGGGAGCCGGGCGAGCACACCGGCACGTTCCGCGGCAACCAGCTCGGCTTCGTCGCCGCGACCGCGGCGTGCGAGCTGTGGCAGCAGCAGTCGTTCCACGACGGGCTCGCCGCGGCGGCCGGCCGGCTCGGCGGCTTCCGCGCCGAACTCGCCGATCTGGACCCGGCGCTGGCGACCCGTGGCCGCGGCATGGCGCTCGGCATCGACACTGCGGCGGCCGGCGGCCCGGAGCGCGCCGACCGGATCCAGCGGTACGCCTTCGAGCACGGCCTGATCGTCGAACTCTGCGGCCGGCACGACGAGGTGGTCAAGCTGCTCCCTCCGCTGACCATCGACACCGACCGGCTCGACCGCGGCCTCGACGTGCTGCGCCAGGCGATCCAGGCGGGCTGATCCCGACGGGCTGGCCCCGACGGACTTATGCCGGCGGGCCGACCCGCCGGCCCCGGCGCCGTGCACCGCGACGCACCGTCGCGGCCCAGCACCGTGCCCACAGAACCGCGCCACAGAACCGGACGACCGAGGAGGATCCGATGCCCCACCCGTCACGCCGCCACCTGATCTCCATCGACGACCTCGCATTCGAGGACATGCACCGGATCGCGCAGCGAGGCGCCGACTACGCCGCCGGCCGCTGCGAGGACGCGCGCCCACTGCGCGAGGCCGTCGTCGGTGTGCTGTTCCGCAAGACCTCCACCCGGACCCGGACGGCCTTCTCGGCCGGCGCGCTGCGCCTCGGCGGCCAGGTGATCAGCTACGGCCCGGCGGACCTCCAGGAGAACACCGGCGAGACGGTCGCCGACACCGCCGCGGTGCTGTCCCGGATGATCGACGTGCTGGTGGCCCGGACGGCCGGCAGTGAGGACGAACTGCGCGCCTACGCGGCCCAGCAGCGGATGGCCGTGATCAACGCGATGAGCGCCGCCGAGCACCCGACCCAGGCGCTCGCCGACCTCACCACGCTGCTCGGGCGGTTCGGGCGGATCGACGGCCTGCGGGTGCTCTACGTCGGCGAGGGCAACAACACCGCCTCGGCGCTCACCCTCGCGCTCTCCCGCTACCCCGGCACGCACCTCGAACTGCGCACGCCGCCCGGCTACGGAGTCGAGCAGCGCTATCTCGACCGGGCCGCGGTGTACGCGAAGGGCAGCGGTGCGACGGTCGAACAGCGGCACCACATGGACGCGTTGCCGGCGGCCGACGTCGTCTACACGACCCGCTGGCAGACCACCGGGACGGCCAAGGCGGACCCCGACTGGCGCACCGTCTTCGCGCCGTTCCAGGTGGACGCGGCGGTGCTGGCCGCCGCCGGACCCGGCGCGCTGTTCATGCACGACCTGCCCGCGCACCGCGGTGACGAGGTGACCGCCGAGGTGCTGGACGGCCCGGCGAGCATCGCGTTCGAGCAGGCCGAGAACAAGTACCACAGTGCGCGCGCGGTGCTGGAGTGGTGCGCCACCGGCACGGTCGGATCGGCCGACTCTGCCGGATCGGCCGACGCGGTCGGGGGGTCCGAGGGTGTCTGAGACCGAGGCTTCCGAGACCGCGCCCGAGACCATTCTGCTGCCCGGCGGCGGCTGGCGGCTGTGGCGTCACTTCGCGTTGCGGGGGCCGGGGTTCCCGGCGGAGGGTGTGCTGCGTCTGGCCCCCGAAGGCCTCGCCGCCACCGCCGACACCTTCACCCCCCACACACCCCTCACCGGCGACACCTGGACCACCTTCGAAAACACCTACGCCCAAGCCGCCGTCCACACCGCCCACCACCTCCAGACCATCGCCACCACCCCCACCTTCCGCGCAGCCCTCGCCTGGCAAAACCGCGCCATCCTCCACACCGCCATCACCCCCTTCCTCAACTGGACCCCCACCACCACCAACCGCACCAGCATGCCCCGCCAACGCGAAGAACTCATCGCCCACTACTGGCAACGCTTCTGCGTCAAAAACGACACCATCGGCTTCTTCGGACCCGTCGGCTGGGGCCAACTCAACCCCCGACAAACCGGCATCACCATCAACCCCGGCCACCACCTCACCAAACAAACCAACATCTACTTCTCCAGCTGGTCCATCGACACCCTCGCCAAAACCATCGACACCAACCCCCACATCCACCCCCACACCACCCCCCGCCGCATCCCCTACCTCCACCTCACCCCCACCACCGCCACCCTCCCCGGCCGCCCACCCCAACCCATCACCCCCCACCAACACCACATCCTCACCCTCTGCACCGGACAACACACCGCCCAAACCATCCAACAACTCACCCCCCAAACCCACCCCGACCACACCCTCCAAACCCTCAACGACCTCCACAAAAAACGCTGGATCACCTGGCGCCTCGAAACCCCCGCCACCACCCACCCCGAACACCACCTCCGCACCACCCTCCACCACATCACCGACCCCCACCTCCAACACCAAGCACTCACCAAACTCAACACCCTCGAAACCGCCCGCACCCGC
>NZ_JBWXUE010000079.1:0-4958 GCF_057158765.1 Kitasatospora sp. NEAU-69
GACGTCACGCTGCTCGAAAGGGTCCTCAGTGGACTTCGCAAGCTCTAGCCCCGCGGCCACCCGCGCCACCACCTCCGCGAAGATCGTCGTCGCCGGCGGCTTCGGCGTGGGCAAGACCACCCTCGTCGGCGCCGTCTCCGAGATCAACCCGCTGCGCACCGAAGCCGTCATGACCTCGGCCTCCGCCGGCATCGACGACCTCACCCACACCGCCGGCAAGACCACCACCACGGTCGCCATGGACTTCGGCCGAATCACCCTCGACGAAGACCTCATCCTCTACCTCTTCGGCACCCCCGGCCAGGACCGCTTCTGGTTCATGTGGGACGACCTCGTCCGCGGCGCCATCGGCGCCGTCGTCCTCGTCGACACCCGCCGCCTCGCCGACTGCTTCCCCGCCCTCGACTACTTCGAGAACAGCGGGCTCCCCTTCGTCGTCGCCCTCAACGGCTTCGACGGACACCAGCCCCACACCCCCGACGAAGTCCGCGAAGCACTCCAACTCGGACCCGACACCCCCATCATCACCCTCGACGCCCGCCGACGAGACAGCGCCAAAAGCGCCCTCATCACCCTCGTCGAACACGCCCTCCTCGCCCGCCTGCGCTGATCATCGATGGGGATCCCGGCACCGGGATCCCCATCTGTGCATCCGATAACGGTTCGATAGGCATTTCGGGCATTTTCGTCACCAAACGTAGTCACGCTGGTTCGCTCAGCTCACAGGCCTCGGGCATTTGGGGGCTCATGTCGCCGAATGTCCGATATGTACATCAACGACCTGTGGTCCTGGGCTGTTTGTCCCGTATCCCTGCACGTGCTGAAATTCCAGCTACCCCGACAGTCACCCACATAGCAGTTCCACCCAGCAGCGGGCTGCGGCCAGGGGTAGCAGCTGGATTGATCCATGGCCGCCAGGCCGAGAGGTTGTTGTCGAGTGAGGCGTAAGCAGCCACAGATCCCGCCGCGGCGCCCCGAGCCCCGCGAGACGGACCGCAGCGGCCAGAACACCGCCGCCTTCTCGCCCTTCGCGGCGAACTCCGAGCGCTCGCAGACCGGCTCGGCCAACCGGCCGGGCGGCGTGGGCGGGGCCGGCGGCCTCGGCTCCGGCAAGCCCACCGCACCCGGCGGCCCGGACGTCGTCAAGAACGCCGACGAGATGCCAACGGGCGGCGGCCGGTTCGAGTTCCTGGCCTTCCGCAACTGGCGGGTGCCGACCCGACTCATCGCGATCCTGCTGATCCCGGTCGTCATCGGCCTGGTCTTCGGCGGTCTGCGCGTCAACACCTCCTTCGACAGCTACGTCAAGGCGAACCAGGCGGAGAAGACCGCCCAGCTCGCCGTCGCCGCCACCGACCTCGCGGACGCGCTGGAGAACGAGCGCGACTTCACCGCGATCCCGATGCTGACCGGCAGCGACCCGCAGGGTCTGGTCGCCAGGTACCGCGGGATCACCGACCAGAAGCTGGCCGCGTACAAGTCGGCCTACTCGAAGGTCGGCAGCGACACCGAACTCGCGCGCCGCAACGACGCGTTCCAGGGTGACCTGGTCTCGTTCCAGCACCTGCGCGACAACGCCTACAAGCCCGAGCTCTTCGCGAGCGCGACGCAGGCGGCCTACTCCACGATGATTTCGCCGCTGATGGCGATCGACAACTCGGTCGGCACCGGCAGCTCCGCGGGCGTCAGCCGCGGCCGCGCGCTCTACGCGATGTCGCTGACCAAGGCCTCCGCGTCGAGCCAGCGCGACCTGATGCTGAGCCTGCTGGTCGGCATCGCGACCGGCCGCAACTCCCGCTTCGAGAACATCGAGCTGACCGAGGACCTGCTGGTCGCCCAGAAGCTCGAGGACACCTCGCTCACCGAGTTCCAGAACGGCGCCGCCCCGGCCGACAACGCGGTGTACTCCAAGGCGCTCGGCGTCCAGGCCGACGCCGACCCGCGCGCGCCGCTGCGGATGCCGGACAACACGCTGCCCAACATGCAGACGCTGATGAACGTCGCGATGGCCTACCAGCAGGCCGCCGCCGCCGGTCTCACCAACGGCCAGCAGGCCGCCACGGAGGCCATCAACAGCTCGCAGGCCGCCGGTCTCACCACCGACAACTGGCTGCAGGCGACCGCCAGCCACATCAACCCGCTGCGCTCCACCGAGACCAAGCTGCTGGCCAGCGTCGTCGCCGACGCGACCGACGCGAAGAACACCGCAGAGACCGACGCCATCCTCAACTCGGCGATCGTGATCGGCGCGCTCGCGCTGGCCGGTCTGCTCACCGGCTTCATCGCCCGCTCGATGATCCTCGGCATGCGCGTGCTGAACACCAGCGCGCTGCAGATCGCCAACCACCGCCTGCCGGACCTGGTCGAGAAGCTCTCCAAGACCGACCCGGACCGGGTGGACACCAACGTCGAGCAGATCGCGCTCTGGGGCAAGGACGAGATCGGCGAGGTCGCCCGAGCGTTCGACCAGGTGCACAAGCAGGCGGTCACGCTGGCCGCCGAGCAGGCACTGCTGCGAGGCAACCTGAACGCGATCTTCTCCAACCTCTCGCGCCGCAGCCAGGGCCTCATCCAGCGCCAGCTGGCGCTGATCACCGACCTGGAGAACAACGAGGCCGACCCGGACCAGCTGGAGAACCTCTTCAAGCTGGACCACCTCGCGACCCGTATGCGCCGCAACGGTGAGAACCTGCTGGTCCTCGCCGGCGAGGAGCCGGGCCGCCGCTGGAACACCCCGGTCCCGCTGGTCGACGTGCTGCGCGCCGCCGCCTCCGAGGTGGAGCAGTACGAGCGCATCGAACTCGCCACCGTCCCCTCGGCCGAGGTGGCCGGCCGGGTCGTCAACGACCTCGTCCACCTGCTCGCCGAGCTGCTGGAGAACGCGACCTCGTTCTCCAGCCCGCAGACCCGGGTCAACGTCACCGCGACCCGCCTGCCGGACGGCCGGGTGCTGGTCGAGATCCACGACAAGGGCATCGGCCTCACCGCCGAGGACTTCGCCGAGATCAACGAGAAGCTCGCCGAGCCGCCGACGGTCGATGCGTCGATCTCGCGCCGCATGGGCCTCTTCGTGGTCGGCCGGCTCTCCGACCGGCACAACATCCGCGTCCAGCTGCGTCCGTCGGGCGAGTCGGCGGGCACCACCTCGCTGGTCATGCTCCCGGCCCACCTGACCCAGATGCGGGCGATGCCGGAGCCGGAGGAGGAGTTCACGGTCTCCCGGATCTTCGCCGACCAGGAGCCGCAGAGCCCGTGGGAGCAGGAGGCCTTCGGCGCCCAGCGCAGCGCTGCGGAGCTGGGCTTCGACGACAACCTGGCGGTCCGCGGCGCGGACGGCTTCAGCCCCGCCCTGGACTCGGTGCAGCGCTCGATGCGGCTCGACCAGCGCCGCCGCGCCGCGCTGGAGGCCGGTCCGGGCGAGGGTGACGAGCCGCTGGCCGGCGAGGGCGCACTGCCCCAGCGGGACGCGGGCTTCGCCGAGCCGGAGATCGTCGAGGCGGACTTCGTCGAGGCCGAGTTCGTCGAGCCCGAGCAGGCCGGCGGCTTCGCGCCCGCGGACCCGCAGCAGGGCTACGGCCAGCAGGGCTACGACAACGGCTACTACGCCGACCAGCAGTACGGGCAGCAGCAGTACGGCCAGCCGCCGTACGCCGGGCAGCCCGAGCAGCAGTACGGCGGCTCGGAGTACGGGCAGCAGGACTACGGTCAGCAGCAGCAGTACGGCCAGCAGGAGTACCAGAACGGCTACTACGCCGATCAGGGCTACGACCAGCAGGGTTACGACCAGCAGGGCTACGACAACGGCTACTACGGCGAGCAGCAGCCCGCCGCGCACCAGGCCGAGCGCTTCGACGGCTTCTCGCCGAGCCCGCGCGGCGCGGCCGAGCCGGCCGCCGGGCACCCGTACGGCGCCGAGCCGCCGGCCCTGCCGGCCGGTGACACGCTCGGCTCGGGCCTGCCGCTGCGCCGCCCCGGCCAGCAGCTGGCTGCCGGCCTCGGCGACACCGCGGGCAACGCCGGCTCCCGGGCGATCGGTGGACTGGACTCCGGCGAGCAGCCGAACTGGTTCACCGGCGCCAAGGACACCTCCGGCGGCGCCGCCCCGGCACCGCGCGGCCACGAGGTGTCCGGCCTCGGTGCCTCCGGCCCGACCGGTCCGACCGGTTCGAGCGCCTGGCAGTCGGCCAACGACGCGGACTGGCAGCGCGCCGAGAAGCTGCGTGAGCCGGTCTCCGGCGGCACCACCGGCTCGGGCCTGCCGCGCCGGGTTCCCAAGCAGAACCTGGTGCCCGGCAACGCCAAGCCGGCCGCCCAGGACGGCCCGCAGGTCTCCCGCAACCCGGAAGAGGTCCGCGGCCGGCTGACCAACCTGCGCCGCGGCGTGGAGCAGGGCCGCAACGCCGGTTCGGAAGCGGGCACCACGGGAAACTTCCGGATCGACCCCAACGACATGAACCAGCCCCGCCACAGCGGGCCGGGACAGCAGAACAGCACCGATCTCTTCGGCGGCTCGAACCACCAGGAGCGTTGAGTTGAGTCAGATGAGCCAGGCCGCACAGAACCTGAACTGGCTGATCACCAATTTCGTGGACAACACCCCAGGGGTGTCCCACACAGTGGTGGTCTCCGCCGACGGGCTCCTGCTCGCCATGTCCGAAGGCTTCCCCCGCGACCGCGCCGACCAGCTCGCCGCCGTCGCCTCCGGCCTCACCTCGCTCACCTCCGGCGCCAGCCGGATCTTCGAGGGCGGCGACGTCAACCAGACCGTCGTCGAAATGGAACGAGGCTTCCTCTTCCTCATGGCAGTCAGCGACGGCTCCTCCCTCGCCGTCCTCGCCTCCCCCGACTCCGACATCGGCCTGGTCGGCTACGAAATGGCCCTCCTCGTCGACCGCGCCGGAGCCGTCCTCACCCCCGCCCTGCGCGCCGAACTCCAAGGCAGCCTCCTGCACTGACAG
>NZ_JBWXUE010000080.1:0-3946 GCF_057158765.1 Kitasatospora sp. NEAU-69
GGGCTTGCAGATCATCAACTCGCAGTCTTGATCTCTGCCGGAAGAGTGATGCCTTGGGTCGTGGCGAGCTTGTAGAGGGCGTCCAGGTCGGACAGTTGGGCTCCGGCAGGCTCGATGGTGTGGCCTGCGGCCTGGAGGAGGTTGCGGACGTCGCGGATGCGGCGGTTGACGGTCTCGGGTGTGACACAGAAGAGCCGGGCCACGGCGACCTGCGGGAGACCGAGCCGCTGGTGGAGCAGAACGGCCAGGAGGCGGTCGGCCAGGGTGAGAACCGGTCGCCGGCCGGTGGTGCCGTCGCCCTTGACGCGGGGCCGGTGGCCGCGCCGCTTGTCGAGTTGGCCCTCGCGCTGGGTGTCGTGGAGGGACGTGAGCGTGGTGATCAGGGCGTCCCACTCGGGTGCGGGTAGGCCGGTCAGGATCGGGTGGCAGAGCCAGGCGAGGTCGGGGCTGGGTTGGTCGAACGGGTCGGGGGCATCGCTGACCTGGGCGTATTCCTCGGGCCGCAGGGAGTAGTTCCACTCGCCGTGCCAGTCGTGGCGGTCCAGGGGCAGGGCGTCCATCTGCCGGTCGCCGACCGTCACACCGGTGGGGTAGGTGGCCGTGTCGAGTTCGGCGTGGACGGTCAGACCGGTGCGGGTGGTCGTTGCGGCGATGCTGTTCACGATGACCTCGTGGCTGCTCAGGGGCCTGCCGCGCCAGTTCATGGTGATGTGGGAGAACAGCCGGTGTTCGACCCTGTTCCATTTAGATGTACCCGGCGGAAAATGACACACAGTGATGATCAGGCCGGTCTCCACGGCGAGGGCAGCGAGTTCGGCCTTCCAGGCACGGGTGCGGTAGCCGTTGGAGCCGCCGGCGTCCGCGGTGACCAGCAGGCGCCGGGCACCGGGGTAGGCGGTGTGCCCGGCGCCGCGCCACCATCGCCTGATCGATTCGACCGCGAACGCGGCGGTGTCGTGGTCGGTGCCCACGTTCACCCAGCCGGTGTTCGCGGCCAAGTCGTAGATGCCGTACGGGATCGCCTTGCCCAGTTCCTTGTCGGGGAAGTCATGGGTGGAGACCGCGACCGGGTGGCCTGCGCGCTCCCACTCCCGGCCGCCGTTCTTGTAGGGGCCGACGAGCTCTTTCTTCTTCGTGTCCACGCTGACCACCGGGTCGCCACCCGCCTGGTGAGCCTTGGCCTGTTCGTTGATGTAGCGGAACTGGCCGTCCCGGTCGGGATGTTGGCGACCCTCGATGGTCTTGGCGTTGCCCTGGAGGCTGAAGCCCTCCTCGCGCAGCAGGTCCCCGACCGTGTCCGCCGAGATCCGGTACCCCTGGCGGGTGAGCCGGTCGGCGAGGTGGCGGGTGGACTTGGTGGTCCAGCGCAGCGGGGACATCGGATCGCCGCGCTCGTCGGGCTCGACCAGCGCCAACAGTGCGGTTCGCAGGGCGGGTTCCAGGTCGACGGCGCGCTTGCGGCCGCCGCCCGGCCTCCGCACCCGGCCCAGCGGCGGCTCGCCGGACTCCAACTCGTCCACCCCGGCGGACACGGTCGCCTCACGCACCCCGGCGGCACGGGCGACGTGCCTGATCCCGCCATGCCCGATCGACCGGGCCTCCGCACCCAGCAGCAACCGCCGCTGCCGCTCGTCCAGGTGCGGCATGATCGCCTCGAACTTGGCCTGCAGCAAAGCCTGCTGCTCCCGCGATGTTCTCATAGCACATCAACGAGCCAGAACACCGGAAGCCACGGGTTACTTCTCTGCAAGCCCTTAGTCATAGTTATTGCCTCGTGGGGATGCCGGCTGATCAGATCTCACGATCTGTGCCTCAAGCGTCGCTCCCCGCAGTTACGCTGGACAAGCGCGGCGTCTCCTCAGCGGGTTCTGGAACGTTCGCAACGACCCGGGAAACGCAGGAGGTCGAACACATGGGCATCGAGGAACGCGAACTCAACCCGGGCCGATCCGGCCGGGACTTCTTCGGCTCGGAGGTCAGGCACTACCGCAAGGATGCCGACCTGTCGCTCGGAGAGCTGGCGAAGAAGGTGCGTTACAGCAAGACGCACATGTCCAACATCGAGACGGCGGTGAGGACTCCGCCGCCGGACCTGCCGGGGCTGCTGGATGAGGCGCTGCCGGGGAGTGGCGGGGCGTTCTCGCGGATGTATCCGTTGGTGGAGAGTCAGGAGTTCGCAGACTGGGCGCGGCGGTTCATGGAGTTGGAGCCGCTTGCGAACACGCAGCAAACGTACTCCCTGGTAATGCCTGGCCTGTGGCAGACGGAGGAATACGGTCTGGCATGGCTGCGGCTCGGCTTGCCGCGCGCCTCGGAGGTAGTGATCCGGGAGAAGTGGGAGCTTCGTCAGGCGAGGCAGGGCATCTTGTCCAGGCCGTCACCCCCGTTTATGTGGGTGGTCCTGGATGAGTACGGGCTTCGCCAGACGGTTGGTGATCCTGCGGTCATGCGGCGTCAGATCGAGCACATCCTCGGGTTGGCGGACGGTCGCAACGCTGTGGTGCAAGTCCTGCCGCTCAACCAGCCCTATGGTGCCATCGGTGGTTCGGTGACCATCCTGAACTTTGATGATGCGCCACGTGTGGCCTATCTCGAAGGCTATTCGTGCGGTCGCTTGGTCGAATCGCCGGACGAGGTAACCGATTTGGCATTGCTCTATGATCAGATCCGTAGCTACGCCCTCACGCCGGATGAGTCCCTGGTGTGGCTCAGAAAAGCAATGGAGGAGTACTAGGCATGACTCCCGCCTCGCATACCGTGGACGTCTCCAAGGCCGCCTGGTTCAAGTCAAGCCGCAGTGATGCGTCCGGTAACGGCCAGTGCGTCCGCGTGGCGACCAACCTCCTCCCGATCCACGACCTCGTGCTCGTCGGTGACACCAAGACGCCCGACGTCCACCTTGCCGTCTCCCCCCGCGCTTGGGCGGCCTTCACGTCCGCTGTGGCCGCAGGGGAGTTCAACGGCCCGGTTGGCTGAAAATATGAAGAGGTGGTGACGGGCCACTTCGCACGAGTGGCTCCTCCGCTTACTGTTGGCGGCACGCCGTCAAGGCGCCTGCCCTGGTAGAGCTCTGACTGCACATCAGACCACGCTCTCCCAGGGCTTTCTCCGGCCCCCAACAGGGAGAAACCCTCATGTCAGCAGTACGTCGCCGTACCCTGGCCATATCCGCCGCCCTCGTGGCGGTGATCGGCAGCGCCGCTCCTGCGCTGGCCGTCTCCGCGCCTTCGCTGGTGCAGGCTCCGATGATCAGCGCCACCGCCCCCCAGTCGGCCGGCCACCACACCGGGATCTTCAACAGCACCAGCAGCAACTGGTCGGGCTACGCCGCAACCGGTGCGAAGTTCACCAGCGTCAAGGCCAGTTGGGTTCAGCCGACCGGCAAGTGCGGCAGTGCCACCTCGTACTCCAGCTTCTGGATCGGCCTCGACGGCGACGGCAGCAACTCGGTCGAGCAGACCGGCAGCGAGGTGGACTGCTCGGGCGGCTCGCCGCAGTACTACGCCTGGTACGAGATGTACCCGGCCTTCCCGGTGAACTTCAGCAACACCGTTCGCCCCGGGGACCACTTCACCTCCAGCGTCAGCACGAACGGCACCGGCGCCTTCACCCTCGTCCTCTCGGACACCACGCAGGGCTGGAGCCACACGGTCAAGAAGACGCTGAAGAGCGCCGCGCTCGCCTCCGCCGAGATCATCGCCGAGGCGCCGTCCAGTGGCACCGGGGTGCTGCCGCTGACCAACTTCGGTACCGCGAGCTTCACTTCGGCCGAGGCGAACGGCAAGCCGATCGGCAGCTTCTCGCCGGACGCGATCACCATGGCGTCGGGGAGCACCACCAAGGCCGCGACCTCGGCGCTCTCCAACAGCGAGAACTTCTCGGTGACCTGGAAGCACAGCTGATAGCTGCCTAGCTGCCTAGCTGCCGTGACGGGCCCGGGTCGGTT
>NZ_JBWXUE010000081.1:0-3111 GCF_057158765.1 Kitasatospora sp. NEAU-69
AGATGAGTATTCCCACCTCCTTGAGAGGGTAAGGCTCCCAGTAGACGACTGGGTTGATAGGCCGGATGTGGAAGCCCTGTAAGGGGTGGAGCTGACCGGTACTAATAGGCCGAGGGCTTGTCCTCAGACGCTCGCGTTCACTGTGTGGTTCCCGGGTAGCGAACAGCTATCGCCGGCGAACTATTTAAGCAACACTATTCAACTGAAAAGTGTGTTCGCTGAATACCCAATAGGGTTTCGGTGGTCATAGCGTGAGGGAAACGCCCGGTTACATTCCGAACCCGGAAGCTAAGCCTCACAGCGCCGATGGTACTGCAGGGGGGACCCTGTGGGAGAGTAGGACACCGCCGAACAATTATTCAAAGGCCGTGGCCCCAGCGATCAGCTGGGGCCACGGCCTTTTGCTTTTTCTGTACGACTTTGTATTTCGTCGGCATCCCCCGGCGCTCCCGCCCAGGCGCGGGGCCGGGGCTGATGCTCGACAATGGAGATGGTGTGTGGCCACGCGGCCGGCACCCTGCCGCACGGGACGTGTTCGGTCCCGGTAGCGGCGCAGCTGATGAAGGTAGAGGAGTCACCGCGATGTCGAACCCGCCCCAGGACCGTCCCGAGCGCCGATCGGACGATGGTCGAGGCTACGAGCCCCGCTCGCGTGGCGGTTGGTCGAACGACCGCGGCCCGCGCCGGGACGACCGCGGTGACAGCGGCTTCCGCCGCGACGACCGCGGTGGCGACCGTGACCGTGGCGGCGACCGCCCGTCCGGCGACCGCGGCGGCTACCGGGGCGGCGACCGCCCCTCGGGTGGCTTCAACCGCGACGACCGTGGTGGCGACCGCGGTGGGTACCGCGGCGGCGACCGTCCGTCCGGCGACCGTGGCGGCTTCCGTGGCGGCGACCGTCCGTCGGGTGACCGCGGCGGTTTCCGTGGCGGCGACCGTCCGTCCGGTGGTTTCAACCGCGATGACCGTGGTGGCGACCGCGGTGGTTTCCGCGGTGGCGACCGCCCCTCGGGTGGTTTCAACCGTGACGACCGTGGTGGCGAGCGCGGCGGGTTCCGTCGTGACGACCGTCCGTCCGGCGACCGTGGCGGCTTCCGCGGCGGCGACCGCCCCTCGGGTGACCGCGGCGGTTTCCGTCGCGACGACCGCCCCTCGGGCGGTTTCAACCGTGACGACCGTGGTGGCGAGCGCGGCGGGTTCCGTCGTGACGAGCGCCCCTCCGGTGACCGCGGCGGCTTCCGTGGCGGCGACCGCCCCTCGGGTGGCTTCAACCGCGATGACCGTGGTGGCGACCGCGGCGGGTTCCGTCGTGACGAGCGCCCCTCCGGTGACCGTGGTGGTTTCCGTGGTGGCGACCGTCCGTCGGGTGGTTTCAACCGCGATGACCGTGGTGGCGACCGCGGCGGGTTCCGTCGTGACGACCGTCCGTCGGGTGGTTTCCGTGGTGGCGACCGTCCGTCCGGTGGTTTCAACCGTGACGACCGTCCCTCCGGTGACCGTGGCGGCTTCCGTCGCGACGACCGCCCCTCGGGTGGTTTCAACCGTGACGACCGTGGTGGCGAGCGCGGCGGCTTCCGTCGTGACGAGCGCCCCTCCGGTGACCGCAGTGGCTTCCGTCGCGACGACCGCCCCTCGGGTGGCTTCAACCGCGATGACCGTGGTGGCGAGCGTGGCGGCTTCCGCCGTGACGACCGCCCGTCGGGTGGTTTCCGTGGTGGCGACCGCCCGTCCGGTGGTTTCAACCGTGACGACCGTCCCTCCGGTGACCGTGGCGGCTTCCGTCGCGACGACCGCCCCTCGGGTGGTTTCAACCGTGACGACCGTGGTGGCGAGCGCGGCGGCTTCCGCCGTGACGAGCGCCCCTCCGGTGACCGTGGCGGCTTCCGTGGCGGCGACCGCCCCTCGGGTGGTTTCAACCGCGATGACCGTGGTGGCGAGCGCGGCGGCTTCCGTCGCGACGACCGCCCGTCCGGCGACCGTGGTGGTTTCCGTGGCGGCGACCGTCCCTCGGGTGACCGCGGTGGGTACCGCGGCGGCGACCGTCCGTCCGGTGACCGTGGCGGCTTCCGTCGCGACGACCGGCGTGACGACCGCCGGGACGACCGTGGCGGCGACCGTGGTGGGTACGACGACCGCCGTGGCAACTACGAGCCCGTCCACCGGCTGCCGATCCCCGAGGACGTCACCGGCATGGAGATCGACGCGGACGTGCGGCAGGAGCTGAAGAGCCTGCCGAAGACGCTCGCCGATGACGTGGCCCGCAACCTGGTGATGGTCGCCCGCCTGCTCGACACCGAGCCGGAGGAGGCCTACAAGTTCTCCCGCGTCGCGCTGCGACTGGCTTCGCGTGTCGCCTCGGTGCGCGAGGCGGCCGGCTTCGCCTCGTACATGACGCAGCGCTACTCGGAGGCGCTGACCGAGTTCCGCGCCGCCCGCCGGATGACCGGCCGGGCCGACCTGTGGCCGGTGATGGCCGACTGCGAGCGCGGTCTGGGCCGTCCCGAGAAGGCGCTGGCGATGGCCGGCGAGCCCGAGGTCAAGCAGCTGGACAAGGCCGGCCAGGTCGAGATGCGCCTGGTCTCGGCCGGTGCCCGCTCCGACATGGGCCAGTTCGACGCCGCCGTGGTGACGCTGCAGAGCCCGGAGCTGGCCTCCAACACCGTCCACCCGTGGACGGCCCGACTGCGCTACGCCTACGCCGACGCGCTGATCGCGGCCGACCGTGCCGACGAGGCGCGTGAGTGGTTCGCGAAGGCCGCCGAGGCCGACCCGGACGGCAACACCAACGCCTCCGAGCGGCTGGCCGAGATCGACGGCCTGGAGTTCGTGGACGCGCTCGACCCCGAGCTCGCCGAGGTCGAGGACGAGGAGCGCCCTGTCGCCGAGGAGCGGGGCGAGCGTGCGGAGCGCCGCTACGCCGACGACCGTGACGGCGGCGACGACCGGGTGATCTTCGAAGAGGACGAGGACGTCGAGGAGTACTACGACGACGACGACCTGGAGATCGACGAGGCCGACGACGCCGAGAACGACCAGGTGACCCGCGACCGCGAGGCGCGCCGCCAGGAGAACGACCGCGACTGATCCGCGGAGATTCAAGAACGGGCCGTG
>NZ_JBWXUE010000082.1:0-2653 GCF_057158765.1 Kitasatospora sp. NEAU-69
TACAGAAAAAGCAAAAGGCCGTGGCCCCAGCTGATCGCTGGGGCCACGGCCTTTGAATAATTGTTCGGCGGTGTCCTACTCTCCCACAGGGTCCCCCCTGCAGTACCATCGGCGCTGTGAGGCTTAGCTTCCGGGTTCGGAATGTAACCGGGCGTTTCCCTCACGCTATGACCACCGAAACCCTATTGGGTATTCAGCGAACACACTTTTCAGTTGAATAGTGTTGCTTAAATAGTTCGCCGGCGATAGCTGTTCGCTACCCGGGAACCACACAGTGAACGCGAGCGTCTGAGGACAAGCCCTCGGCCTATTAGTACCGGTCAGCTCCACCCCTTACAGGGCTTCCACATCCGGCCTATCAACCCAGTCGTCTACTGGGAGCCTTACCCTCTCAAGGAGGTGGGAATACTCATCTCGAAGCAGGCTTCCCGCTTAGATGCTTTCAGCGGTTATCCCTCCCGAACGTAGCCAACCAGCCATGCCCTTGGCAGGACAACTGGCACACCAGAGGTTCGTCCGTCCCGGTCCTCTCGTACTAGGGACAGCCCTTCTCAATATTCCTACGCGCACAGCGGATAGGGACCGAACTGTCTCACGACGTTCTAAACCCAGCTCGCGTACCGCTTTAATGGGCGAACAGCCCAACCCTTGGGACCTACTCCAGCCCCAGGATGCGACGAGCCGACATCGAGGTGCCAAACCATCCCGTCGATATGGACTCTTGGGGAAGATCAGCCTGTTATCCCCGGGGTACCTTTTATCCGTTGAGCGACGGCGCTTCCACAAGCCACCGCCGGATCACTAGTCCCTGCTTTCGCACCTGCTCGACCCGTCGGTCTCACAGTCAAGCTCCCTTGTGCACTTACACTCAACACCTGATTGCCAACCAGGCTGAGGGAACCTTTGGGCGCCTCCGTTACTCTTTAGGAGGCAACCGCCCCAGTTAAACTACCCACCAGACACTGTCCCTGATCCGGATCACGGACCCAGGTTAGACATCCAGCACGACCAGAGTGGTATTTCAACGACGACTCCACCAAGACTGGCGTCAAGGCTTCAAAGTCTCCCACCTATCCTACACAAGCCGAACCGAACACCAATATCAAGCTATAGTAAAGGTCCCGGGGTCTTTCCGTCCTGCTGCGCGAAACGAGCATCTTTACTCGTAATGCAATTTCACCGGGCCTATGGTTGAGACAGTCGAGAAGTCGTTACGCCATTCGTGCAGGTCGGAACTTACCCGACAAGGAATTTCGCTACCTTAGGATGGTTATAGTTACCACCGCCGTTTACTGGCGCTTAAGTTCTCAGCTTCGCCTGGACGAATCCAAGCTAACCGGTCCCCTTAACGTTCCAGCACCGGGCAGGCGTCAGTCCGTATACATCGCCTTACGGCTTCGCACGGACCTGTGTTTTTAGTAAACAGTCGCTTCTCGCTGGTCTCTGCGGCCGGCCCCAGCTCGGGCAGCAAGTGCCTTCACCAGTTCCGGCCCCCCTTCTCCCGAAGTTACGGGGGCATTTTGCCGAGTTCCTTAACCATAGTTCACCCGAACGCCTCGGTATTCTCTACCTGACCACCTGAGTCGGTTTGGGGTACGGGCCGCCATGAAACTCGCTAGAGGCTTTTCTCGACAGCATAGGATCATCCACTTCACCACAATCGGCTCGGCATCAGGTCTCAGCCTTAATGAGTGGCGGATTTGCCTACCACTCGGCCTACACCCTTACCCCGGGACTACCACCGCCCGGGCTGGACTACCTTCCTGCGTCACCCCATCGCTCACCTACTACCCTGTTGGGTCAGCGGCTCCACCACGTCCCTTTGTCCGAAGACTCCGGGCCGGCTTCACGGCTTTAGCATTCAGAGGTTCGACGTTGGCGCTTCAAAGCGGGTACGGGAATATCAACCCGTTGTCCATCGACTACGCCTGTCGGCCTCGCCTTAGGTCCCGACTTACCCTGGGCAGATCAGCTTGACCCAGGAACCCTTGGTCAATCGGCGCAAGAGTTTCCCACTCTTGTATCGCTACTCATGCCTGCATTCTCACTCGTATCCCGTCCACGACTCGATTCCTCGGCCGCTTCACCCGGAACACGACGCTCCCCTACCCATCCACAGCGTCGTTGGACGTATTCTGTGAATGACACGACTTCGGTGGTGTGCTTGAGCCCCGCTACATTGTCGGCGCGGAATCACTTGACCAGTGAGCTATTACGCACTCTTTCAAGGGTGGCTGCTTCTAAGCCAACCTCCTGGTTGTCTCTGCGACTCCACATCCTTTCCCACTTAGCACACGCTTAGGGACCTTAGTCGGTGTTCTGGGCTGTTTCCCTCTCGACCATGGAGCTTATCCCCCACAGTCTCACTGCCACGCTCTCACTTACCGGCATTCGGAGTTTGGCTAAGGTCAGTAACCCGGTGAGGCCCATCGCCTATCCAGTGCTCTACCTCCGGCAAGAAACACGTGACGCTGCACCTAAATGCATTTCGGGGAGAACCAGCTATCACGGAGTTTGATTGGCCTTTCACCCCTAACCACAGGTCATCCCCCAGGTTTTCAACCCTGGTGGGTTCGGTCCTCCACACGGTCTTACCCGCGCTTCAACCTGCCCATGGCTAGATCACTCCGCTTCGGGTCTTGGGCATGCAACT
>NZ_JBWXUE010000083.1:0-2400 GCF_057158765.1 Kitasatospora sp. NEAU-69
TCCCCCCCCCCGCTCCGGCGTTTCGTCTCCCAAGGGCACACCAAGGCCAACACAACCGAACACGATCCTTCATGAACGCACGTCAGATCTCTTGACATGCCCGGCGCTGCGCACTGTCATATGTGATGTTCCGTTTGACTGCGTCCGGTTCCGTCGCTTCAGGAGGACCACTTGCCCACCACGCCCCGCTCATACAGGACACTGAGAGCCAGACTCGGCGCGCTCGGCACCGCGCTGACGCTGCTCACCGGCGGCGGCGCGCTCGCCGTCGGTCTCCAACTGGCCACCGCCCCCTCAGCGGTGGCACTGGACAACGGCGTCGGACTGACCCCGCAGATGGGCTTCAACAACTGGAACTCGACCCACTGCAGCGGCACCTTCAACGAGGCGATGGTCAAGAGCATCGCCGACCTGTTCGTCAGCAAGGGCCTCAAGGCGGCCGGCTACCAGTACGTCAACCTGGACGACTGCTGGGCGCTGCCGAACCGCGACGCGAGCGGCAACCTGGTCGCCGACCCGGTCCGCTTCCCCGACGGCATCAAGGCACTCGCCGACTACGTGCACTCCAAGGGCCTGAAGTTCGGCCTCTACTCCAGCGCCGGCACCCACACCTGCGACGTCCAGGGGTTCCCCGGCGGCCTCGGCCACGAGCAGCAGGACGCCAACCTGTGGGCCTCCTGGGGCGTCGACTACCTCAAGTACGACAACTGCAACAACCAGGGCGTCGACGCGCTGAGCCGCTACAAGGCGATGGGCGACGCGCTGAAGGCGACCGGCCGGCCGATCTTCTACAGCATCTGCGAGTGGGGCTCCACCGGGCCGTGGAACTGGGCGCAGAACATCGGCAACTCCTGGCGCACCACCGGTGACATCAGCGACAACTGGCAGTCGATGATCTCCATCGCGAACACCAACGCCGGCCTGAACGCGTACTCCAAGCGCGGCGCCTGGAACGACCCGGACATGCTGGAGGTCGGCAACGGCGGCATGACCGGCACCGAGTACCAGACGCACTTCAGCCTCTGGTCCGAGATGTCCGCCCCGCTGATGATCGGCACCGACCTGCGCACCGCGCAGCAGCAGACCTTCGACATCCTGACCAACACCGACGTGATCGCGGTGGACCAGGACCCGCTCGGCAAGCAGGGCGCGGTCGTCTCCGACGCCAACGGCCTGATGGTGATGTCCAAGCCGCTGGCCGACGGCAGCGTTGCGGTCACCCTCACCAACGAGGGCTCGTACGCCACCGACATCAGCACCGACGTCGCCACCCTCGGCATCGCGGGCGCCTCGTCCTACCAGGTCAAGGACCTCTGGTCGAAGCAGACCTCGACCACCACCGGCACGCTCAGCGCGACCGTCCCGGGCCACGGCACGGCGATGTTCCGGGTCACCCCGAGCGGCCCGGTGCCGCCGCCGACCGGCATGAGCTACGTCAGCGACCTGCCGTTCGTCTCGGCGAGCAACGGCTGGGGCCCGGTCGAGCGCGACATGAGCAACGGCGACTGGCACGCCGGTGACGGGCAGCCGATCAGCATCCGCGGCACGCAGTACGCCAAGGGCCTGGGCACCAACTCGCCCAGCGACGTCAGCTTCACCCTCGGCGGCGCCTGCAGGAACCTGGTCACCGACGTGGGCGTGGACGACGAGACCGGCGGGCAGGGCTCGGTGACGTTCCAGGTCTGGGCGGACGGCACCAAGGTCGCCGACAGCGGCCTGCTCACCGGCAAGGACCCGGCGAAGACGCTGACCGCCGACCTGACCGGCGCGAAGACGCTGCGCCTGGTGGTCACCGACGGCGGCGACGGCACCAGCTGGGACCACGCCGACTGGGCCGGCACGAAGATCGCCTGCGGCCCCGGCCCCGTGGCCGGCGCGCACCAGCTCTCCGACCTGAACTGGTCCTCGGCGAGCAACGGCTGGGGCCCGGTCGAGAAGGACAAGAGCGTGGGCGCGAACGGCACCGGTGACGGCGAGACGATCACGATCCGCGGCGTCAAGTACCCGAAGGGCCTGGGCACCAACTCGCCGAGCGAGGTGGACTACTACCTCGGCGGCAGCTGCACCTCGCTCAGCACCGACGTCGGTGTCGACGACGAGACCGGTGGCCAGGGCACCGTCACGTTCCAGATCTGGAAGGACGGCACGAAGGTCGCCGACAGCGGCCTGGTCACCGGCAAGGACGCCGCCGCCAAGCACCTGACGGCCGACCTGACCGGCGCGGACGAGCTGCGCCTGGTGGTCACCGACGCCGGCGACGGCAACAACAGCGACCACGGCGACTGGGCCGGGCCGGTGCTCACCTGCTGAGCCGCCGGTCCGACTCGATCCGAGCCGAGCTGAGCTGAGGTCGGCTCAGCTCGGCTTTGCTCAGCGCGGGCGCGGTGCCGGAGCCACCTC
>NZ_JBWXUE010000084.1:0-1937 GCF_057158765.1 Kitasatospora sp. NEAU-69
ACCAGGAGCGTTGAGTTGAGTCAGATGAGCCAGGCCGCACAGAACCTGAACTGGCTGATCACCAATTTCGTGGACAACACCCCAGGGGTGTCCCACACAGTGGTGGTCTCCGCCGACGGGCTCCTGCTCGCCATGTCCGAAGGCTTCCCCCGCGACCGCGCCGACCAGCTCGCCGCCGTCGCCTCCGGCCTCACCTCGCTCACCTCCGGCGCCAGCCGGATCTTCGAGGGCGGCGACGTCAACCAGACCGTCGTCGAAATGGAACGAGGCTTCCTCTTCCTCATGGCAGTCAGCGACGGCTCCTCCCTCGCCGTCCTCGCCTCCCCCGACTCCGACATCGGCCTGGTCGGCTACGAAATGGCCCTCCTCGTCGACCGCGCCGGAGCCGTCCTCACCCCCGCCCTGCGCGCCGAACTCCAAGGCAGCCTCCTGCACTGACAGTGCATCAGCGGTTTATGTAGTTGAATCTGTTCAGCCGTTCATCTGACGGGCCGTCCGACAGACGGTCCGTCAGGCGGCGCTCTGGTGACGATGTGTCATCAAATCAGTAGTACTTGTATGATCCAGCCGCCCAGGCCGAGTCCGCAGAACGCGGGCTCGGTGTTGGGCGTTGTTCCACTGCCCCGTTGTTGTACGGCCCCTCGCACCACCAGCTTCGGCCCCACCTGAGGCTGTGCCAGCACCCTTGCACCGCACCGCCGCACCTTGTGAGGAGAGGACCCGTGACACCGCCCGACGACCGCCAGGGCCAGTACGGCGTTCCGTACCCCGGCACTGGCCACGATGCGTTCGGGTCCCCCGGCGCAGGCCCCGGTCAGAGTTACGGCCAGCCGCAGCAGCCCCAGCACGTCCAGCAGGTCCAGCAGCCGCAGCCGCAGTACGCGGAGCAGTACGGTCAGGAGTACCCGGAGCAGTACGGCCAGGAGTACCCGCAGCCCGGCTACGCTCCCGAGCCCGCTGAAGCTCCGGCCGCCCGTCCGAGCAGACCGGCCCGGCACGAGGAGCCGGACGAGTTCGACGACCTGGACAGCGGCCCGCTGATCCGTCCGTTCGCGATGACCGGTGGCCGCACCCGTCCGCGCTACGAACTGGCCCTGGAGGCGCTGGTCTCGGCCAGCGTCGACCCGGCCCGGCTGGCCACGCTGCTGCCCGAGCACCAGCGGATCTGTACGCTCTGCGCCACCGAGGTCAAGTCGGTGGCCGAGGTGTCGGCCCTGCTCGGACTGCCACTGGGGGTGGCACGGATCCTCGTGGCCGACCTCGCCGAAGCCGGCCTGGTCGCCATCCACCAGCCCGCCGCCGGGGGCGAATCCGGCAACCAGCCCGACGTCACGCTGCTCGAAAGGGTCCTCAGTGGACTTCGCAAGCTCTAGCCCCGCGGCCACCCGCGCCACCACCTCCGCGAAGATCGTCGTCGCCGGCGGCTTCGGCGTGGGCAAGACCACCCTCGTCGGCGCCGTCTCCGAGATCAACCCGCTGCGCACCGAAGCCGTCATGACCTCGGCCTCCGCCGGCATCGACGACCTCACCCACACCGCCGGCAAGACCACCACCACGGTCGCCATGGACTTCGGCCGAATCACCCTCGACGAAGACCTCATCCTCTACCTCTTCGGCACCCCCGGCCAGGACCGCTTCTGGTTCATGTGGGACGACCTCGTCCGCGGCGCCATCGGCGCCGTCGTCCTCGTCGACACCCGCCGCCTCGCCGACTGCTTCCCCGCCCTCGACTACTTCGAGAACAGCGGGCTCCCCTTCGTCGTCGCCCTCAACGGCTTCGACGGACACCAGCCCCACACCCCCGACGAAGTCCGCGAAGCACTCCAACTCGGACCCGACACCCCCATCATCACCCTCGACGCCCGCCGACGAGACAGCGCCAAAAGCGCCCTCATCACCCTCGTCGAACACGCCCTCCTCGCCCGCCTGCGCTGATC
>NZ_JBWXUE010000086.1:0-1530 GCF_057158765.1 Kitasatospora sp. NEAU-69
ACCAGGAGCGTTGAGTTGAGTCAGATGAGCCAGGCCGCACAGAACCTGAACTGGCTGATCACCAATTTCGTGGACAACACCCCAGGGGTGTCCCACACAGTGGTGGTCTCCGCCGACGGGCTCCTGCTCGCCATGTCCGAAGGCTTCCCCCGCGACCGCGCCGACCAGCTCGCCGCCGTCGCCTCCGGCCTCACCTCGCTCACCTCCGGCGCCAGCCGGATCTTCGAGGGCGGCGACGTCAACCAGACCGTCGTCGAAATGGAACGAGGCTTCCTCTTCCTCATGGCAGTCAGCGACGGCTCCTCCCTCGCCGTCCTCGCCTCCCCCGACTCCGACATCGGCCTGGTCGGCTACGAAATGGCCCTCCTCGTCGACCGCGCCGGAGCCGTCCTCACCCCCGCCCTGCGCGCCGAACTCCAAGGCAGCCTCCTGCACTGACAGGCCTTCACGTCACTCTCCGCCGGGCCCGCCCACACACGGGCCCGGCGGTCAACCCCCGACAGCTGACGCATCTTCAGCCGCAGCGCTAGGAGGATCCGCATGACCCCGCCCCCGACACCGGCCGGCTCGTACGGCAACGGGTACGGCTCCGGTTACGGCGACCAGAACAACGGTGGCTACGAGCAGCAGCCGCTGGTGCGCCCCTACGCCATGACCGGTGGCCGCACCCGTCCGCGGTACCAGCTCGCCATCGAGGCCCTGATCTCGACCACCGCGTCGGCCGGCCGCACCGGCGGCCTGCTGCCCGAGCACCAGCGGATCGTCGCGCTGTGCCAGGAGGTCAAGTCGGTCGCCGAGATCTCGGCCCTGGCCGGGGTGCCGCTGGGGGTGGCGCGGATCCTCGTGGCCGACCTCGCCGAAGCCGGCCTGGTCGCCATCCACCAGCCCGCCGCCGCCGGCGAGTCGGGCGGAACGCCGGACGTCACGCTGCTCGAAAGGGTCCTCAGTGGACTTCGCAAGCTCTAGCCCCGCGGCCACCCGCGCCACCACCTCCGCGAAGATCGTCGTCGCCGGCGGCTTCGGCGTGGGCAAGACCACCCTCGTCGGCGCCGTCTCCGAGATCAACCCGCTGCGCACCGAAGCCGTCATGACCTCGGCCTCCGCCGGCATCGACGACCTCACCCACACCGCCGGCAAGACCACCACCACGGTCGCCATGGACTTCGGCCGAATCACCCTCGACGAAGACCTCATCCTCTACCTCTTCGGCACCCCCGGCCAGGACCGCTTCTGGTTCATGTGGGACGACCTCGTCCGCGGCGCCATCGGCGCCGTCGTCCTCGTCGACACCCGCCGCCTCGCCGACTGCTTCCCCGCCCTCGACTACTTCGAGAACAGCGGGCTCCCCTTCGTCGTCGCCCTCAACGGCTTCGACGGACACCAGCCCCACACCCCCGACGAAGTCCGCGAAGCACTCCAACTCGGACCCGACACCCCCATCATCACCCTCGACGCCCGCCGACGAGACAGCGCCAAAAGCGCCCTCATCACCCTCGTCGAACACGCCCTCCTCGCCCGCCTGCGCTGATC
>NZ_JBWXUE010000087.1:0-1371 GCF_057158765.1 Kitasatospora sp. NEAU-69
CGCAACTGGCTTCGGCCGCCCGCCGTACGACCATACGAGCCAGCGCCCCGACCGGGAGTCACCGGGAGGTGGCGCTCAGCCCTCGGAGGAGGACCGGCGGCGCGCCGTACCGGCCAGCGCCGCGCCGGCGCCCAGGGCGACGACGGCGCCGCCCACCAGCCACGGGAGCTCGGAGCCGCCACCGGTGGAGGCGAGCACGGTGTGACCGGCGACTGAGAACGGAGCGCTGGCGGTGGCCGTGGGGGTGGGCGCGGGGGTGGGCGCGGCCGTGACCGTGGCGCCCGTGGACGGGACGGCCTGCGGGGTCGTCACCGCCACCGGCTTGACCTCGGAGCCGACGGTGGCCGGTGCGGTCGGGGTGACCGGGGTCGGCTGGACGGCCGGGCTGCCGCCGGTGCTCGGACTCGCGCTCGTGCTCGTGCTCGTGCTCGGGGACGGCGTGCTGGTGGCCGCGTCCTGGGCCGCCTTGTCCTTCGCACGGGCCTCGAACTGGCCGACCTCCAGGAAGCGCTTGATATCGTCCGCGCTGCCGTTGATCGCGGCCCGAGCCGCCGCCTGCACCGCAGGGCCGCCGGCGCTGTAGATCTGGGTGACCAGCACGCGGTTGTCCTGTTCGCGGGCCTTGAACTGGCCGACCTCCAGGAACTGCTTGACGTCCTCGGGGGTGCCGTGGAGCGCGGCGAGGGCTGCCTCCTTCACCCCGGGGCCGCCGGCGGCGTAGAGCTGGGTCGCCAGGACCCGGTTGTCCACCACCCGGGCGTCGTTCTGACCGACTTCCAGGAAGTGCCGGACATCCTGCGGCGTCCCGTTCAGCGCCTTCTGCGCGGCCTCTCGGACGCTGATGCCCGTGCTCTTGTCGGCGAGGATCCGCAGGACGGCGACCCGGTCGTCCTCGGCGGCCTGGTCCTGGGCGCTCTGGCCCGGCTTCGCGTCGGGGGTGGGCTCTGCGGTGGTCGCCGGGGTGGCGTCGGGCGCCGAGCTGCCGGGGGTCTGACCGAGATCGGCGGCATGCGCGGCCGACGGGAGGAGGACGGCCGGCGCGATCGCGACGGCGGCGAGGACCGCCGAAACACGGGCCAACTTCATCAGCTCAACCTGCTTCCTGGGTAATCCGAAAATAGCCCCCAAAGGATAGGTATGTCTTGATCTTATATTTACCAATACTTGACGCACTCCATCGGGGTCGAGTCGGGGGCGGCTGTCGACTTCGGCCGCCGATTCGGTGATTCGCTCCCGATGCCGTAGTGTCGTGTTTACCGACGCGGGGTGGAGCAGCTCGGTAGCTCGCTGGGCTCATAACCCAGAGGTCGCAGGTTCAAATCCTGTCCCCGCTACCACGGTTGAGGGCCGTGTCCGGTGCACAATGTGCAC
>NZ_JBWXUE010000088.1:0-690 GCF_057158765.1 Kitasatospora sp. NEAU-69
GTTGTAGGTGGGTGTCTGGTCGTTGTTTGAGAACTGCACAGTGGACGCGAGCATCTGTGGCCAAGTTTTTAAGGGCGCACGGTGGATGCCTTGGCACCAGGAACCGATGAAGGACGTGGGAGGCCGCGATAGGCCCCGGGGAGCTGTCAACCGAGCTTTGATCCGGGGGTGTCCGAATGGGGAAACCCGGCAGTCGTCATGGGCTGTCACCCATACCTGAACACATAGGGTATGTGGAGGGAACGCGGGGAAGTGAAACATCTCAGTACCCGCAGGAAGAGAAAACAACCGTGATTCCGGGAGTAGTGGCGAGCGAAACCGGATGAGGCTAAACCGTATTGGTGTGAGACCCGGCAGGGGTTGCCAATACGGGGTCGTGGGAAAGTTCTTCAGTCGTCTGCCGGCGGCTGGGTGAGTCAGAAACCGTATGGGTAGTCGAAGGACATGCGAAAGGTCCGGCGTAGAGGGTAAGACCCCCGTAGACGAAATCTGTACGGCTCACTTGAGCTTCTCCCAAGTAGCACGGAGCCCGAGAAATTCCGTGTGAATCTGGCGGGACCACCCGCTAAGCCTAAATATTCCCTGGTGACCGATAGCGGATAGTACCGTGAGGGAATGGTGAAAAGTACCGCGGGAGCGGAGTGAAATAGTACCTGAAACCGTGTGCCTACAAGCCGTGGGAGCGTCGTT